>JAIUOX010000020.1 GCA_020160955.1 Pseudomonadota bacterium
ACGGCCCTTCGGCCGTCGGCATGTTCGGCTCTGGCCAATGGACGATCTGGGAGGGTTATGCTGCTTCCAAGTTCATGAAGGCCGGGTTGCGCTCGAACAACCTTGACCCGAATGCGCGGCACTGCATGGCCTCGGCGGTTGCCGGTTTCATGCGCACTTTCGGCATCGACGAACCGATGGGCTGCTACGACGACATCGAACACGCCGATGCCTTCGTGCTCTGGGGTTCGAACATGGCGGAGATGCATCCGATCCTGTGGTCGCGCCTGACCGATCGCCGCCTCACGCATGAAGGTGCGGAGGTGCATGTGCTGTCGACCTTCGAGCACCGGTCCTACGAGCTTGCCGACAACACGCTGACCTTCATTCCGCAGTCGGATCTGGCGATCCTCAACTACATTCAGAACCACATCATCAAATCCGGTGCGGTGAACAAGGATTTCATCGCCAAGCACGTCGAGTTTGCCCGCACGGTCGAAGATATCGGCTACGGCCTGCGTCCGACCAATGCCCTTGAGGTCAAGGCGGTCAACGCCTCGCACAAGGCCGGCAAGGACGGCGCGCTTGATCCTGCGGGGATGAAGGACAAGATCGGCTTCGAGGAATACACCAGGCTGCTCGAACCCTATACGCTTGACTATGCCCACAAGATGTCGGGCGTGCCGAAGGACCGGCTGGAGCGTCTCGCCAAGCTTTATGCCGACCCGAAGAAGAAGATCGTTTCCTACTGGACGATGGGCTTCAACCAGCACACGCGCGGGACGTGGGTCAACAATATGATCTACAACGTGCATCTGCTGACGGGGAAAATCTCGGAGCCCGGCAACGGCCCGTTCTCGCTCACCGGCCAGCCCTCGGCCTGCGGCACCGCGCGGGAGGTGGGCACATTCGCGCATCGGCTTCCGGCGGATATGGTCGTCACCAATCCCAAGCATCGCGAGGAAACCGAGAAGGTCTGGCAGTTGCCCGCCGGCACCCTGCCCGGCAACGTCGGCTATCACGCCGTCGTGCAGCACCGGATGCTGAAGGATGGCAAGCTGAACGCCTATTGGGTGCAATGCACCAACAACATGCAGACGGCCCCGAACATGAACGAGGAAGGCTATCCGGGCTACCGCAACCCGGCCAACTTCGTTGTCGTGTCCGACCCCTATCCGACTGTGACCGCGCTTGCTGCGGACCTGATCCTGCCGACCGCGATGTGGATGGAGAAGGAAGGCGC
Organism: Pseudomonadota bacterium; assembly: GCA_020160955.1. GTDB lineage: Bacteria > Pseudomonadota > Alphaproteobacteria > Reyranellales > Reyranellaceae > Reyranella. Next base: position 1,223 of record JAIUOX010000020.1, read on the forward strand.
CTATGGCAACGCCGAACGCCGCACCCAGTTCTGGCGCCAGCAGGTGAAAGCGCCGGGTGAGGCGAAATCCGACCTCTGGCAGACGATGGAATTTGCCAAGCACTTCAAGGTGGAAGAGGTGTGGCCCGAGGAACTTCTCGCCAAGAAGCCGGAGTATCGCGGCAAGACGCTGTTCGACATTCTCTATGCCAACGGCAAGGTCAACAAGTTCCCGGCGACGGAGACCCAGAAGGGGTTCGACAACGAGGAATCCACCGCCTTTGGCTTCTATGTCCAGAAGGGGCTCTTCGAGGAATACGCCGAGTTCGGGCGCGGCCACGGCCATGATCTTGCGCCGTTCGAAAGCTACCATCAGGCCCGCGGCCTGCGCTGGCCCGTGGTCGACAACAAGGAAACGCTGTGGCGCTTCCGCGAGGGGTATGATCCTTACGTGAAGGCCGGGGAAAGCGTCTCCTTCTATGGCAAGCCGGACAAGAAGGCGCGCGCCATCTTCTGTCCCTACGAAGCGCCCGCCGAAAGCCCGGACAAGGAGTTCGACCTCTGGCTCTGCACGGGGCGCGTGCTCGAACACTGGCATTCCGGCTCGATGACCCGGCGCGTGCCGGAACTGCATCGTTCGATGCCGGCCGCCGTGCTCTACATGCACCCCGATGATGCGATCGACCGCAAGCTCAACCGCGGCCAGACTGTGAAGATCCAGACCAAGCGCGGCGAAGTTCTGACGCGCGTCGAAACCAAGGGTCGCAACAAGCCGCCGCGCGGTCTTGTCTACTTCCCGTTCTTCGACGAGAGCCAGCTGGCCAACAAGCTGACGCTGGATGCGACCTGTCCGATCTCCAAGGAGACAGATTACAAGAAGTGCGCCTGCCGCGTGGTCAGCGCCTGAGGATCGACGCGATGTCTGCCGCTGGCAACAACAAGGCTCCCAGCAATCCGCAACGCCGGAAGGCGTTGCAGGATATGGCGCGCTTTGGCGGCGGCGCTGCGGCCTGCGGCGTCATGCTCGCCGCCTTCGGCGAGCAGTCGCTGGCCAAACCAACCCAGGCATTGCGCCCACCCGGCGCCTTGCCGGAACAGGAATTTCTTTCGGCCTGTGTTCGCTGCGGACTTTGCGTCCGCGATTGCCCTTATGACACGCTGAAACTTGCGGACTGGGCCGACGGGCCAGCGCTGGGCACGCCCTATTTCACGGCCCGCAACGTTCCTTGCGAGATGTGTGAGGACATTCCCTGCGTCAAGGCCTGCCCCACCGGCGCGCTCGATCACGCGCTTGTCGAGATCACCAAGGCCAAGATGGGCGTCGCGCAGATCACTTCGCGCGAAACCTGCCTCAATCTTCAGGGCCTCCGGTGCGATGTCTGCTATCGGGTCTGCCCGGTCATCAACAAGGCGATCACGCTTGAGATGACGCACAACACCCGGACCGGCAAACACGCGATCTTCGAGCCAGTGGTTCATGCCGAATTCTGCACCGGCTGCGGCAAGTGCGAGCGGTCCTGCGTGCTTGATGAGGCGGCGATCAAGGTTCTGCCGGCGGAGATCGTGCTGGCCCGTCAGGATGCGCACTACCGTCGCGGCTGGGACGAGAAGCGCAAGGCGGGTGAGGCGCTGGTGGATGCGCCTGTGAAGCTGCCGACTCGCTTGCCCGACGGCGTTTCCACGCCCGGTCAGACGCCGCCGCCCTTCGTGGGCGATGATGCGCCGCTGCCCAAGGTGCGCTGATGGCAGCGAACGTCACCCCATACCTCGAAGCCCGGGAGAAGAAGGGCGTCTGGCAGGCGCATCGCTTCGGCATTTTGCGGCGCGTCTCGCAGGCCTTCTTTTTGGCGCTGTTCCTGACAGGGCCGCTGTTTGGCCTGTGGATCACCAAGGGCACCCTGGCCTCGTCGATGACGCTTGGCGTCCTGCCGCTCACCGATCCCTTCGTGTTCGCGCAAACGCTGGCTGCCCGGCACTGGCCGGAAATGACCGCCGCTCTCGGCGCATTGATCGTGCTTGTCGCCTATCTCCTTTTCGGCGGCCGCAGCTATTGCGCGTGGGTCTGCCCGCTCAATCCGGTCACGGATTTCGCCGCCTATCTGCGCCGGCGCTTCAACATCACGCAGAGTGCGAAACTCCGTGCCGAGTTCAGGAACTGGCTGGCGGTCGCCATTCTGGTGGTTTCCTTCATCACCGGTTTTGTCGCCTGGGAGATCGTCAACCCGATCACGGCCCTGCATCGCGCGCTGGTGTTCGGACTGTGGTTCGGGCTGATCCCGGCGGCAGCGATTTTCCTGTTTGACCTGCTTGTTGCCAAGCACGGCTGGTGCGGCCATCTCTGCCCCGTCGGAGCGTGTTACGGCGCCATTGGCTCGATCGCCATCCTGCGGGTATCGGCCCCGGCGCGCGAGGCCTGCGACGACTGCATGGACTGCTTTGCCGTCTGTCCCGAGCCGCATGTGATTGCGCCGGCCCTTCGGGGGGCACGGAGCGGCGCCAGCCCGGTCATTCTCTCGCGCGACTGCACGCTTTGCGGTGCCTGTATCGATGCCTGTCCCGAACGGGTTTTCGCCTTCACGCACCGCTTCGATGCCGGGACGCAGGTGCCCGTGCCATCCTTTTCCATGAACGCTGCCGCTCCTCCATTCCGCGAAGGGAACCTTCCATGACAAAAACCCCGGCCTCCGCCGCCCGCGCCGCTGCGGTCCTTGCCCTGGTGTTCGGCCTCACAGGCGCCGGCTACAGCCTTGCGCAGGAACTCAAGGGCATCAAATCCCTCCGCGAAGCCCCGCTGACGGAGGATTCCGCTGCGCCCGATGTGCTGAAGCAGGCAACGCCCGCCGATGGTTTTGGCCGCGCCTATCGCCAGCAGCCGCCGCTCATTCCGCACAAGACGGACGGCTATCAGATCACCACAGAAAACAACCAGTGCATGACCTGTCACGACTGGCCGGGCAACACGCGCGTCAGCGCGCCGAAGATTTCAGAAACGCATTACGTCGACCGGCAGGGCGTGCGTCTCGATAAGGTCGCCGGTACGCGCTATTTCTGTCAGCAGTGCCACGTGCCACAGGCCGATGCGAAGCCGCTGGTCGGCAACGCTTTCAAGAACGCCACGCAAGTGCAGAACTGAGGCGGATCATGACCGACACGAACTCCGCCCCCGCCAAACCCGGCCTTTTCCGCCGGCTCTGGACATGGTTCACCGCGCGTTCGCGCTATGGCTGGGGCATCATTGCCTCTGTCTTCTTCGTCGTGGGCATCGGCTTCTGGGGCTCCTTCAACTGGGGGCTCGAAGCGACCAACAATGAGCAGTTCTGCATCTCCTGCCACGAGATGAAGGACAATGTGTACGCCGAGTATCGCAGCACCGTGCACTATTCCAACAAGACCGGCGTGCGGGCCACCTGCCCTGATTGCCATGTGCCAAAGGAGTGGGGGCACAAGATGGTGCGCAAGATCCAGGCCTCCTACGAGGTCTGGCACAAGATTCTCGGCACGATCGACACGCCAGCCAAATTCGCAGCCTACCGGCCCGAAATGTCTAAGAGCGTCTGGCGCGCCATGAAGACGACGGACAGCCGCGAATGTCGCAACTGCCACAATTTCAACTCGATGGAGTTCTCGCAACAGGAACCGCGCGCCGGGCGCCTGCACCAAAGCGCGCTGAACCAAGGCAAGACCTGCATCGATTGCCATCAGGGCATCGCGCATAAACTGCCGCCGCAAGCCGCTGAAAACTACCAGCACATGCTCGACACCATTGACAATGTGAGCCTGACGCAGAAAGTCGTCGATTATCTTCAGGGTGCCGATGTCGAGAAGGCAAAGAGGGCACCGAGATGACCCGTTTCGACCCGGAAATCCTGCTGGCCGGCGTTCTCTACGACGGCCGATATGCCGCAGATGGGCTGATCGCCGGCGTCGCCAACCGCCTGCAACAGCGGGGCTGGCGGCTGGCAGGCGTGGTGCAGGCCAACGAGACCTATGACCCGCTCTGCCCTTGTGACATGCAGCTTGTCGATCTTTCGGGTGGTGCTTCCTTGCGGATTTCGCAGCGGCTGGGCCAGCATGCGCGCGGCTGCCGGCTCGACCCGGATGCGCTCTCCCGGGCGGTTGCGATGACCGAAACGGCGTTGCCCGGTGCCGATATGCTGATCGTCAACAAGTTCGGCAAGGCGGAAGCCGCTGGCTACGGCTTCCGGCCCGTGATTGCCGAAGCGCTCGCAAACGGCACTCCGGTCCTGGCTGGCGTCAGCCAGACCAACCTTGCCGCGTTCAATGCTTTTGCAGCCGGAATGGGCGTCATGCTGCCCGCCGAAGCAAAGGAAATCGAACGCTGGATCGAAGGGCATGGCATCCGGGGCGCAGCTGTCGCATAGTCGGATCGTTCCCTCGATCCGAAAGTCGTACTTATGCGTGCTGATCGCCTGCCTGTTTTGCCGGAAGACCGCCGGATGGTCCGAATGCAACCTATGTTTGCAAATCTGCCGGAGCCTATCTTCTCCGCGCTGATCAATGCGGCTGTTGTCCATCGACTTCCGGCACGGACGGTCATTTTCAACGAAAACAGTCCAGCGCTCGATATCTTTTTCGTGCTTGACGGCTGGCTGAAGCTCTCCCGGATCACCCCAAAGGGCAACGAGGCGATCATCGCGCTCTTCGCCAAATCCCAGAGCATCGCAGAAGCCGTAGCCTTGACCGGGCAGAATTATCCGGCCACCGCCGAGACGGTCACCGATTGCCGCCTCATGCGCATTCCCGCTGCGCCGATCATCCAGGCCATCAAGGAACGACCGGATATCGCGCTGGCCATGGTCGCCTCGATCTCGGTGCATCTGCACCGTTTGCTGCTGGAAGTCACACGCATGAAGGCCGGCACCGGCATTGCCCGCATGGTTGCCTTCCTGACCGATCTCGACGCCGGACGCAAAGCCGCGGAACTCACTCTTCCCTTTGAAAAGCACGTTCTCGCCCGCCATCTCGGAATGCAACCCGAAAGCCTGTCGCGCACTTTGCGCAAACTGGAGGATTTCGGCGTGAGTATTGATGCGCGCAGCGTCCGGATTTCATCATGGGATGCGCTGACGACCGAAGAGTTTTCCGGCTGAAGCCCGGCGGAGCCCGCCCTGAATTTCCCGTTGCACCCGTTGCGATGTGTGCCATCGTGCATAAATCGTCATGGGACCACTTGTGGGCTCCCCCTATTTAGTTTATATGTGAACTATTCGCAGCCGAGCCATCATCGAAGGCTCGTGCAGCGTCTCCAAAGGCGGGCCTTGCGCGCGGCCCGACGAGGATCAATTTCGTGCGCAGATATTCGAGAGCCGGACCTAACGGGGCTGGCCCGTCTGGAGGAAGAGCGGAATGTCGAGCGTCGAACTGACCTGGGAAAACTTCAAGGACTATGTCGGCAAGGAAATCGGTGTGTCATCGTGGCATGTCGTGGACCAGCAGAAGATCAACGATTTTGCCAAGACCACCGGTGACAACCAGTGGGTCCATGTCGATGTGGAGCGCGCCAATCGCGAGAGTCCCTTCGGCGGTACGATTGCGCATGGTTACCTCACGCTGTCGCTGGTGGCAGCGCTGTCGATGGAAATCGGCATTGCGCCGAAAGATACGATTGCGGCATTCAACTACGGTCTCGACAAGGTGCGCTTCCTGACCCCGGTGAAATCGGGCTCCAAGGTCCGTCTGAGGGTCGCCCTGGCCGATCTGACCCCCAAGGATCAGGGCGTTCTGATGAAGAACATCTGCACGTTGGAGGTTGAGGGCGCGCCCCGCCCCGCCATGGTTGCTGAAACGCTGGCGATGCTGATCCCCGGCCGCCCTTTTCGGTGAAGGGGTCAGGTCAGGGAGCCGCGGCGAAAGCCGCCCCTGATCTCGGCCCCTCCCAGTATGAAGAAGACGCTGCGCGCACGACGCTCGCCTTCAACCCGATGTTCGGGCTCCAGACCAATGATCTGGCGGGCGCTGCCGCCACCGTCATGAAGGCGATGGTGACGCAACCGACCGTCGCAGCCAAGGCTTGGATGGGCTTCATGACCTCGCTCGCGGGGATCGTGACCGGCAATGCCGATGCCAAGCCGGACCCGCGCGACAAGCGCTTTGCAGATCCGACCTGGCAGAAGTCCAAGCTGCATACGGGCCTCTGGCAGACCTACATGGCATGGTCGAAGGCTTTGAACGAATTCGTGAGTACGGCCGATTTCTCGGCTGCGGACCGGCAGCGGGCTCAGCTCGTCTCGTCGATCCTGATCGACGCGATGGCACCGTCCAATATCATGCTGGCAAACCCGGCCGCCGTGCGCAAGATCGCCGATACGGGCGGGGCCAGCCTGCTCGATTCTGCGAAGAACTTCGTCAACGACATGATCGAGAACGGCGGAATGCCTTCGACCGTGGACAAGTCGAAGTTCAAACTGGGCGAGAACATCGCCATCTCGCCCTGGGCGAAATTGATGTGGTCGGTCGACACGTAGATCATCACCAGCGCCAGGGCGACGCAGGCGTAGATGGCGCCGTTGGCGAGACCCGAAGCGATCTGCTGGAGAAACTGTTCCATCTTCTGCCTCAGTACCCGAGGTACGACTTGCGGATGTTCTCGTCGTTCTTGACCACCGACGAGGGGCCGGACATCACGACCTTGCCCGTCTCGAGCACGTAGGCGTGGTCCGCGAGGTCGAGGGCGAGGGCGGCGTTCTGCTCGACGAGCAGGATGCTGACCTTCTCTTCCTCGTTGATGCGCTTCAGGATGCGGAAGATCTCCAGCACGATCAGCGGCGCGAGACCGAACGACGGCTCGTCGAGCAGCATCAGGCGCGGCTTGAGCATCAGCGCGCGGGCGATCGCCAGCATCTGCTGCTCGCCGCCCGACAGCGTGCCGGCCTGCTGCTGGATGCGCTCCTTGAGACGCGGGAAGTAGGTGAAGATGCGCTCGAGGTCGGCCTGGACCGCGGCCTTGTCCTTGCGGACGTAGGCGGCGATCCGCAGGTTCTCGTCGACCGTCAGGGTCGTGAAGGTGCCGCGTCCCTCGGGCACGTGGGCGATGCGCAGCCGCACGATCTCCTCGGTCGCCAGGCCGCGGATCTGCTTGCCGTCGAAGCGGATCGTGCCCTCGGTCCGCACCATGTTGCAGATCGACCGCAGCGTCGTCGTCTTGCCGGCGCCGTTGGCGCCGAGCAGCGTCGTGATGCCGCCGGTCTCGATGTCGAAGCTCACGTCGTAGAGGGACTGGGTCTGGCCGTAGAATGCCTTCAGCCCCTTCACTTCCAGCAGCGCCGTCATCACGAGGTCCCCAGGTAGGCGCGGATCACCTCGGGATCGCGCTGCACTTCCGCCGGCGTGCCGTCGGCGATCTTGCGGCCGAAATCGATCGCCACGACCTTGTCGGACACCGACATCACCAGGCTCATGTGATGCTCCACCAGCAGCACCGTGACGTGCTGGAGGTCGCGCACCCGCTTGATCTGGTTCTTCAGGACGTCGATCTCGTCGTGGTTCAGGCCGGCCGCCGGCTCGTCGAGCAGCAGCAGCTTCGGGCTGGAGGCCAGGGCGCGCGCCAGCTCGACGCGCTTGCGGATCGGGAACGGCAGCGGGCCGGCCATCGCGTGGGTGAACGGCACGAGGTCCATGAACTCGATCAGTTCCTCGGCGCGCTGCAGGACGCGCTTTTCCTCGGGCGCCACCTTGGGCAGCCGCACCGCGTTGTCGAAGAAGCTGGTGTCGCTCACGCTGTGGCAACCGACCTTGACGTTGTCGAGCACCGACATGCGGTCGAACAGGGCGACGTTCTGGAAGGTGCGGCCAATGCCGATGCGCGGGATGTCGTGCCGCGGCCGGTTGAGGATGCTCTTGCCCTCGAACTGCACGTCGCCGCTGTTCGGCGTGTACAGCCGGCTCAGGCAGTTGAAGAGAGTCGTCTTGCCGGCGCCGTTCGGGCCGATCAGGCCGGCGATCTGTCCGGGGAAGACGTCGAAGCTGACGCCGTCGAGCGCCACGATGCCGCCGAAGCGGACCGAGACGTCGCGCACGCTGAGCAGCGGCGAGCCGCTTGATGTGGTCGGTCCTGCCATGTTCACGCTGGTTCCGACATCGCCGCTTGTACGCGGCGAATGTGCGAAATTACCCTTGCCTCCCAAACACTTGAGACTCTTCTGCGGAGTCTTGAGATAAACTGAAAATGGCCCATCCGGCGGAGCGACGCAACCCAAATGCATGGGCGCCATGCTTTGGGCGCGTTTGCGCCGCAGGGTGAGTTTGCAGCGGCCGTTGACACCGTTCGCAGAGCCGCCGATACGAAGCCCCTCCCCTCACTGCGGGTTCACCGCCGATGAAACGTCTTATCGCTCCCCTCCTCCTCACGACGGCCTTCGCCGTGCCGGCCGGCGCCCAGACGACGTCGCCGGGCCAGAACTGGCCGGCCAATCGTCCGGCCACGCCGCCCCAGGCGGCGCCGGCCCCCGAGGCGCCGAAAGCCCCGGCTGTCCCCGGCGGACAGGCCGGCGCTCCCGCCGCCCCGGGCGCTCCCGGCGCACCCCAGGCCGGCGCGGCCGCACCGGCCAGCGTGCCGTTGCCCCAGTGGTTCGTGGAGATCGACACCGCCAAGAAGGGCGAGGTGACGCGCGCCGACTTCCTCAAGTACCGCATGCGGTCGTTCGAGGACCTCGACACCAACAAGGACGGCAAGCTGTCGGTCGACGAGTTCGTCAAGGTCGCCGAGCCGCCACTGTCGGTCGATGTGCCGGGCGGGCCGAGCGTCGAGGAGCGCCGGGTCCGCGCCAAGGCCGAGTTCCAGAACCTCGACACCAACCGCAACGGCTTCATCGAGCGCGGCGAGGCCGAGGCGCTGGTCCACGCCGAGTTCAACCAGTACGACACCGACCGCGACAACAAGGTCACCGAGCCGGAAGTCCGGCTGATCGTGCAGCGGTCGCTGGCCCGCGAGGCGGCGGCCCGCCAGGAAGCCGAGCAGCGTCGCCGCTCCGGCATGGCGGCGATCAACGACTTCATCGACATGCAGCTGCGCGAGGCCGACAAGCTCGACAAGAACAACGACGGCAAGGTCAACCAGACGGAGTACCTGGTGCTGACCGGCCCAGCCGACGGTCCGCAGACCAAGGGCCTGCTGCCCTACGACCTGCGCAAGCAGCTGGTGATGCGCAAGTTCGCCGAGATCGACGGCAACAAGGACGGCCAGCTCGACCGCGTCGAGCTCACCGCCTACGCGGTCAAGCAGTTCGGCGAGATCGACGGCAACAAGGACCGCTACCTGACCGAGGACGAGTTCAAGAAGGCGCAGGAGAACGAGACCAAGAAGATGCGCGCCATCATCCAGGCGATGCAGCCGGCGCAGCCGGCCCAGCCGCGCCCGGCGCCGGCCCCCGCGCCGGCCCGTGGCGCCGCGCCGGCCCCGCAGCCGCAGCCGGCCGGTCCGGGCGGCCTCGCGCCCGGCCTGCCCCAGGGCACGCGCTAGCGGGTACACGCTCGGACTTGCCGGCCTCGACAGGCCTCGACACAGCGGCGCGCGCCCTTCGGGTCGCGCGCCGTTTTCGTTCCGGGGGAACTACTCGACCGTGACGCTCTTGGCGAGATTGCGCGGCTGGTCGACGTCGGTGCCCTTGGCGACCGCCGTGTGATAGGCCAGCAGCTGCACCGGCACGGTGTAGAGGATCGGCGACACCACCGGGTCGACCGTGGGCAGCAGCACCGCCGCCACCGCGTGGCTGGCCAGCCGGGCATTGCCCGCCGAGTCGCTCAGCAGCACCAGCTTGCCGCCCCGCGCCTTGACCTGTTCGAAGTTCGACGCGGTCTTGTCGAAGATCGCGTCGGTCGGCGCCACCACGACCACCGGCACGTGCTCGTCGATCAGCGCGATCGGCCCGTGCTTCATCTCGCCGGCGGCATAGCCCTCGGCGTGGATGTAGGAGATTTCCTTGAGCTTCAGGGCGCCTTCCAGGGCGATCGGGAACGACGAGCCGCGGCCGAGGTAGAGCACGTCGCGGGCGAACGACAGCACGTCCTCGGCGATGCGCTTGTACTGGGCCTCGAGGTTGAGGGCGGTGTTGATGTGCGCCGGCAGCTCGATCAGCGCGCCGGCCAGCCGCGCGCTCTCGGCCGCCGACAGCACGCCGCGCGCCCGGCCCGCGTCCATCGCGGCGACCAGCAGCACGGTGAGCTGGGTGGTGAAGGCCTTGGTCGAGGCGACGCCGATCTCGGGCCCGGCCAGGGTCGGCAGGACGATGTCGGACTCGCGGGCAATGGCGCTTTCCGGCACGTTGACGACGGACAGGATGGTCTGGCCGTTCTCCTTGGCGTAGCGCAGCGCGGCCAGCGTATCGACCGTCTCGCCCGACTGCGAGATGGCGATGCACACGCCGCCGGCGGGCAGCGGCGGCTCGCGGTAACGGAACTCCGATGCGACCTCGACCTCGACCGGGAGGCGCGCCAGCTTCTCGAACCAGTACTTGGCGACCATGCCGGCGTAGCAGGCGGTGCCGCAGGCGGTGATGGTGAGGCGGGTCACCGTGTTCCAGTCGAACGGCAGCGGCGGCAGGCTGATCGCGCGCGTCGCCGGGTCGATGAAGGTCTGCAGGGTGTCGCCCACCACCGCCGGCTGCTCGTAGATCTCCTTGAGCATGAAGTGCTTGTGGTTGCCCTTGCCCATCATGGCGCCGGAGATGCCGCTCAGCCGGATCTCGCGCTGGACCTCGCGGTCGCCCTGGAAGATGCGGGCGCCCTCGGCGTCGATCACCACCCAGTCGTCGTCCTCGAGGTAGGTCACCCGCTTGGTGAAGGGCGCCAACGCCAGCGCATCCGTGCCGAGGTACATCTCGCCGTCGCCGTAGCCGACCGCCAGCGAGCTGCCGCGCCGGGCGCCGATCAGGATGTCGTCACGGCCGCTGAACAACGCGACCAGCGCGAACGCGCCGCGCAGCCGGCCCATCGCCCCGGCCATCGCCTGCTCGGGCGTCGCGCCGCGCTCGAGCGACGCGGTCAGCAGCTGCGCCACCACCTCGGTATCGGTGTCGCTGTCGAAGCGGCGGCCCTCGGCCGACAGCTCGTCCTTCAGCTCCTGGAAGTTCTCGATGATGCCGTTGTGCACCACCGCGACGCGGCTCGTGGCGATCGGGTGGGCATTGCGCTCGCTCGGCTTGCCGTGGGTCGCCCAGCGGGTGTGGCCGATGCCGATCGTGCCGGCCAGCGGCTCCTCCGCGAGGCGCGCCTCGAGGTTGACCAGCTTGCCTTGGGCGCGGCGGCGCTCGATGCGGCCGCCGACCAGCGTGGCGACGCCGGCCGAATCATAGCCGCGATACTCGAGGCGCTTCAGCGCCTCGACCAGGAGAGGCGTGACCGGCGCCTTGCCGATGATCCCGATGATGCCGCACATGAGGGGGGTCGTCCGGAGGGGCTAGCGTTTCTTGGCCCGCTTGGCTTCGGCCGCGCGGTCCTTGAGTTTCGCACGAAGGGCGGTCGCCCGCCCCTTCTTTGTGACCTGCCGGGCCCGCCCGAAGGCGATGGCGCCGACCGGGACGTCCTCGGTGATGACGCTGCCCGCCGTGACGTTGGCGCCGCGGCCGATGGTGACCGGCGCGATCAGCGAGCTGTTCGAGCCGACGAAGGCGTCCGGCCCGACCACGGTCCGCCACTTGCCGTAGCCGTCGTAGTTCACCGCGATGGTGCCGGCCCCGATGTTGCTGGCGGCGCCGATGTCGGAATCGCCGAGGTAGGCGAGATGGTTGGCCTTGGCGCCGCGCGCCATGCGCGTCGCCTTGAGCTCGACGAAGTTGCCGATGTGCACCTTGTCGGCGACCACCGAGCCCGGCCGAATGCGGGCGAACGGCCCGACCAGCACGCCGCGCCCGATCCGCACGCCCTCGACGTCGCAGAACGCCTTGATCTCGCTGCCTTCGCCGATGCTGACACCGGGACCGAAGCGCACGCACGGACCGATCGAGACGTCGGCCGCGAAGCGCGTGTCGGCGGCCAGCCAGACCGTCTCCGGATCGGTCATCAGCACGCCGTCGGCCAGCGCCTGGGCCCGCAGGCGGCCTTGCATCACCTTCTCGGCGACCGCCAGCTCGGCGCGCGAGTTGACGCCCTGGAACTCGGCCTCGTCGCCGGCCACCGCGATCGCCGCGCGGCCGGTGGCGCGCGCGATGGCGACGGCGTCGGTGAGGTAGAATTCCTTCTTCACGTTGTTGTTGCGGATGGCGCCCAGCAGGCGCTCGATCTGCGCCCCGTCGATGCACATCACGCCGGAATTGCAGAACGTGACCTTGCGCTGCTCGGCGTCGCAGTCGCGGCTCTCGACGATGCGTTCGAGCTTGCCGTCCTTGACGATCAGGCGACCGTAGGGCGTGGGGTCGCTGGCCGTGAAGCCCAGCACGCCCACCGCGGCGCGGGCCCGGCGGCAGGCATCGACCAGCTTCTTCAGGGAGGCGGCGGTGACCAGCGGGGCATCGGCGAAGACCACCAGCACCGGACCGCGATGGCCCTTGAGCGCCGGCAGAGCGGCGCGGGCAGCGTGGGCGGTGCCCAGCGCCTGCTTCTGGACCACCGTGGGATGCGGCGCGAAGGCGCCGGCCACGGCGTCGGCGCCGGGCGCCACGACGCCGACGATGCGGGCCGGCTTGAGCCGCTTCGCGTTCTCGATGACGTGACGGACCATGGGCCAGCCTGCCAGCGGGTGCAGGACTTTCGGCAGGGCGGATTTCATGCGGGTTCCCGCCCCGGCGGCGAGGACCACGACGGCCAAGGGAGCTTTCATGCCCGTCCGATGCCATGGGGCTGGCGGGGCGGCAAGGCAGTTGTGCTAAGGGTATTTGCATGCATCCCAATGCCGACAACCTGATCCCCAGCCGCTTCGACACCGTCGTCTACGACCTCGACGGCACCCTGATCGACAGTGCCGCCGACATGCAGGTCGCCGTCAGCCGCGTCCTGGCCGACCACGGCCTGCCGGCGATCACCGACCAGGACGCCCGGATGTTCATGGGCGAGGGCAGCCAGGTGACGATGCGTCGCGCCTTCGCCAAGTACGGCCGCACGCTGGCCGACGAGGAGGCCAAGGCGGTCACCCGGGAATTCGTGCGCTACTACGAGGCCGAGCCGATGCGCTTCACGACCGCCTTCGACGGCGTGCCAGAGGTGGTCGCGCGGTTCGACCGGCTGGGCCTGCGCCAGGGCGTCTGCACCAACAAGTTCGAGCGCCCGTCGCGGATCATCCTCGAGGCGCTGAAGCTGATGCCGCCGATCCTCGACGTCGCCGGCGCCGACACCTTCGCGGTACGCAAGCCCGACCCCGGCCACATCCTGCAGCTGATCGACCGCATCGGCGGCAACCCGGCGCGGGCCGTGATGATCGGCGATTCGGTGCACGACGTGGCGGCCGCCCATGCCGCCGGCGTGCCGGCCGTGCTGGTCAGCTGGGGCTACACCGCCAAGCCCGCCCACGAGCTGGGCGCCGAGGCGGTGATCGAGCGTTTCGACGCCCTGCCCGAGGCGCTGGGACGGCTGGCCGCGGGCTGAAACCTGCCCGGTTGACGCTGCCCGCGACTGGTCTTATACGCGCCCCTTCCGGGCGCTTAGCTCAGCGGGAGAGCACACCCTTCACACGGGTGGGGTCGTAGGTTCAATCCCTACAGCGCCCACCATCATTCCGGACGGCCCCGAGGCGAAAGCCTCGGGGCTTTCTTCATGGTGGCGCGGCCCGGCGGGTTGATGCAGATCAACGGGACCGCCGGCCGGATTCTTCAGGATGGCCCGGCTCCCTCGCTGGTTGGTCTCGCCGGATGTCCGCTGCCCCCTCGCCTCTCCCCCCGACCGACCGCTTGGTCGACGTCGAGGACGGCTACCGCGTCTGGACGCGCAGCCTCGGCGGCGAGGCGCCCGACGCGGCGCCGCCGCTGCTGATCCTGCATGGCGGCCCCGGCGTCCCGCACGACTACCTGGAAAACCTCGAGGCGCTGGCCTCGCCGCGCCAGCGCGTCGTGTTCTACGACCAGCTCGGTTGCGGAAAATCGGACCGGCCCGACGAACCCGGGCGCTGGCAGGTGCCGCGCTTCGTCGCCGAGATCGACCGGGTCCGCGCCGCGCTCGGCCTCGACCGCGTCGTGCTGCTGGGCCAGTCGTGGGGCGGCATGCTGGCGATCGAGTACATGCTCGGCCGGCCGGCCGGCGTGGCCGGGCTGATCCTGTCCAACACCACGCCCAGCGCGCCGCTGTTCGAGCGCGAGGCGCGGCGGCTGCTGACGCTGCTGCCGGCCGAGGTGCAGGAAACGATCCGCCGCTGCGAGGCCGAGCATGCCTTCTTCAGCGCCGAGTACCAGGCCGCGATGATGGTCTACTACGCGCGCCACGTCGTGCGGGTGCAGCCGATGCCCGACTTCGTGCAGCGCTCCTTCCTCGGCGTGGGCCAGCCCTACTTCGTGATGTGGGGCAAGAGCGAGTTCAACGTCACCGGCAACCTGCGCGACTGGGATCGCACGGCACGGCTGGGCGAGATCGCCGGCCCCGTCCTGCTGATCTCGGGCGAACACGACGAGTCGACCCCGCTGGTCAACCAGGTCCTGCAAGACGGCATCCGCGGCGCCGACTGGCGCCTGATGCCCGGCTGCTCCCACTTCTGCCATGTCGAGGCGCCCGGCCCGTACCGGGCGCTCGTGCTCGAGTTTCTTGGAAAGGTTTCCAGCCGATGAGCATCACCCTTCGCACCGGCGACCGCCTGCCGGACTTCGCCCTGCCCGGCCTCGATTCGATGCTGCGCAAGTTCGTGTGGTCGTTCGTCGGCCACCCGGTCGCCCTGCTGGTGATCGACGACCTGGCCAACCTCGATGCCGCGCAGTTCGCCGCGCTGCGCCAGTCCTGCGCCAAGGCCTCGGTGACGCTGGTGACGCTGGCCGGCACGCCGGTCGCCGCCGCCGCCGAGACGTGGGCGCGGCTGGGCTGCCAGCCCGAGGACCCGCTGCTGCTGTGCGACCCCGAGCGCAAGTTCATCGGCCACCTGCTCGACCAGGGCGGCATCGGCCTGGCGTCGCCGACCAAGCTGCGCATGCGGGTGATCGTGCTCGATCCCAACCAGCGCGTGGCAACGACCTTCGATACCCGTGCGCTGCCCGCCGCCGCCGAGGCGATGCAGGCGGTGGCCGACGGCGTGCGATCGACCGGCGGCAGCGAGATCGCGCTGCGCGCCGCCATGGCGCCGGTGCTGGTGCTGCCGCGCGTCTTCGAGCCGGAATTCTGCGAGCAGCTGATCCGGCTGTGGGGCAAGGGCGACCACAAGGACACCGGCGTCTCCAGCCGGTACGGCAACGTCAACGTCGCCCGCCTGAAGCAGACCGAGGACTACACGGTCGTCGAGCCGATGATGCAGAAGCAGATCTCGGACCGCCTCGCCTACCGGATCGGGCCGGAACTCACCAAGTGCTTCGCCTTCGACCGGCAATTCACGTTCGATGCCCACGTCGTGCTGTCGTACAGCGCCGAGGGCCAGCACTTCTTCGGCGCGCACCGCGACAACGGCGCGCCGAGCACCGCCGACCGCGCCTGGGCGGTGTCGCTCAACCTCAACGACGACTTCGAGGGCGGCGAGCTGGTCTTCCCGGAATACTCGGGCGTGCGCGCCATCCCGCCGACCGGCGCCGCCGCGGTGTTCTCGTGCAGCCTGCTGCACGAGATCCTGCCGGTGACCCGCGGCCGCCGCTTCGCCCTGACGACGTTCTTCCGCGTCAAGTGAGGCTCTACGCCGGCCGCTTGCCGGCGTAGGGCTCGTTGATGCCGTCGAGCGGCCAGATCGGGCGGCGCAGGCGGGTGAACTTCAGGCGCGAGATGTCCGGCGAGCAGATGCCGCCGGAATCGACCACGATGACCTCGCGCGCGATCGGCTCGTAGGCGGCGCGGAAGTGCTGCACGCTCTTCACCACCACCACGTTCTTCGTCGCCGGGTCGATGCCCTGGCTGAGGAAGACCTGGCGGTCGATCGTCTGGATGCGGTTGGAGATCGTCACCACGTCGATGCCGCCGATCCGCAGCACCGCCGTCGGGCCCATCACCGTCTCGACCCCGGCGTTCATCGGCCCGTCGTTGCGGAAGGTGCCGTCCGACAGCATCTTCACGGCGGCCGTCGCCTTGACCGGCAGGCCCATCGACGGGTCGGTGTGGCCGCCGAGGCTGACCTCGATCTCGGCCCCGACACCCGCCTTCATGGCCTGCTGCACGGTGCCGGGATCGAAGATCGTGCCGAAGGCGACGTCCTCGATGCCGGCGTCGAGCAGCGCCTGCAGGACCGGGGTGGTGTCGTTGTAGCCGCCGCCGCCCGGATTGTCGGTGCCGTCGGCCAGCACCAGCGGTCCCTTGCCGCCCTTTGCCCCGGCACGCGCCGCGGCGACGCCGTCGGCCACCGGCCGGTAGTTGCTCTTCGCCCCCTCGTCGCGCCGCTTCCACATCTCGTCGATCAGGCCGGCCGCGATCTCGCGCGCCCTCTTCTCGGCGCCGGGCTCGTGGCTCACGGCAATCGACGGGCCGGTGTAGGGAATGTCCGACCACGTGAATCCGACCTGGATGCTGACCACGTTGATCCCCGGCTCCTTCTCGGCGGCGTCGGCGATGGCCAGCAGGTCGCGCATCAGGCCGGGCGCGGTCGTCCGGCCATGCTCGGCGCCTTCCAGCATCGCCGGCTGCACGAGCAGGCAGCGCGGCTTCCGGTGGCCGGCCATCGCCTCCTGGACCAGCGCCGCGGCCTGCACCGCGCGCTCGTAGCCGTCGATGTGCGGGTAGGTGCGGAAGCTGACCAGGGCGTTGGCGTTGCGCGCCATGCGCTCGGTCGCGTTGGCGTGCAGGTCGAGCGTCGTGGCGATCGGCACGTCGGGCCCGACGATGCCGCGCAGCGCCTCGATCAGGGCGCCCTCGGCATCGTCCTCGGTCTCGGTCACCATCGCGCCGTGCAGCGACAGGCAGATGCCGTCGAGCTTGCCGGCGGCGCGCGTCGCCGCGAGGATCTTGTCGCGGATCGTCTCCCAGCATTCACGGGTCAGCTTGCCCGACGGCGTGGCATTGGCGGCCAGCGCCCAGACCGGCTCCCAGCCGTACTTCTTCGCGCTGTCGATGTAGCCGCCGACCTCGTTCTTCGTGCCGGTGAAGTGCGGGACCATGTCCGCACCCTCGATCAGCCAGCGCTTGCGGTAGTCCTCCAGGGTCGTCGACAGCTTGGAGAAGGTGTTCGTCTCATGCATGAACTGCGCGACGAGAACGCGGTACGCCATGTCCCGTCTCCGCTCAGAGCTTGGCCGTCTTGAGCCACTCGGCCTGGCCGTCCTCGCCGTCGACCCCCATGCTCTCGAGGAAGCGGCAGACCATCATGTAGTAGCCGATGGTCAGGGTGAGCTCGACGACCGCGCCCGGCGTCAGGAACGCCTGGACCGCCTTCAGGGTCTTGTCCGACGCCTTGACATTGCGCACCACGTCGTCGGTGTAGCGCAGCACCGCCTTCTCGTGGTCGGTGAAGGCCGGCGCCTCGATGGTGGCGTCGCGCAGCGCGGCGATCTTCTCCTCGGCGACGCCGGCCTCGCGCGCGATGCGCTCGTGCTGGAAGACCTCGTAGGCGGCGCGGCTCAGGCGGCCGACCCGGACGATCGCCAGTTCGCGCAGGCCGGCATCGAGTTCGCAGCGGTAGAGCAGCGCGTTGCCCATGCGCACGAAGCCCTTCAGCCCGGCCTCGGAGTTGGCGAGCATCCGGTAGATGTTCAGGTGCGGCTTCAGCTTGCCCAGGAACTCGGCGTGCTTGCCGCTGGCCTGGTCGACGTCGAAATACGGAATGCGCGACATTGCTCTCTCCCTCGAGGGGAGCGAGCCTGTCAGATGATCCCGCGCCGTACCAGCGGATTGAAGAAGCGGCCGATCGGGCCGGTCAGCACGACGGGACGCTCGACCACGATCAGCGCGATGCACGGCTCGCCGTGATCGGCGACCGGCTCGTGGCGGTCCGTCCCCGGACCGATCGCGAGATCGCCGACGCCGTAGCGGCCGGTCGCGTCGCTGTAGCCGCCCTGCAGGCAGACGGTGAACTCCTCGCCGACATGACGATGCTCCGGCAGCGCGTGACCGGGCGCCAGCCTGAGCAGCGACGTGCGGTAGTGCCGGCCCGGCACGTTCAGCCGGATCTCCTCGAAGCCGCCCAGCACCGAGCGCCACTGCGCCCCGGCCGGGATGTGACGGGCGAGCGCGGCGGGCGCCCACTCGAAGCCGGGCCGCGGCACGAACGGCCGGGCCGGCGGCTCGACCGCGAGACCGTCCAGCCGCGACAGCGTGTCGGCCAGGAAGGCGTCGTCCAGCGCCTCGTCGGGTTCCTGCTCGAGCAGGGCGCCGCCCAGCGCGCCCAGCCGCTCGACGGTGCGGCGCGCCTCGGGGTCGAGGGCGACATGCAGCGACAGCGCCAGCGACGGTGCCGGGTCGAGGGCCCCCGCGGCGTAGTCCAGCAGCAGTTCTTCGGGAGCCGGCTGGCTCATGGCTCGTCTTTCTCCAACGCCTCCCGCAGCCGCCCCAGGGCCAGGCGGATACGCGATTTCACCGTCCCGAGCGGCAAGCCCAGTTCCTCGGCAATCGCCGTGTGGGTCTTGTCCTCGAAAAACGCCTTCCGGATGACCAGCAACTGGTCGGCCGAGAGGCTACCCAGGAGTTCTTCCACTCGCCTATACGTCTGGCCCGCGAGGACGGATTTGTCGGCGTCCTCCGCCTCCGGTGCAAAAACCGTCAGCCAGTCCTCGGTGTCGATCGCCGGCCGGTTGGTCCGCCGGGCGAGGTCGATCCGCTTGTTGCGGGCGATCGTGTAGATCCAGGTGGAGGCGGCCGCCTTGCCCCGGTCGAAGCTGGCGGCCTTTCTCCACACCATGATCAGGGCCTCCTGGGCCACTTCTTGCGCGGTCTCTGCATCCGAGCCGCCGCGCATGAGGAAGGCCTTCACGCGAGGCGCGTAGTGGCGGAACAGGGTGGCAAAGGCCGCCTTGTCCTGGCGGGCCGCGATGGCCTCGATCAGGTCGGCCGCCTCGTCGGGCGAAAGCATCGCCCTTGATCTAGACCGGCTTCCCCTGCGCGCCAAGGTCCCAGAACAGCCCGGTCATCAGGCGCAGCCCGTCGCGCGCCACCGGCGCGAGCAGGTGCTCGTTGGGCGCATGCTGGGAGCAGGCGGCATAGGAGTGCGGCACCCACACGGTGGGCAGGCCGAGGATGTCGGTGAAGACCTCGTTGGGCAGCGTGCCGCCGAGGTTGGGCAGCATGTTGGGCTTCTGGCCGGCGGTCTTCTCGATCGAGGCCGCGGCGAAGCGCGCCCACGGGTTCTCGGGATCGAGCCGGGTGGCGTTCATGATGACCTCGCGCGCCGGCTCGACCTTGATCATGCCGAAGCCTTCGCGCTCGAGGTGGCGCTTGAGCGCCGGCACGATGTCGTGCGGGTCGGTGCCGACCACGAAGCGCAGCTGGCAGTAAGCGATGGCGCTGGGCGGGATGGCGTTGACCGGGCGATCGGGGTTGCCGCTCTTGAAGGCGAGGATCTCGAAGCTGTTCCAGCCGAACACGCGCTCGACCGGGGTCAGCTGTTCCTCGCCCCAGTTCGGATCGATCTCGGGCGAGCCCTCGCCGGCGTCGACATGGGCGTCGGCCAGCGCCGCGCGCACCGAGTTGGTCAGCGTCTTGGGCCGCCACTCCGGCACCTTGATCTGGCCGCGGCGGTCGGTGATCGTCGCCAGCGCCTGGGCGAGGATGATCGCCGGGTTGGCGAGCAGGCCGCCCCAGTTGCCCGAGTGGTGTCCGCCGTCGCGCAGCGTCAGGCTGAGGTTGAAGTTCATGGCGCCGCGAGTGCCGCCGAAGATCGTCGGCCGGCGATGGTCGAGCCGCGGCCCGTCGGAGCCGATCAGCGCGTCGGCCTTGAGCGCCGCCTTGTTGGCCTTGCAGAAGTCGCCGAGGCCCGGCGAGCCGGTCTCCTCGCCGGTCTCGATCAGGATCGTGGAATTGAACCCCAGCGCGCCGCGCTCCTCGAGCACGCAGGCCAGCGCCGCGATGTTGATCGAGTGCTGGCCCTTGTTGTCGGCGGTGCCGCGGCCGTACATGCGGTCGCCCTCGATCACGATCTTCCACGGCGACAGGCCGGCCCGCCACTGCTCCTCCTGGCCGCGGATCACGTCGCCGTGGCCGTAGGTCAGCACGGTCGGCCTGGCGGGATCCTCGACGCGGCGGGCGATCAGGAACGGCCCGTATTCCGGCCTCGGGTTGGGCAGCACGGTGCACTCGTAGCCCAGCTTCTGCAGGGTCTCCGTCATCTCGCCCGCGACGTACTGCTGCAGCGCCGGCATCGAGTCCTGTTCCTGGCTGGTCGTCGGGATCGCGACGCGCCGCTGCAGGTCGGCGAGGAAGCCGCCGTCGTCGAAGTACCGCTCTGCGCGCCCGATGGCGCCGTCTCGTGTGCCGGTCATGATTTTCCTGTGCCTTTCGGACGGCACGATAGCAAAATGCGGCGCCAGGGAGGACTGCAATGCTTGCTTCGGGTCGCGTCGTTTTCAGCCGCATGGACGAGGTGCGCTTCGGCGTGCCGGCCGACAAGGCTCTGGCCGAGGTCGTCGAGGCGCTGGGCGCGCGCCGCGTCCTGCTGATGGCCAGCGGCACGCTCAACCGGCAGACCGACGAGGGCGAGAAGATCCGCCGCGCGCTGGGCGATCGCTGCATCGGCACCTTCGACGCCATGCCGGCCCACTCGCCGCGCAGCGCGGTGATCGCCGCCACCCGGCAGGCGCGCGACGGCAAGGCCGACCTGATCGTCACGCTGGGCGGCGGCTCGATCACCGACGGCGCCAAGGCGGTGCAGCTCTGCCTCGCCAACGACGTCGCCACGGTCGAGGACATGGACCGCATTCGTGGCGCCGTCGAGGTGAAGGCGCCGACCGTGCGGCAGGTCTCGATCCCGACGACGCTGTCGGCCGGCGAGTTCTCGGCGATCGCCGGCGTGACCAACGAGGCGACCCGGGTGAAGGAGATGTTCCGCCACCCGCTGACCGTGCCGCAGGCGGTGATCCTCGATCCCGAGATCACGCGCCACACGCCGATGTGGCTGTTCCTGTCGACCGGCATCCGCGCCGTCGACCACTGCGTCGAGGCGGCCTGCTCCAACGAGTCGCTGGAATACACCAACGCCTCGTCGCTGCACGGCCTGTCGCTGCTGGCGCGCGGCCTGGCCCGCGTGAAGGCCGACCCGGCCGACCGGCAGGCGCGGCTCGACTGCCAGCTCGGCTCGTGGCTGTCGATGGCCGGCCTGTCGGCCGGCGTGCCGATGGGCGCCAGCCACGGCATCGGCTACGTGCTGGGCGCCGTCTACGACGTGCCGCACGGCCACACGTCCTGCATCATGCTGCCCGCCGTCATGCGCTGGAACCGCCCGGCCAACGCCGACCGCCAGGCGCTGGTGGCGGCCGCGCTGGGCCGGCCCGGCGGCGACGCGGCCGAGGCGCTCGACGCGCTGATCGGCGGCCTCGACATGCCGCGCCGGCTGTCCGACGTGAAGATCGGCCCCGACCAGTTCGACCGTATCGCCCAGCAGGCGATGGGCACGCCGTGGGTGCCGCGCAACCCGCGCCCGATCCCCGGCCCCGAGCAGGTGAAGGAAATCCTCGCGCTGGCCGCCTAGGCGGCGCCGCCAGTCACTGCGCCGAGATCACCGCGTCGGCGGCCTCGGCGATGCTCGCGAAGGCGACCTCGCGGCCGCCCGGCAGCGGCGGCAGGACACGCTCGATGTCGCGCAGCACGCGGTCGCGCACGTTGCCGAACAGCAGCCGGATGTTGCGCTCGGCCAGCTCGGCGTCGAGCTCGGCCAGCATCTCGCAGGCCATGATGTCGACGTCGTGGATGGCGGCGGCGTCGACGATGACGGCACGGACCGGCGCCGGCGCGGCGGCGAGGCGCGCCTCGATACGGTCGCGGAACAGCAGCGCGTTCGCGAAGAACAGCGGCGCCGAGAAGCGGTAGACCAGCAGGCCGGGCACCGGGGCCGCCTCGGGGCGGTGGACCGGGTCATGCCAGCCGCCCGACGGCGTGCGCCCGAGCACGGCGTCTGGCGGGAAGGCCAGCGCCCGCAACAGCAGCACGATCGAGAACAGCACGCCGATCAGGATGCCTTCCATGATGCCGAGCGTGACCACGCCGGCCAGCGTGACCAGTGCGCCGGCCAGGCTGATGCCGCGGAACCGCCACAGCCGAGCGAACTCGCCGAAGTCCCACAGGCTCCACGCCGCCGCCATCAGCACCCCGCCCAGCGCCGCGACCGGCAGGTGACGCAGCAGGGGCGTCAGCCAAGTCATCGCCGCGGCGACCACCAGCGCGGCCACGATCGAGGTCAGCGGCGTCTTCGATCCCGCCGTCTCGGCGACCGCGGTGCGCGAATCGCTGGCGCTGATCGGCAGGCCCTGGGTCAGGCCCGAGACCAGGTTGGCGAGACCGATGCCGACCAGCTCCTGGTCGGCGTCGATCCGGGCGCGGCTGCGGGCGGCGAAGGCGCGGGCCGTCACCATGGTGTCTGAGAACGACAGCAGCGCGGCCGCCACCGCCACGGGCAACAGCAGGTCGAAGTCGGCCAGCGACAGGGTCGGCAGCGACAGCGACGGCAGGCCGCTCGGGATGGTGCCGATCACCGCCACGCCGCGCGCCTCCAGCCCGAGCAGCACGACGGCCAGCGTCGAGCCGACCAGCGCCACCACCGCGCCCGGCACGCGCGGCACGAAGCGCCGGCACAGCAGGATCACCGCGAACGACCCGCCGCCGATCGCCAGCGACAGCGGGTGCGTGTCGCCGAGCTGCGGCAGCAGGTTGGCGACCTGCTCGAGGCTGGTCTCGCCGTGGCCCTTGAGGCCCAGCACCTTCGGCAACTGGGAGACCAGGATCACGACGCCAATGCCGTGCATGAAGCCGACGATCACCGGCTTCGACAGGAAGTTCGCGACGAAGCCCAGCCGCAGTGCGCCGCCCAGCAGGCAGAGCGCCCCCACCATGACGCCCAGCAGGGCGCACAGCGCGGCCAGCCGCACCGGGTCGCCGAGCGCCAGCGGTGCCACCGCGACCGCGACGATCGCCGCCATCGCCGAGTCGGGGCCGACCACCACCTGGCGCGAGCTGGCGAACAGGGCGTAGGCGACCAACGGCAGGATGCTGCCGTAGAGGCCGGCCATCGGCAGCCCGGCCAGCGCGCCGTAGGCGAGGCCCACCGGCACCAGCAGGGCGCCCAGCGTCACGCCGGCCGCGAGGTCGCGCGGCAGCCACGCCAGCTGGTAGGTCGCCGCCCACGAAAGTCCCGGCAGCCAGTTCGTGCCCTTCATGTCGTGCCCCGCCCCTCTCCCCGACGCTTGATCCTGATCAAGGTCGCGTCCCGTCCCCGGTGGTCTGATCCGCGCGCATCAAGAAAGAGGTCGTCACCATGACCCGCCCGTCGCCGCAGACACCCGATATCGAGCCCGTTCCGCCGCTCACCCTGTCGCCGGAAAAGGCCGCCTTCGTCATCGTCAAGGCGCGCGAATTCGACGTCAAGGAAGAGGCCGACGCCGAACCCGAGGCCAACCGGGGCGACGACGACGCCCTCGGGGTCCTGGCCGAGCGGCCGGACGATCCCGTCGAGTTCGAGCTGGGTTCGTTCATCGAGGCGCTGACCGAGGACGAGCAGGTCGACCTGGTGGCGCTGGCCTGGCTCGGCCGCGACGGCGGCACGGTCGCCGACTGGACCGACGTGCGCCGCGAGGCGGCCGACGCCCACAACGACCGCACCGCCGCCTACCTGCTCGGCATCCCCCTGCTCGCCGACTTCATCGAGGAAGGGCTCAACGTCCTCGGCGTGTCCTGCGAGGAATTCGAGATGGGCCACCTTTGAGTTCGCGTACCGCGTAAGCCGCAAGACCAACCCAGAGGAAATCATGTTCAAGCATATTCTGGTCCCGACCGATGGCTCTCCCCTGTCGGCGACGGCGATCGACAAGGCGATGACGCTGGCGCGCGACGTCAAGGCCAAGGTCACGGTGATGACCGCGATCGAGCCGTTCCACGTCCTGACCACCAACCAGTCGAGCCTGTCGGACACCCGCGAGACCTACGCCAAGCACGCCAAGGCCGAGGCCGAGCGGGTGCTGGCGGAGGCGCAGAAGAAGGCCAAGGAACTCGGCGTGACGTGCGGCGTGACCCAGGTCGAGGCCGACCAGCCCTACAAGGCAATCATCGAGGCGGCCGAGAAGAACGGCTGCGACCTGATCGCGATGGCCTCGCACGGCCGCCGCGGCATGGCCGCCCTGGTGATCGGCAGCGAGACCACCAAGGTGCTGACCCACAGCGCCATCCCGGTGCTGGTCTACCGCTGAGCGGCTAGTCCCACTTGCGCTCGAGGAAGCGCAGGATGTCGTCGGCGAACTGGCCGGGCGCCTGCAGCATCGAGAAGTGACTGACCTCGGGCTGTAGCAACAGCCCGGCGTCGGGAATGGCGCCCGCCATGAACTCGGTGTTCTCGCGCTTGATCGCCTCGTCGTGGTCGGCGTCGACGATCCAGGTCCGGACCTTGATCGCGCCGAGGTCCCTGGCCGTCCAGTTCGGCTGGGTCGCCCACATGTTGCTGATCTCGGCCAGGAACTTCTTGTACTCGGTGGGCGTCGCCGACAGCGCTTCGTACTCCTTCTCCGCCCGCGCGATGAAGGCGGTGAAGACCGGGCTCTTGTCGACGTCCTTCACGCCCGACGGATCGGAGTTGGCGGCGAAGGCGAACAGCCGATCGAGCCGCGCCGGGTGGCTCATCGCCAGGCTCAGCCCGATGATCGCGCCGTCGCTCCAGCCGACCACCGCCGCCTTTGGCACCTGCAGGTAGTCCATCAGGCCGATCACGTCCGAGGCCATCAGCGAATAGCCGTAGGGCTGGCTGTCGCGCGTGCTGCGGCCATGACCGCGGCTGTCCATCACGATCACCCGGTGGGTCTTCGCCAGCACCGGCACCTGGTGGCCCCAGTAGTTGGCATTGGCCAGGCCGCCATGCAGCAGGATGATCGGCGGGCCGCTGCCGAAGGTGGCGTACCAGATCTTCACGCCGTTGACCGGCGCATGGCCGCTCGACACCGGGGTCGGCAGGGTCGGCGTCGGCGGCAGGGTCATCCAGCGCGGGACGCCCTGCGCCTGCGCGGCGGTGGCGAACAGGCCGAGCAGCAGGCCGAGCAGGAAGGCACGCATGTCGGCTCCTAGCGCAGCAGCGCCTTGCGGGCGGTCACGAACTCCTCGACCGCGGCGACGAAGCGGTCGCCCTCGGCCTCGCCGATCATGATGTTGAGCGCCACGAAGCCGCGGCGCGCGATCCAGATGCCGGCCGCCATCATGTCGAAGAAGAAGAGTTCCTTGGCGTCCTGGTTGCTGCTCGCGATGTCGGCGGCGCCGCGGATCGGCTGGCGGGTCGCGTGCGCCGTCATCATCGAGCCGATGCCGGAGAACTGGAAGGCGACGTCCTCGCGCCGGCACACAGCGTTCAGCCGCTCGCGGATCTTCTCGCCGCGGTCGTTCAGTTCCTTGGCCGCTGCCGGCGTGTAGACCTCGCCGTAGCCCGCCGCGCCGGCCGCCATGGTCAGCGCGTTGTTGTTGAAGGTGCCGGCGTGCGGCAGCGCGTCAGGCTTGGTCGGATCGAACAGCTCCATGATGTCGCGCCGGCCGCCGAAGGCGCCGAACGACATGCCGCCGCCGATGTACTTGCCCAGCGTCGTCATGTCGGGGATCACGCCGGTCTTCTCCTGCAGGCCGCCCGGCGCCAGTCGCGAGGTCATGACCTCGTCGAAGATCATGGTGATGCCGCGCGTCTTCGTCTCCTCGCGCACCATCTTGAGGAAGGCGAGGTCGCCCGGCAGGCAGCCGTGGCTGCCCTGCATCGGCTCGAGCAGCACCGCGAACAGTTCCTCGCCGTGCCTGGCCAGCAGCGCCCGCGTGCCCTCGACGTCGTTGTAGGGCGCCACGATGTACTCGTAGGGCACGTTGACCGGGCTGCCGCCGCTCACGAAGTAGAGCACGCCGCCGTGGTAGCCGCCGTGGAACACCATCACCTTGGTCGCCCGGGCGCGGCCCTTGCGCTGGGCGTAGACCCGCGCGCCGGCCAGCGCCATGACGTTGCCCTCGGTGCCCGAGTTGGTGAAGCGCACGAGGTCGATCGAGGGAATGCGATCGGCGACCAGCTTGGCGAGCTTCGCCTCGTTGGCATTGCGGCCGCCGTAGTTCCAGCCGTTGTCGAGCGCGCGGTCGACCGCGGCGCGGATCACCGGGTGAGAGTGGCCATAAATGCCGGCGGTGTATTCGCCCAGCACGTCGATGTACTCGTGCCCATCGGCGTCCCACAGCCGGCAGCCCTCGCCGCGCACGACGGTCAGCGGGAACGGCGAGTTGTGCAGCGTGGTGCGGGTGTTGCCGCCGGGCATCGCCTCGCAGGCTTCCTGGTGACGGACCAGGCTGCGCGGGTTGCGGGCGACGTAGGCCTGGCGCGCCTCGTCGAGGGCGGACTGCAGGTCCGAATTGACCAGGGATTGATCGGGCACGGGCACACTCCTCGTTGCCCGCGCAGTATTACACCACGTTCAATTCGCGGATAGGCCGGGCTTGCGAAATCCGCTCATGGCCGAACGACGAGAGATCGAGGCTGCGGTAGGCGCCGTGGACGATCAGTTCCGCCACCGCGCGCCCGACCGCCGGCGACTGCTGGATGCCATGGCCGGAGAAGCCGGTGGCGAAGACCAGCCCGTCCTGGACGGCATGCCGGCCGACGATGCCGTTCTGGTCAAAGGTGTTGTACTCGTAGTAGCCGGCCCACGCGTTCACCACCTTGGCCGCCTCGAACGCCGGCACGCGGTGCGCCAGCGCCGGCCACACCATGTCGTCCCACTCCTGGTGCTGGACCTCGAGCGGCGCGCCCGGCGGGTCGTTGCCCTCGGCCGGCGTCGTGCCGGCCAGGTAGAAGCGGCCCTCCGGCCGGAACCAGGTGCCGGACGGGTCGATCGTGAGCGGCGTCAGTCCCGGCGGCTCGCGCACGTCGAACACGAACACCGTGCGCCGCCGCGGCTCGACCGGCAGGTCGATGCCGGCCGTCGCGGCCAGCCCGCCCGACCACGCGCCGGCGGCCAGCACCACCGTGCCGGCCTCCAGCCGTTCGCCCGACGCCAGGCGCACCGAGCGGGGACCCAGCTCGACCACCTCGTCGGCGCGGTAGACCGCCCCCTGCTCGCGCGCCTTGCGTCGGAACGCCTGCATCAGCGACGGTCCGTCGAACCAGCCCTCGTTGGCCGTGCCGTGCGACGCCAGCGCGATCCCGTCGGCGGAAACCCACGGGAAGCGCGACACCAGCGCCGCGGGGTCGAGCAGGTCCACGGCACAGTTTTCGCTACGCTGCACCGCATGATTGGCGCGCAGAACGCCCTCGCCCGCCGGGCTGGCGAGGAACAGGTAGCCCGGCTCGCGCAGCCCGAGGTCGACCCCCAGCCGCTCCTTCGCCTGCCGCAGGAAGCCGATGCCGTAGCGCGACAGGTGGATGTTGAGAGGGGTCGAGAACTGCTGGCGGATCGAGCTGGCCGACAGGGCGGACGAGGCCCGCGCGTAGGTCGGATCGCGCTCGATCACGGTGACGCGACCCTCGAACCCCGCCTCGCCGGTCAGGTGCCAGGCGATCGACGAGCCGATGGCGCCGCCGCCCACGATGATCACGCTGTCGCTCGCCCTGGTCATGCGGTGACTATACTTTCTGCCGCCCATTCTGTCGGAGGATTCGATGACGCAAGTGCCCGGCCATAGCCTGCGGGCCCGCGCGCCCTACACGCCGATCCACAAGCGCCCGCCGCTCGCCCTGCCCGGCAACGCGCGGGTCGCGGTGTGGACCATCGTCAACGTCGAGAACTGGCAGCCGACCGGCGCCATGCCGCGCGCCGTGCTGCCGCCGCCGATGGGCAACCCGCTGCTGCCCGACGTGCCCAACTGGGCGTGGCACGAGTACGGCATGCGGGTCGGCTTCTGGCGCTTCCTCGACGCGCTCGGCAGCCGCGGCCTGAAGGCGACCTTCGCGGTCAACGGCACGGCTTGCGAGGTCTACCGCGAGGCCTGCGCCGCGGCGCACGAGGCCGGCTGGGAGTTCATGGGCCACGGCTTCGTGCAGAAGCCGATGCACCGCGTCGAGGACCAGCGCGCGGCGATCGCCGACACCATCGCCGCCATCAAGGGCTTCACCGGCCGGGCGCCGCGCGGCTGGGAGAGCCCCGGCCTCACCGAGACCGACGAGACGCTCGACCTGCTGGCCGAGGCCGGCATCGAGTACGTCGCCGACTGGGTGCTCGACGACCAGCCGGTGCCGCTGAAGACCCGCGCCGGCACGATGGTGTCGGTGCCCTACACGGTCGAGATCAACGACGTGGTGATCAGCGCGGTGCAGCAGCAGCCGTCGGACGAGATCTGGCGACGCGGCCGCGACCAGTTCGACCGGCTGTGGCTGGAAGGCCGGACGGCGCCGCGCGTCATGGCGATCTCGATCCACCCGTACCTGACGGGCGTGCCGCATCGCATCAAGTACCTCGAGATGCTCTACGACCACATCCTCGCGCACGACGGCGTCGTGATGTGGACCGGCGAGCAGATCCTCGACTGGTACCGCGGCCAGGTCCCTACTGGGTCTTGACGCAGTCGTAGGCGGAGGTCGGGCCGGCCGTGCTGACGAAGCGCGCCGACCGCTCGTTGCGCTTGCAGTAGCGCTGCGCCAGGTTGAACGCGGTCGGCTCGTCCGCGGCCCCGGTGATCTGGACCGAGATGTCGTTGCCCATGATGGTCTCGCCATTGGGGCCCTTGGAGGTCGTCATGCCGCTGCCGCCGCAACCGGCCAGCAGCAGCGCGACCAGGATCGTTGTTCGCTTCATGGCCACGAGCCTAGCGGCCGCGACGGTCGTTGCAAGCCGGCGGTGACCGTCCGGTGGCCGCGCTACTGCACGGTCGGCGCCGTCTTCAGCAGTTCGGCGAGCGGCGCGGCGTAGAACTTCGCCATGCCCGTCGTTCCATGGCCGCGCGTGTCGACGCTGGCCGGGATCAGGAACAGCGTCGCGCCGGGGATGCGTTTCAGCGCGGCGTCCATCAGGCCGGTCTCGGGCGGGTTGCGCTCGTCGTCGGCCGCGTTGATCACCAGCACGCGCGCCCTGATCTTCTCGAGGCCCGGCGACGGGTCGTAGTCGCCCGAGGATTCCCACTGGTACAGGTAGTCGTTGGCGTCGGCGGTGAACGGCGCGGCCAACCGCTCGTCCAGAACCTTGTCCGCGGCGGCGCGGGTCGGCGCCAGCTTCTGGGTGGCGAGCGTGCCGCCGTTGGTGGCGATGTTGTAGAACACCGCGGCCGAGCGGAAGGCGGTCGGCTGCGTCGTGTAGTTGCCGCCCTGCCAGGCGGGATCCTTGCGGATACCGTCGATGATCAGGCGGCGCAGCATCCAGTTGCGGCTCGACATCGCGGTCGGCTGCGAGGCCATCGGTGCGACCGCGTCCATGAAGCCGGGATAGCGCGTCGCCCAGGTCCAGCTCAGCATGCCGCCCATCGAGTTGCCCATCACGAGGCGCAGGTGCGGGATGCCGAGCCCCTCCTTCACCAGCCGGTACTGGGCGTCGACCATGTCGTCGTAGTTGTAGCGCGGGAACGCCGCCTTCAGGCCGTCCGACGGCTTGGACGTCTTGCCGTGCCCGATCGCGTCCGGAAGGATCACGAAGTACTTCGTGGCGTCGAGCGGCTGGCCCGGGCCGAACAGCTCGCCGGCGAAGGCGGGCGTCAGCAGGCTGGCCGCCGAACCGGTCGTGCCGTGCAGCACCAGCACCGGCTGGCCGCCGGGCGCGCCGATCGTGGTGTAGGCGATGCGCAGTTCGGGCATCACCTCGCCGGTGTGGAACCGGAAATCGCGGGCGATCCATTCGCCCTGCTTCGGCGCCGGGTAGTCCGCCGCCATCGCCGGCAGCGCGACAAGGGCAAGCAACGCCGCCGCGGCGATCCGCCATCCGTTCATGGGCTTCCTCCGATTGGTTGGCGAAAGCCTAGACCACTCAGCGGGCCCCGCGCACCAGCCGACCGGGCAGTGCCCCGGTAAAGTTCCCGTCACGGTAGGTGACCTGGCCATTCACCACGGTGGCGCGGTAGCCCTCGGCCTTCTGCTCCAGCCGCCGCCCGCCGCCCGGCAGGTTGCGCACCGGGTGGGGCGCGGCGACCCGCAGCCGGTCGAGATCGATCACGTTCAGGTCGGCCTTGTAGCCGGGCGCCAGCCGGCCACGGTCGCCCAACCCCACGGCCTGCGCCGGCACGTTGGTCAGCTGCTGCACCGTCCAGGCGAGCGGCCAGCGCTCGCCCGGCCGATCCCGCGTCCAGTAGGTCAGGGCATGGGTGGTGTAGCTCGCGTCGCAGATCAGGCCGTAATGCGCCCCGCCATCGCCCAGCGCGATCACCGTGTCGGGATGGCGCATCATGCCGGCCATCGCCGCGTCCGAGCAGTCGGCGTAGTTGGCGCCGGGATGGAACAGGATGGTGCGGCCGTCGCCCGAGACCAGCAGGTCGTAGGCGAGCTCGAGCGACGAGATGCCCAGCGCCACCGCCTGCGCATCGAGCCGCTCGCTGGCCGGCGGGGTGTAGTTCGGCGGATCGCCCAGCACGAACATGTTGTCCGTGTTGCGCATGAAGGCCAGCATGTTCGGGTTGCGGTAGGACGGCTGCTCCCCGAGGAGCCTCGCCTTCATCGCCGGATCGCGCAGCCGGGCCAGCTTCTGCTCCAGCGGCAGCGCCTCGATCTCGCGGTACCCCGGGCAGGTCGAGAACGGGTGGAACGACAGGTCGAGCCCGTACAGCACCGCCACCGGCCGGGCCGCGACCTGGCCGCGGATGCGCAGGCCGTCGCGATTGGCCTTCTCGACCTCGCGCAGCAGCGTGCGCCAGCGCCCGGGATAGAGCGAGATGTCGAGCAGCGTGAAGGACAGCGGCCGGCCCGAGAGCTCGACCAGCCGGCGCAGCATGGCGAACTCGGTCGAGCCTTCCGGCGTGGTGTCCTGGAAATCGTCGAGCAGCTGGAAGACGCCCTTGCCGGCGCGCCGCATGCCGCGCGCGATGGCGCCCAGCTCCTCCTCGGCCGCCGTGATGGTCGGGGTCAGCGAGCCGTCGGAGGCGCGGTGGAACAGCGAGCGCGAGGTGCTGAACCCCAGCGCGCCGGCCTGCAGCCCCTCCTCGACCAGCGTCGCCATCGCCGCCATGTCGGCGGTCGTCGCCGGCTCGCGGTCGACGCCGCGCCGGCCCATGACGTAGACGCGCAGCGGCGCGTGCGGCACCTGCGCGGCGAAGTCGATGTCGCAGCGCCGTTGCGCCAGCGCGTCGAGGTACTCCGGGAAACTCTCCCAGTTCCACGGCACGCCCTCGCGCATGACGATCTCGGGAATGTCCTCGACGCCTTCCATCACGCGCAGCAGCGTGTCGCGATCCTCGGGCCGGCACGGCGCGAAGCCGACGCCGCAATTGCCCATCAGAACGGTGGTGACGCCATGTCCCGACGACGGCACGAAGCGCTCGTCCCAGGTCGCCTGGCCGTCATAGTGGGTGTGGATGTCGACGAAGCCGGGCGTGACCGCGAGCCCCTTGGCGTCGATCTCTTCCTGGCCGCTGCCGGAGACCCGGCCGATCGCCGCGACCTTGCCGTCCTTCAGGGCGACGTCGGCCTCCCGCGGCTCGGCGCCCGTGCCATCGATCACCGTGCCGCCGCGCACCACCAGGTCGAACTCTGCCGCCACGACGCCCTCCCGCCGGAACAGCCGGCGCCCGCGATCCTGCCGCCGCTGCCGGGAGCCGGCAAGGCGACCGGGCCGACTAGCGGCTCGACCGAAGGGCGGCCAACCGGTCGATCTCGCGCCAGAAGCCGGCGATGGTCTCGTCGACGATCTGCTTCACCGGCTTGATCTCGCGGATCAGGCCGGCGCTCTCGCCAGCCGCGCCGGAGGTGTTCTCGACGTCGCCCTGGACGTACAGCCGGTCGAGCACGGCGTCGCGCGGCAGGCGCTCGCGCGAGCCGTCGGCGACGGCGATGGCATAGGGCGTCTTGAGACCGCGCGAGCGGGCGCGCGGCGGGTTGTCCATCAGGGTCGTGCCGGTGATCGGCGCGTCGACGATTGCCTGCTTGTAGTTGGCATGCACCGGGCTCTCGACCGAGGCGACGAAGCGCGTGCCCATGGTGACGCCCTCGGCACCCAGCGCGAAGGCCGCCGCCATGCCGCGGCCATCGACGATGCCGCCGGCCGCCACGATCGGCACGTCGACCTTCTCCCGCACCGCCTGCAGCAGCGCGAAGGTGTGCACTTCCTCGGGATTGCGGATGCCGGCGCTCTCGGCGCCCTCGACGATCAGCCCGTCGACCCCGGCATCGACCGCCTTGATCGCGCCGCGCAGCGTCGCGGTGGCATGGTAGACGACGACACCCGCATCCTTGAGGCGGCGCGTGTAGCGCGTCGGGTCGCCGGCCGAGGTGGTCGCGAAGTGGATCTTCTGGCCGAGCAGCCAGTCGAGGATCGCCTCTTCCTCGCGGGCATCCATCTGCAGGTAGCGGATCGGCAGGTTGACGCCGAACGGCTGGTTGGTAGCGGCGCGGATCGCGGCGAACTCGCGTTGCGTCACGGCGAGGCTGCGGATCGAGTTCTCGAGCAGGCCGGTGGCGCCGGCGGCCGAGACCGCCGAGACCAGCGGCGCCCGCGCGATCCAGGTCATCGGCGACTGGAAGATCGGGTAGCGCGACCTGGTGTGCGCGGTGACGCGATTGCCCTCGAACATGGTTTCCCCCGGCGCTTCTCGTTGCCTCGGTGGTAACACAGGTCCCGGTCGGACGGTACGCGGCCGCCGGCTTCGGCCATCGCTTACAGGTTCCTGACCGTCCCCCGGGCGCCCCCTCGACGCCCCACTCCCGCCGCCCTACCTTCGCGCCGTTGGGAGAGCGGCGTCATGCGCGTACTGGTCGTCGAGGACAACGAGGAGCTGGTCGGCCTGCTGACCCGGGCGCTGGCGCGCTCCGGACTCGAGGTCGATGCCGCGCGCAACGTCGCCGACGCCGACGCCTCGCTGCGCAGCGTGACCTATGCCGCCGTGGTGCTCGATCTCGGCCTGCCCGACGCCGACGGGCTCGCCCTGCTCGACCAGATGAAGCGCCGCCGCGACCAGACCCCGGTCCTGATCCTGTCGGCGCGAGCCGGGCTGGACGACCGCGTCGCGGGCCTCAACAAGGGCGCCAGCGACTACCTGCCCAAGCCGTTCGCCACCGAGGAACTGGTTGCCCGCCTGCAGGCCCTGCTGCGCCGGGCGCCGGGACCGGGCGGCGCGGTGCTCAGCCTCGGCAACCTCTGCCTCAAGGTCGAGGGCCGCCAGGCCGAGGTCGACGGCAAGCTGCTCGCCCTGCCCGCCCGCGAGGTCGACGTGCTGGAGGTGCTGATGAAGCGCAGCGGCCGGGTGGTGTCGCACGACGCCCTGCAGTCCCAGGTCTTCGGCTCGTCGCAGGACGTCGCCTCGAATGCCATCGAGGTCTACATCCACCGCCTGCGCAAGTTCCTCGCCGAGGCCAACGCCACCGTCCGCATCCACACGATCCGCGGCGCCGGCTACCTGATGGACGTCGCGAAGTCCTGAAGGCCGCCTAGCGGCGCCGCCACGCCTGCAGGCGTCCGAGCAGGAAGCGATCGGCCAGCACGTGCACGGCCTTGACGCCGGCCGAGGTCGCCACGATGACCACGCAGAGCGCCGCCGCGGCGGCCGTGGTGCCGGCCTCCTCGATGTTCACCGCCGCGACCGACGCCAGCTTGGTGTCGGGCGCGTACAGGAAGATCACCGACGAAACCGTCGTCATGGCGTTGACGAACAGGTAGATCGCGATGTCGACGATGGCCGGCAGGCAGATCGGCGCGGTGACCCGCAGGAACGTCCGCCACACCGGCACCTTGAGCGACGCCGAGACCGATTCGAACTCGGGATCGATCTGCTTCAGCGCCGTCGTCGCGGTGAGATGGCCGACCGTGTAGAAGTGCGCCACCGTGTTGATCACCAGGATCGCCATGGTGGCGTAGAGGAAGTTCAGCGGGTTGCCCGGCGCGTTGAAGAAGAAGATGTAGCCGAGGCCGAGCACCAGGCCGGGCACCGCCATCGGCAGGAAGGCCAGCAGCTGCACGACGCCGCGCATGACGTGGAAGGCCCGCGTCTTCTCGTTCAGCCAGGCGCCGACGAACATCAGGGCGGTGCCGAACACCGCCGCCCCGGCCGCCATCTGCAGCGAGTTGTAGTACGAGTCCCAGCCATTGGAATCGAAGTTGGCGAAGGCGTAGTTGTCGAGCGTCAGGCTGAGGTTGTACGGCCAGTACTTGATCAGCGAGCCCCACACCGCCATGCCGAGGATGCCGAGGATGCCGGTCGAGACCAGCAGGCAGAAGCCGGTCAGCAGCGCGTCGCGGCCGAACTGCGGCCGCGGCACCAGCGGCACCGCGCGCGCCGTCAGCAGCGCCACCTGCTTGCGCTGCACCAGGCGGTCGACCACGAAGGCCAGCGCCGCCGGCGCCAGCAGGACCATGCCGACCACCGCGCCCATCGAGAAGTTCTGCTGGCCGATCACCTGCTTGTAGACGTCGGTCGCCAGCACGTTGTAGTTGCCGCCGATCACCTTGGGGATGCCGAAGTCGGTGATCACCAGCGTGAACACGACCAGCGCGGCGCTGATCAGGCCGTACTTGGCGCCCGGCAGCGTCACCGTGAAGAAGGTCCGCAGGCGCGACGCGCCCAGCACCTCGGCCGCCTCGTAGAGCCGCGCGTCGGCGGTCGCCAGCGCCGTCGCGAGGATCAGCGTGGCATGCGGGAAGCAGTAGAAGACCTGGGCGATGACGATGCCGTCGAAGCCGTAGATCGGCCCGCCCAGCACACCCTTGAAGAAGCCCTGGTTGCCGAACAGGTAGATCAGCGCGATGCCGGGCAGCAGCGACGGCGCGAAGATCGGGATCAAGGAGATCCCCTGGAACAGCCAGCGCCCCGGCAGCACCGCGCGAGTCAGCGCGTAGGCGTAGACGAAGGCCAGCGGCACCACGACCACGGTGCAGAAGGCCGCCACCTTGACCGAGTTCAGCGCCGAATCGAGCAGCGCCGGCGTCGAGAAATAGGTGATGAAATTGGCCAGCCCGACGAACTTGCCGTCGCGGTCCTCGAAGCCCTTGGACAACAGCGCCCACAGCGGCAGGCCGACCATGACCAGCAGCAGCGCCGCCAGCGCGACCAGCCCGAGACGCATCGCGAGGTCGTCGCGCGACAGGCCGATGCGGGTGACCTTCAGCCGGGGCGGCGATGCCGCGATCGTCCCGGTGCTCACGCCGCGAACACCCGCAGCCGGTCGGGCGGCAGCGCGACGTCGAGCCGGCTGCCCAGCGTCACCCCGAGGTCGCGGATCAGGTTGGACGAGAAGTCGGCGATCAGTTCGACCGACGGCGCCGCCTGGACCCTGAGCGTGGCGCGGCAGAACGAGCCCACGAAGTCGAGGTCGGCGACCTCGATCGGCAGGCGATTGGCGATGTCGGCCGGGAGGTCGCGGACCCGCACGTCCTCCGGCCGGATGCAGACCTGCACGGCGTGGCCGGTCGCCAGGCCGTCCTGCGCCGGGCAGGCGATGGCGAGACCGGCGACGTCGACCCGGTCGGCGGCGGCCAGCTTGCCGGGCAGGAAGTTCATGGCGCCCACGAAGTCGGCGACGAAGGCGGTGGCCGGCGCGCGGTAGATGTCCTGCGGCGTGCCGACCTGCTCGATCGCGCCGTGGTTCATGACCACGATCCGGTCGGCCATGGTCAGCGCCTCTTCCTGGTCGTGCGTCACCATGATCGTGGTCACGCCCAGGCGGCGCTGCAGCGCCTTGATCTCGTGGCGCAGCCTCACCCGCACGCGCGCGTCGAGCGCCGACAGCGGCTCGTCGAGCAGCAGCAGGCCGGGCGACGTGGCGAGCGCGCGGGCCAGCGCCACGCGTTGCTGCTGGCCGCCCGACAGCTGCGCCGGGTACTTCGGCCCGGCATCGGGCAGGCCGACCAGCGCCAGCAGTTCCTCGACGCGCTTGGCGATGTCGCGGCGCGCGGCGCGGCGACTGACCAAGCCGTAGCCGACGTTGTCGGCCACGGTCAGGTTGGGAAACAGGGCATAGGACTGGAACACGATGCCGAAGTCGCGGCGAGCCGGCGGCAGCGCCGACACGTCCTGGCCCTTCTGGTGGATCGTGCCGGAGGTCTGCGGGTCGAGCCCGGCGATGGCGCGCAGCAACGTCGTCTTGCCGCAGCCCGAGGGGCCGAGGAAGCAGACGAACTCGCCCTCGCCGATATCGAGCGAGATGTCGCCCAACGCGGTGAAGGTGCCGTAGCGCTTGTGGAGATTTCGAACGACGAGATAGGACACGTTGATCACCTGGCCCCCAAGGAACGGGGGACCTTCGCGGTCACGAAGGTCCCCCCAACCTCTCGGCGCCTGCAGGGCCGCTTACTTCTTCGGCGCGGACTTGCCGTCGTACCGCTTGGTCCACTCCGCGAGGATGCGCTCGCGGTTCTTCGCCATCCATTCCATGTCGTTCTTGATCATGGCCTTCTCGGCGTTCGCCGGGTAGTTCTTCGGCAGGGCGTCGATGCCCGGCATCGCGACCACCGCGTACGACTTGGCGTATAGCTCGTTGGCCTGCTTGCTCACCGCCCAGTCGGCGAGCTTCTTGGCCGCCTCGAGGTTCTTGGTGCCCTTGACGATCGCCGTCGCCTCGAGCTCCCAGCCGGCGCCTTCCTTCGGCACCACCAGCTCGAGCGGCGCGCCCTTGGTCTTCTCCGAGGCGCCGCGCATGTCGAGGCCGATGCCGATCAGCCGCTCGCCCTTGGCGGCCTGCACGCAGGGCGCCGAGCCGGAGTGGATGTACTGGGCGATGTTCTGGTGCAGGGCGTCCATGTACTTCCAGCCCGCTTCCTCGCCCATGATCTGCAGCCAGGCCGCGACGGTGAGGTAGCCGGTGCCCGACGAGGCCGGGTTCGGCATCACGATCGAGTCCTTGTACTCGGGCTTGATCAGGTCGGCCCACGAGGTCGGCACCGGCTTGTTGCCCTTCTGGCCCTCGGCGGTGTTGAAGCAGACCAGCGACAGGTAAGCGTCCTGGCCGACCCACTGCTCCGGCGACTTGCCGCTCTTGAACATCGGCTTGATCTTGTCGGCGCCGACCGGGGTGTACGGCTCCAGCATGCCCATCGTGCCGAACAGCGCGACGCTGGAGGCGGCGAGGCCAGTAATCACGTCGGCGCGCGGGTTGTCCTTCTCGGCGATCAGCTTGGCCGTCACCACGCCCGTGGAGTCGCGGACCCAAGCGATCTCGATGTCCTTGTTGTCGGCCTCGAAGGCCTTCTTGAACGGCTCGAGCTGGTCGTTTTCCAGCGCCGTGTAGACCGTCAGCTTGGTCTTCTGCGCCATCGCCGGCAGGCTGAGCCCGGCCACGGCGAGCGCCGCCAGGCCCGCGGCGGCGGTCCGGCGCATGAAGGTGTTGGTCATCTGTTCCCCTCTCCCATTCGACGTTCGCGGTCCCGTTCGACGGCCCCGCGTCCCTGGCAAAACCTTAGCGGTCCGGCCGGCGTCCGGCCAGCGTCCCGACAGCCCGCCATGCATGGCCTGTGCCGTTTCGGGGTCGTCCCGTCCATGGGGAAAAGCCCCCGTCATCGAAACTTAATGGCCCCCGGCCATCCGGCGGCTGACGCGGTCGTGAGCGCCCCCGCGTGGACCGGCGACGCGCTCCGTGCCACGCTGAGCGTCCGAGGGATGCCGTAGGGGAGCGCGGCGGTGCCGACGATCGACAACTCGTATTTCCTCCAGATGACCAGCTACGGCATGTGGCCGGAGGCTGACCTGACGACGACGACGGTCCAGGCCGCCTACCACCTGCCAACGCCGGTCCCGCCGGTGCCCCTGACGCCCGAGACGGTCAACGTGGCCTTGTTCCTGGGGCGGGCCAACGACCCGACGTCGCTGCTGGAGAGCGACTGGGCGACACGCCAGTCGACGCTGGCGTCGCTCGAGGCCAGCGGCACCCTGTGGAGCACCTACGGCGCCTCGGCCACCGACTTCGCGGCCGCCATCGCCCAACTCCAGGGCATGGGCCTGACCGTGATCGACCCCAGTTCGCCCGGCGGCTACATAACCTCCGCCGAATCGCGGACCATCTGGGTCACGCTCACCCCGACCGACTTCCAGACCCTGTTCGGAGCCACCCCGCTCCAGAACGGCCTGTTGGAGGACGGCGGCCTGTATTACTGGGACGGTCCACTGTCGTTGCCGACCGGCCTGCACGAGAAGGTCAAGGGCCTGTGGTTCGATGTTGCCAATCGCTATCCCGGCCCGGCCGTGCAGAACCTGTCGACCGCCCAGGCGTACACGCCCGCGGCCGGACCGCAGAGCATCGGCAACACGGCGCCCACCGCACAAGCCCCCTATCCCGGCGCCATCGCGCAGTCGTTCTACAATTTCCCCCTGACCGATCCGACCATCAGCACGGCGACCGTCGCGCTGATCGAACCCGGTAGCGGCGCCTGGTTGCCGGGCGGACCTTCCGGGCCTTCTTTCGCGAGCCTGCTCAAAGACTACCAGGCCAAGGCCGGCGTGCCGCAGACGGGTGCCTACTATGCCGTCGAACTCAACGGCACGACCGGCAGCCTCCCCTACGACCCCACCGAGCGCTCGCTCGACGTGGGTGTCGTCGCCTCGGCCGCGCCCGGCAGCACCATCGGTCTCTATGCGGGTTCGGGCGTCAACAACAACGCCCATTCCAGCGTCATCACGGCCTACCAGGCGGCGATCTGGGACAGGACCAACAACCCGCCGGTGTTGTCCGCCTCCTACTCGACGAGCGCCCAGTCCATGCCTGGATCGGTGTTCGCCAACGCCGTATCGGAGATCTTCGTCGATGCCGCGTTGCGCAACATCACCGTGCTCAAGGCCGACAACGACTTCGGCTCGAGCTGGGGATTCGCGAACGGACTTGCCAACCAGAACGCGAGCGCGAGTTCGCCCTATGCCGTGATCGTCGGCGGCACGTCGCTCAACAGCTACGAGTGGGCCGCTCTCGACGAAACGGTGTCGCCCTTGCTCGACCAGGCGACCGCCAACAGCATGGACACGTTGTGGACCCTGGTTGCCGGAGGCCTGACGGTGCTGCCCGCCGACGTGTCCCAGCCAAAGTTCACGACCTTTCTCGAGGCGGCCTGGAACGCCTTCACGCTTTCCGGGAACTCGTGGTACGCGTTGAACGCCGACCGGAATCCAACCCTCCCTCAGTCCCTGGGCGCCGGCGATGGTGGCGTGGACACGACCCAGGCGATCCCCAGCTACCAGTCCGACTACGGGTATACGCCGATCAGCGCCAATCCGGGCCATGCGACCGGACGCGGTGCGCCCGATGTCGCCGCCACCGCCGGCGGCAACATGTGGTACTACACGCCCAACGAATACATGGACCAGTACGGGCCGATCGAGGGAACCAGCGCGGCCGCCCCGCTGTGGGCCTCGCTGATTGCGCAGATCGACACGATCTTCAAGGACCAGGGCCTGCCCAACCTGGGCTACATGAACGACCTGCTCTACACCGCCTCGGCGATCGCGCCGGCATCGTTCAACGACATTCGATACGGCAACAACAGGACATCGTTCTACTTCGACGCCACCAGCAGCCTGGTCAACGCGGAGAACCAGCATGTCGCGCTGACCAACTACGGCTACGAGACCACCGAGGGCTACGATCTCGTCACCGGGCTCGGCACCCCCAACGGCACGCTGCTGGCCCGCGCCTTGAGCGCCATCGCCACCGCGCAGACGGACTTCGCCAGCCAGCCGGACATCGTCGACGCGAGCGGCGGCGGCTGGCACAGCGGCGCCGACCAGACGGTGCTGGTGCAGACGACGATTCGTGACGAAGGCCTCGCCAGGCTGACCGACGGCCTCTACTCGCTCACCTTCAGCGCCAACGCGGCCGACAGCTACGCCTGGACCGCCCGCTTCGCCCAGCAGTCGCTCCAGAGCGACTTCGACCCCGCGCTGGTGCGCCTGTTCGACAAGCAATCCCATAGCGGGGTCGACCAGGCATCGCTGTACGCCGGCCAGAGCCTCTCACTGAGCGTCGACGGCAACGTGGCGAGCGCCTACCGCGCGGTGCTCACCAGTCCCTTCGGCTTCGCCGACTTCGCCCTCGGCAACAACAACGGCGGGCTTCGCCTCGCCCGCCCGGTGGCCGTGGCGGAGACGGCGAACGGCGCCGACGACCAGGTCGCCATCGTGCGCGTGCGCCAGAACGGCGAGGACAGCCTGTCGGTCACCTTCTACCGCGTCGACGACCTGTCGGGACGGATCGCCGGGCTCGACCCGGGCGACGAGGGTTATGCCGCCGCCGCGCAGGCCAGGGCCTACCAGCTGACCAGCGGCGGGACGTCCCTCAACGGCCCGGGCTACGGCAACTTCGGGCAGGCCGGGCTGCTCCACGTCAACGCCGGCGACCTCGTCGCCATGCGCCTGACCAACAATTCGAGTGGCCAGGTCTACTGGGCCTTCTCCCAGGCCAACGAGAAGGTGGATGGCCACGCGATCGGCCACCTGTGGAACTACGGCCTCAACACCTGGGGCTGGGAAGACACCTACGGCGGCGGCGACCGCGACTACAACGACCTCGTCGTCGGCATCGACTTCACCTCGGCCGCCGGCCACGGCTGGCTGGTCTAGGAGTGCCGCGCCCTCACGAGAACCGCATCGCGCGGTCCTTCACCGAGCCGTAGCGCAGGTTGAGGAGATCGAGCGCGTAGTTCTGGTCGAGCCGCCACGGCCGCCGGTCGCCCTGCTTCGGGAACAGGTGCATCGAACGCTGGATGTAGCCCGACGAGAAGTCGATCCAGGGCAGCCGCGGCATCGCCGGGTCGTCGAGCCGGGCCACGCACTGGCGCAGGCCGTGGCGCTGCATGTGGTTCAGGAGCCGGCAGACGTAGTCGCAGACCAGGTCGGCCTTCAGCGTCCACGAGGCGTTGGTGTAGCCCGAGACGGTGGCGAGGTTGGGCACGTCGCTCAGCATCATGCCCTTGTAGGTGACCGTCGCGGCCGGATCGACGCGCCGGCCGTCGACCGCGAGCGCCATGCCGCCCAGCAGCTTCAGTTCGAGGCCGGTCGCGCTCACCACGATATCGGCCTCGAGCGTCCGGCCGGACTTCAGGCCGATGCCGGTCGCGGTGAAGCGCTCGATCTCGTCGGTCACCACCGAGACGCTGCCGTCGCGGATCGCCTTGAACAGGTCGCCGTCGGGCACCAAGCAGAGCCGCTGGTCCCACGGCGCGTAGCGCGGCGCGAAGTCCCGCTCGACATCGTAGCTGGCCCCCAGCTCGTGCTTCACGCCGTCCAGGATCATGGCGCGCGCCTTGTCGGGCCGCCGCTTGCACAGCTGGTAGAACACCATGCCCAGCAGCACGTTCTTCCAGCGCGACAGGCCGTAGGCCAGCCGGGCCGGCAGCCAGCGCCGCAGGGCGTTGGCGACCTTGTCCTCGGCCGGCCGCGACACGACGTAGGTCGGCGAGCGCTGCAGCATGGTGACGTGGGCCGCGGTCGCCGCCATCGCGGGGACGAGGGTCACCGCCGTCGCCCCGCTGCCGATCACCACCACCTTCTTGCCGGCATGGTCGAGGTCGTCCGGCCAGTGCTGCGGATGCACGACCCGGCCGCGGTAGTCGGCGATGCCCGCGAAGGCCGGGCTGTGTCCGTGCGCGTAGTCGTAGTAGCCGCTGCACACCAGCAGGAAGCTGCAGGTCAGCGACCGCCGCACACCGTCGGGACCGACCGCGACCTCGACGGTCCAGCAGGCCCGTTCGCTCGACCACGATGCTGCCAGCACGCGGTGCTCGAAGCGGATATGGCGGTCGATGCCGGCCTCGCGCGCGACGCCGCGGATGTAGGCCAGGATCGACGGACCGTCGGCGATCGCCTTGGCGTCCCGCCACGGCTGGAAGGCGTAGCCCAGCGTGTACATGTCGGAGTCCGACCGGATGCCGGGATAGCGGAACAGGTCCCAGGTGCCGCCGCTCGCCGTCCGCGCCTCGAGGATCGCGTAGGTCCGCCCCGGGCAGCGGTGTTGCAGATGCCATGCCGCGCCGATGCCCGACAGGCCGGCGCCGACGATCAGCACGTCGAGGTGCCCCGCCTCCGTCGTCATGGCCGCCATTTCCTCCCCGCCGGCGGGCCTTCACCGGCCGACCGGAACCGGGTAAAAACCTCACCCATGATGTTGGAACGATCGGTGTTCCGGGCGGGCCGACTGGCCGCGTTGGCCACCCTGCCGCTCCTGGCGCTCGCCGGGCCGGCCGCCGCGCAGTATTGCGACAACCTCGAGGGCAAGGACGTGCGGATGTCCGGCAGGATCGACCGCGCCGTCGATGCGGCCGGGGTCGTCTTCTTCCGCGACCGCCAGACCTCGTGCCTGTTCGGCATCGTGCTGCGCGCCCAGGACAAGGGCTGCAAGGTCGGCGCGGACATCGAGGTGATCGGCAAGCTGGTGAAGAACCGGTTCATGCCCGACACCTACGACGTCGATCGCGGAACCCGCCCCGGCGACGAGTCGCTGATCTGCCGCTGAGCGTCCTCATGCCTTCATGAAGGCATTGAGGTCCGGCGTGGCGATCGTGCTGTCGAGGTAGGTGAAGGTTCCCTTGTCCTTGACCTCCTGCGCGGCGTTCAGAAGTCCTGTCATGGCGGCGCGGTAGAGCGACGTGGCGAGGCTGATGCGCTTGACGCCGGCCGCCTCGAGCTCGGCCTTGCTGAACGACCGGCCCTTGATCCCGACCATGAAGTTGAACGGCTTGCCGATCGCGCCGCACACCGTCCTGACGGCGGCGAGGTCGGGCAGCCCGGGCGCGAACAGGACGTCGGCGCCGGCCTTCTCGAAGGCCTGCAGGCGGCGGATCACGTCGTCGAGATCGGCGCGACCGCGCAGGAAGCCCTCGGCGCGCGCCGTCAGGGTGAACGGGAACGGCAGCGCCCGCGCCGCCTCGGCGGCCGCCGCGATCCGCTCGGTGGCGAGCCCGATGTCGAACAGCGGCCTGTCCTTGTCCCCGGTCGCATCCTCGATCGAGCCGCCGACCAGCCCGGCGGCGGCGCCCTGCCGGATCGTCTCGGCCGCCGCTTCCGGGTCGTCGCCGAAGCCCTTCTCGAGGTCGCCGGCCACCGGCAGGTCGGTCGCCTCGGCGATCAGGCGCGCGTTGGCCAGCGCCTCGTCGCGGCTGACCTTGCCGTCGCGACGGCCGAGCACGCCCGCCTTGGCGCCGCTCGACGTCGCCAGGGCCTCGAAGCCCAGGCCGGCCAGCAGGCGCGCCGAGCCGGCATCCCAGGGGTTGGCGATCACGAACGCGCCCGGAGCCTCGTGCAGGGCGCGGAACTTCCGGGCCTTGTCGGCCTGGCTGACGGTCATGGCGAATTCCTCCGTGGGGGCGGCATGCTGCCTCCTATTGACACCCCCGGCAACGAGGATTGGCACTCGCCGCCAGCATGCTCTAAACCATGAAATGAAAAGGGGATTCGGCTGTCGATGATGGGTCCTGCCAAGCGCGTCTGGAACCTGCT
Organism: Pseudomonadota bacterium; assembly: GCA_020160955.1. Lineage (GTDB taxonomy): Bacteria > Pseudomonadota > Alphaproteobacteria > Reyranellales > Reyranellaceae > Reyranella. The sequence continues at coordinate 44,870 of JAIUOX010000020.1, forward strand.
GCGGCGCAATGGGCCGATCGAAGCGTCCCGCAAGATCATGCGTTACCTCGAGTGGCAGGTCGTGGCGCAGGTCCAGCGCTGGCGCATCCTGCGCATGCCCGACAACGAGGCGCGCTTCACCCACATCTACAAGGTCAACTTCTGGGCCGCCAAGGAGAGCCGCAGCGGGCCCGGGTCGAGCCTCAACGACACGACGGAACTGCGGCGACGCCTGCCCGAGCTGTTCCGCCAGTTCTCGATCGGCACGGTGTTCGACGCCCCGTGCGGCGACTTCAACTGGATGCAGGCGGTCGTGGCCGCCGAGCCGATCCGCTACATCGGCGGCGACATCGTGCGGCCGATGATCGAGGAGAACCAGCGGCGCCACGGCAGCGACCGCGTGACCTTCCGGCACCACGACATCACGCGCGACCCGCTGCCCCAGGCCGACCTCTGGATCTGCCGCGACTGCCTCTACCACCTGTCGATCGAGGACATCCGCCGGGCCCTGCAGCGCTTCGTCGAGTCGAACGTGCCCTACCTGCTGGCCTCGACCCACCGGGTCGTCAACGGGCCGGCCAACATCGAGATCGCCAGCGGCGACTTCCGCTTCACCGACCTGTTCGCCGCGCCGTTCCTGCTGCCGCGCGATACGCTGTTCCGGATCGAGGACAACGCCTACTCGGACATGCGGCTGTGGTCGCGCGAGCAGGTCGCGGCCAGCCCGTTCGTGCAGGCGAAGACGTCGCCGCCGGTCGCATGAACGCGCTCGGGCTGCGCCTCGGACTGGCCTTCGCGGTGGCGGTCGTCGCCGCCGGCGTGGCCGCCCGGGTGCAGTTGGGCGACATCGCCGGCGTGGTCGAGATCGAGCGCCGCATGCTGGCCGGCGAGGACATCGCGGCCAACGGCGTGATCCTCACCAACCTCTACAACCGTATCCTGTTTCCGTTCGTGTTCGTGCAGGCGATGCGCCTGCTGCCGGCGTTCGATCCCGGCCACCTGTTCGTGGCGCTGCGCTTCGCGAGCTTCCTGCTGTGCTTTGCGCTGATGTTCTCCAGCATCGACCGGCGCGCCGCCCGCGCCGGCGTCGACCCGGTGGCGACCTGCCTCGCGGTCGGGCTGGCCTTCACCGCCTCGCTGGTCCGCCATCCCGAGCCGCACACCTCGGACATCTTCGACCTGGCGCTGATGTTCTACGTCTTCCTGAACATCGTCGAGGGCCGCACCGGGATCGCCTTCGCGCTGGCCTGCCTGACCGCGGTGAACCGCGAGTCGGGGGCCTTTGCCGGCATCGCCTACTTCCTGCTGCGGGCCGGCACCGAGCGCCCCGGCAGGCTGGTCGCCAACAGCCTGCTGCTCGTCCTCGTGCCCTACGCGCTGGCGATCGGCGTGCGCCGCCTCGTCTACCAGGGCACCCTGCCCGCCACCGACCTCGGCCAGTTCTTCACCGGGCTGCCGCTCAACCTCGCCACCCTGTGGACCGACCTCGTGCGGTTCAACCCGGGCAACGACTTCTACCTGCTGGTCGCCATGAGCGTGCTGGCGGTCGTGCCGTTTGCGCGCCGTCCCGCGCCCGCCGACTACCGCCTGCGCGTCGCCCTCGCGGTGGCGGCGATCGCCGGGATCAGCCTGCTGTTCGGGCTGGTCCGCGAGATCCGGATCTTCCTGCCCTGCGTCGCCCTGCTGGCCGCCGGCGCGGTCGCCGACCTCGCGCCGCCGCGCCGCGAGCGCGGCCTCAGCTCGGCTTGATGTTGCCCTTCACGATGACGTCGCCCCAGCGCTTCTTCTCGGCCGCCATGCGGGCCTGAGCCTGCTCGAGCGTGCTGCCGGCCGGGACGATGCCGAGCTTCAGCATGCGCTCGCGGAAGCCGGCGTCCTTCACCACCTGGTTGCCGTCCTCGTTCAGCTTCTTCGCGATGTCGGCCGACACCGCCTTGGGCGCGAACAGCGTGTAGTTGGTCGCCGATTCGAAGCCCGGCACCCCGGCCTCGGCCATCGTCGGCACGTCGGGCAGCAGCGGCGAGCGGTCCTTGCTGGTGACCGCGAGGCAGCGGACCTTGCCCGAGGCGATGTGCGGCAGGTGGGCCAGCACGTTGTCGATCGAGACCTGGACGCGGCCCTCGTAGAGGTCGGCCTGGAAGAACGAGGTCCCCTTGTAGGGAACGTGGGTCATCTCGGCGCCGGTCATCTGCTTCAGCATCTCGTAGTTGAGATGGATCAGCCCGCCGAAGCCCGACGAGGCATAGGACAGCTTGCCCGGGTTGGCCTTGGCGTAGGCAATCAGCTCCTGGACGTTCTTGACCGGCAGGCTGGGCGTCACCAGCACGCCGATCGTGCCGTTCGAGATCTCGACCACGGGAAGGAAGTCCTTCGTCATGTCGAAGGTCAGATTCTCGTGGAAGTACGGCGCGATCGAGTAGTCGACCAGGCTGCCGACCATCAGCGTGTAGCCGTCGGCCGGGCTGCGCGCGAGCTGCGAGGCGCCGATGGTGGCGCCGGCGCCCGGCTGGTTGTCGACCACGATGGTCTGCCCGAGCCGCTGCGACAGGCCTTCCGAGAAGGCGCGGGTCACGGTGTCGACGCCGCCGCCCGGCGGGTACGGCGCGATCATGCGGATCTGCTTGGCCGGCCAGGCCTGGGCGCGCGCGCTGCTGGACAGGACAGCGGGCGCCGCCAGGGCGACGGCGGTCGAGTCCAGAAGGCGGCGGCGGGTCAGCGATGACATCTGTCTTCTCCCTTGAAGCCTCCCCACTCTAGCGCGCGGGACGGGTCCCTCGCCACGCCCGGGAGGACAGGCTTTTCCCTAGCCCGGCCAGGGCAGCGACCAGGTCTTCACGTTGGTGAAGCTCTTCATCGCCTCCAGCACGCCTTCCTTGTAGCCCAGCCCCGAGTCCTTGATGCCGCCGAACGGCGACATCTCGATGCGGTAGCCGGGCACTTCCCAGACGTTGACCGTGCCGACCTGCAGCTCGTCGACGAAGCGGGTGATGTAGTCGAGCCGGTCGGTGCAGACGCCCGACGACAGGCCGTAGGCGGTGCCGTTGGACACCCGGATCGCGTCGTCGATGTCCTTGACCCGGATGATCGGGATCGCCGGGCCGAACGTCTCCTCGCGCACCAGCTCGCACGCCGGGTCGACATGGTCGACCACGGTCGGCGGGAACAGCGCGCCGCGGCGGTCGTTGCCGTGCAGCAGCTTCGCGCCGTGCTTGGCGACGGCCTCGCTGACTCGGTTCTGGAACAGCGTCGCGGCGCGCTCGTGGATCACCGTGCCGACGTCGGTTTCCGGATCGAGCGGATCGCCCGCCTTCAGCTTCCGCGCCTTGGCCAGCACGCGCTCGGCGAAGGCGTCGGCGACCTTGTCGACGACCAGGATGCGCTTCACCGCGGTGCAGCGCTGGCCCGAGTTCTTGGTCGCGCCGGCCACCGCCAGCTCGGCCGCCTTGTCGAGGTCGGCGTCCTCCATGACGATCAGCGGGTCATTGCCGCCCAGCTCCAGCACGATGCGCTTGTAACCGGCGGTCGCCGCGATGTGCTTGCCGACCCGCACCGATCCCGTGAAGGTCACGAGGTCGGCGTGCGGATCGGTGATCATCGCGTCGCCGATGTCGTTCGGGTTGCCGGTGATCACCGACAGCATCTCGGGCGGCAGCCCGGCCTCGTACAGCGTATCGGCGAGGAACAGCGCGGTGAGCGGCGTCAGCTCGGTCGGCTTCAGCACCACGCAGTTGTTGGTGGCGAAGGCCGGCGCCAGCTTGTGCGCGACCATGTTCAGCGGGTGGTTGAACGGCGTGATCGCCGAGATGGCGTTCAACGGCTGGCGCAGCGTGAAGATCTTGCGCGACTTGCCGTGCGGGGTGAGGTCGCACGAGAAGGTCTGGCCGTCGTCGAGCAGGCAGAGCTGGCCGGCGAAGGTGAAGACGTCATAGGCGCGGCCGACCTCGTACAGCGAGTCCTTGAGGCAGAGACCCGACTCCAGCGTGATCAGGCGCGACAGTTCTTCCTTGCGGGCGACCAGCAGGTCGGCCGTCTTGAGCAGGATCTGCTGGCGCTGGTAACGCGTCAGCTTCGGCTTGTAGGCATGGGCGATGCGGAACGCCTCGGCGACCAGTTCCGGGGTGGCGCGCGGCACCGTGCCGACCAGCCGGTTGTCCCACGGGAAGCGGACTTCCAGCCGGGCCTTGGTCTCGACCTTCTTGCCGGCGATCCGCAGCATCTCGTGCCGCACCTCGTCGCCGCGGAGCATGGTGTCCATCGTCAGTCCTCTCAGGCGACCAGGTTCAGCGCGAGGTCGAAGGCGTCGAAGTTGCGCCAGCGGCGCGACGCATCGGCCGCCACCAGCTTGTGGTTGCAGAGCAGCGGCACCTTCTGCTCGGAGATGCCGCCGTGGCTGCGCAGCGGCTCGGTCAGGCCCGACAGGTCGTGGCGCGCCGCCGAGGTGCCCAGCACCTTGTGCTTGGTCGAGACGACCACGAGGTCGCCCAGCCGGTCGGCCGGCAACTCGAAGCGCGCCGCCGCCTCGTCGCGGCCGAGCGCCGCCTCGATGCCCGGCATCGCCTTCAGCCGCGCCGCCATCTCGGGCGCCGAGGCGCCGGCCGGCAGGTACACGACGGCGTAGGAGCCCAGCGCGCCGTGATGCACGACGTAGGGATCGGTGATCGGCAGAATGACCCGCGCCGCATCCGTGCCCAGCCACTGGTCGAACACGTCCTGCAGGTAGATCACGTCGGGCTGGCCGTCGGCGCCGAACTTGGCGTTCATGCCGTGGTCGGCGGTCAGCGCGATCGTGCAGCCCATCGCGTCGAGCGTCGCGAGGTAGCCGTCCATCATGGCGTAGAAGTCGTTGGCCACCGGCGTGCCCGGCGCGTGCTTGTGCTGGATGTAGTCGGTGGTCGACAGGTACATGATCTCCGGCCGGTCGCGCTCCATCAGCTTGACGCCGGCGGCGAACACGAACTCCGAGAGACCCGCGCTGTAGACGTCCGGCACCGGCAGGCCGACCAGCTCGTTGACGCGGTCGATGCCGTTCTCGGCCAGTGTCGCCTTGTCCGACTTCTCCGACGAGAAGCTGCAGGCCTTGCCCGGCGCCAGCACGAGGTCCTTGCCCAGCAGGCCGCGCAGCTTGTCCTTGGCGGTGATCACCGCGATGCGGCAACCGGCCCGCTGGAACGACGGGAAGATTGTCTCGATCCGCAGGAACTTAGGATCGTTCATCATCACTTCCGAGCCGCTCTCGGGATCGAGGAAGTAGTTGCCGCTGATGCCGTGCGCCGCCGGCGGCCGGCCGCTGACGATCGACAGGTTGTTGGGATTGGTGAAGGACGGCACGACGCAGTCGGCCAGCAGGTTGGTGCCGCCGGTCAGCACCTTGCCGAACCACGGCGCGCGGCCGGCCTCGACCGTGCGCTCGATGTAGCCCGGCTCCGAGCCGTCGACGCAGACCACGACGGTCGGGCGCTTCGGCAGGCGGTAGCGGCGGCCGTTGACGACGATCTCGCCGCCGGTCGTGTTGATGCTGTCGGGTGCCATGGTCCCTCCTACTCCGCCGCCAGGGCGGGGCCGCCGTTGCTGACCCGCATTTCATCGAGCACGGCGCGCACCGCGTCCAGCGCGCCCTGCATGTCCTTCGGGTAGAGGCGGCCGATGCAGCCGATGCGGAACGACTCCGCGACGGTCAGCTTGCCCGGGTAGATCACGTAGCCGCGGTCCTTGAGCGAGTCGTAGAACTTCTGGAACACGAACTTCGGATCGGTCGGCATGTGGAAGGTGACGATGATCGGCGCCTGCAGCGTGTCGTCGAGCAGCGTGCGGAAGCCCATCGCCCGCATGCCGTCGATCAGCACCCTGGCGTTGTCGCGGTAGCGCTTGCCACGGCCGGCGACGCCGCCCTCCGCCGCGTGCTCCTCGATCGCCTTGCCGAGCGACACGATGACGTGGATCGGCGGCGTGAAGCGGTACTGGCCGGTGCGCGCGAACGCCTCGGCCTGGTCGAACAGGTCGAGCACCAGCGTCGTGGCGTTGCCCTTGCACTCGGCCAGAGCCTCGTTGCGGCAGACCACGAAGCCGAGGCCGGGCACGCCCTCGAGGCACTTGTTCGACGAGGCGGCCAGCGCGTCGTAGCGGACCTTGCGGGCGTCGATCTCGATGGCGCCGAACGCGCTCATCGAATCGACCAGCAGCCGGCGGCCGTGGCGGGCGACCAGCGCCGCGGTCTCGGCGATCGGGTTCAGGATGCCGGAGGTGGTCTCGCAGTGGACCGCGAAGACGTGGGTGATCGCCGTGTCGTCGGACAGCAGCTTGTCCAGCTTCGCGAGGTCGGGCGGCGTGTCTTCCGGCGTCTCGAACGACGCGGTCGCACGGCCGGCGATCTGCGCGATCTTCAGGGCACGCTGGCCATAGGCGCCGTTGATGAGGACGAGGAGCTTGCCCGCCTTCGGCACGAAGCTGGTGATCATCGCCTCGACCGCGAAGGTGCCCGAGCCCTGTACCGGCACGGTGACGTGGGTGCCCTTGCCCCCGGCCAGCTCGGCGATGCTCTCCAGCACCATGCGGTTGATGCGCAGGAACTCGGCGTCGCGCGAGCCCCAGTCGTGGACCATCGCCTGCTTGACCGCGGCGGAGGTGGTGAGCGGGCCGGGCGTCAGCAGCAGCGGATCGCCGGTTTCGGAGCGGGCGGGCGTGAAGGTCGGGGTCGGTGACATGGGGCGGATCGTGGCCTCGCCAGTTCTATGCGTCCAGTATATATTCCTTATGTAACCTATCTGTTTCACATATATGACGCCCACCCAGCTCCGCGCCTTCCACCTCGTGGCCGAGTCCGGTTCCTTCTCGGCCGCCGCCCGCGCCTCGGGCCTCAGCCAGCCCAACCTGTCGAGCCAGGTCACGGCGCTGGAACAGGGCTACGGCGTGCGGCTGTTCGACCGGCGCGGCCGCACCGTCGTGCCGACCGAGACCGGCCGCCAGCTGCACGGCATCACCACCCGGCTGTTCGGCCTGCAGGACGAGGCCCGCGCCCTGCTGGCCGGCGAGCAGGCGCTGACCCGCGGGCACCTCAGGATCGCCGCCGACTCGGCGCACCACGTCGTGCCGATCATGGCGGCGCTGCGCGACCGCGCCGAGGGCCTGACCTTCGCGCTGGCGATCGACAACTCCGCCGTGGTGCTCGACCGCCTGCTGCGCCACGAGGCCGACGTCGCGGTGATGGCCAAGAGCGTGTCGGATCCGCGCCTGCACGCGGTACGGCTCCGCACCGACCGGGTCGTGCTGTTCGTCCCGGCCGGGCACGGGCTATCCCGGCGGGACAAGACGCCGCTGGCGGCGCTGGCCGGCCAGTCGCTGGTGCTGCGCGAGCGCGGCTCGATCACCCGCGAGGTGCTGGAGCAGGCGATGGCGGCCGCCGACGTCCAGCCCGGCGCCATCGTCGAGGTCCAGACCCGCGAGGGCGTGCGCGAGGCGGTGGCCGCGGGCTTCGGCATCGGCGCGGTGTTCGCCAGCGAACTGGGCGACGACCGACGCTTTCGCCGCGTGCTGGTCACCGACGCCGACCTCAATGTCGCCGAGTACGCGGTGTGTCTCCAGGAACGCTGGCGCGTGTCGCTGGTCCGCGCGTTCATGGAGGAAGCGGCACGGCAAGCAGCCGTCTAGCCACGCCACCGGGGCGAGCGTAGGGTCAGCCGATCATGCATGGCGTCGAGACGATCCTGAACGTGCTGGGCAGCGTCACGCTGCTGCTGTGGGGCGTCCGCATGGTCCGCACGGGCCTGACGCGCGCCTTCGGCGCCGCGCTGCGCCGTGCCATCGCCGCCTGCTCGCGCAACCGCGTCACCGCCTTCGTCGGCGGCTTCGCGGTCACTGGCCTGTTGCAGTCGAGCACGGCGACCGCCCTCCTCGTCTCCTCGTTCGCCGGCCGCGGCCTGATCCCGCTGTCGATCGCCTTCGCCATCATGCTGGGCGCCGACATCGGCACGACGGTCGCCGCGCAGGTCCTGTCCTTCGACCTCGGCTGGGTGTCGCCGCTGCTGATCG
>JAIUOX010000021.1 GCA_020160955.1 Pseudomonadota bacterium
CCGCTGACCGCCGCCGACCGGCCGGCGGCCGAGCGCGTGAACGACGGCCTGCCGGAGACGCTCGAGGAGGTCGTGAGCCACTACCGGGGACGGTACTACAAGCTGAAGGTGGCGGGCGACGTGAAGGCCGACCTCGACCGGCTCACGCGTATCGCGTCGGTGCTGGATGCCGGGGCGGGCGACTACCGCACGACGTTCGACGGCAACGAGCAGTACGACGACGTCGAGGGCGTGCTCGAACTGTGGCGGCGGATCGAGGAGACGCCGGCGCTGTCGAGGCTCGCGAACTCGGTTCTGTTCATCGAGCAGCCGATCAAGCGGGCCGTCGCCCTGTCGCGGCCGGTGGGCGCGCTGGCCAGGCACCGCGCCGTGATCATCGACGAATCGGACGGCGAGCTGTCGTCGTTCCCGCGGGCGCTGGCGCTCGGCTATGCCGGCGTGTCGAGCAAGACCTGCAAGGGCTTCTACAGGTCGATCCTCAATGCCGCCCGCGTCGCGGCGCTGGGCGAGGGCCACATCCTGTCGGCCGAGGACCTCACCACCTGGCCGGGCGTCAGCGTCCAGCAGGATCTCGCGCTGGTGTCGCTGCTGGGCTGCAGCCACGTCGAGCGCAACGCGCACCACTTCATCGACGGCATGGGCGCGGCGCCGGAGGCCGAGCAGCGCGCCTTCGTGGCGGCCCATCCCGACCTCTACGAGAAGGCCGAGGGCCACCCGGCGCGCCTCAGGGCGACCGGCGGCCAACTGGCGCTGGGCTCGCTGGAGGTGCCGGGTTTCGCGGTCGGCGCGGCGCTCGACTTCGCCTCGATGTCGCCGATGAAACAGGGAGCCTGACATGACGTTGCCCAGCCGCTTCGAGTCGGTCGAGGCCGTCGAGGAGTTCATGACCCGTCCGTCGGCGGCACTGGTCGCCGACCTCGCGCGGGCCCCCGGCGACATCCTGGTGCTGGGCGTCGCCGGCAAGATGGGCCCGACGCTGGCGCGGCTGGCCAAGCGCGCCGCGCCGGATCGGCGGGTGATCGGCGTGGCGCGGTTCAGCGAGCCCGGCGTGCGCGAGGCGCTGGTCGCGGCCGGCGTCGAGCCGCTGTCGGCCGACCTGCTCGACCGCCGGCAGATCGAGGCGCTGCCGCAGGCGCCCAACGTGATCTTCATGGCGGGCCGCAAGTTCGGCGCGACCGGCGACGTGCCGCTGACCTGGGCGATGAACGTGCACGTGCCGGCCATGGTCGCCGAGGTCTTCCGGGCGTCGCGCATCGTCGCCTTCTCGACCGGCTGCGTGTACCCGTTCGTGCCGGTCGACGGCGGCGGCGCCGGCGAGGACGTGCCGCCGATCCCGCCGCCCGGCGACTACGCGACCTCGTGCGTCGGGCGCGAGCGCATGTTCGAGTACTTCTCGAAGAAGCACGGCACGCCCGGCCGGCTGTTCCGCCTGAACTACGCCATCGACATGCGCTACGGCGTGCTGCACGACATCGGCCGCAAGGTACGCGACGACGAGCCGATCGACCTGTCGATGGGACACGTCAACGTCATCTGGCAGGGCGACGCCAACGAGGTCGCGCTGCGCTGCCTCGCCCACGCCACGACGCCGACCAGCCCGATCAACGTCACCGGGCCGCAGACGCTGGAGGTGCGCCAGCTGGCGGCGGAGTTCGGCAAGCTGCTGGGCAAGCAGCCGCGGTTCGTGGGCAAGGAAGCCTCGACCGGCTGGCTGAACGACTCGCGCCGCATGGTGACGACCTTCGGCGCGCCGTCGGTGCCGGTCGGCCAGATGCTGGCGTGGACCGCCGACTGGCTGGCGCGCGACATGAAGACCCTGAACAAGCCGACGCATTACGAGGTGCGGGATGGCCAGTACTGACGCGCTCGACGTCCGGCCGATCGCGCCGGCCGACAGCGAGGCGGTGTGGCCGTTGTCGATCGAGGCGGGCTGGAACCAGAACCTCGCCGACTGGCGCTTCATGCTGGGAGCCGGCCGCGGCTTCGGCTGTGTCGCGCCGGACGGGACGTGGCAGGCGAGTTCCCTTGTCCTGCCGCTCGGCCGGAACCTCGCCTGGATCAGCATGGTGCTGGTGACCCAGGCGCGCCGGCGCGGCGGTGTCGGCACGGGTCTCCTGAAGCGCTGCATCGACGAGGTGCGCCAGGCCGGCGCGGTGGCCGGGCTGGACGCGACCGAGCAGGGGCGGCCGATCTACCTGCCGCTGGGCTTCCGCGACCTCTACCCGATCGCCCGCTGGCACTTCGACGCCGCGACCGAGGCGGTGGCGCCGCCGGCCGGCGTGACGGTACGGCCGTTCGCGGTCGCCGACCTGCCGCGCCTCGCCCTCTACGACCGGCCGCTGACCGGCATGGAGCGCCCGTCGATCCTCGCCCACCTCGCGCTGCGCCGCCCCGAGCGGGCGTGGATCGCCGAGGACGCGGCCGGCAAGATCGTGGGCTACGCGCTCGGCCGCGAGGGCCGCACCGCGACCTCGCTGGGCCCGGTGGTCGCCGACCGCGAGGACATCGCGCTGGCGCTGGTGTCGCGGGCCGCCGCCGCCGCGCCTGGACCGTTCATCATCGACGTGCCGGGCGTCCACGCGGCGCTGCGGTCCTGGCTGGAGCGGCAGGGCGCGGTCTCGCCGCGCGGCTACATGCGCATGACCCTGGGCGAAGCCAAGCGGCTCGACGATCCCACCCACGTCTTCGCCCTGGCCGGCCCGGAACTGGGCTGAAGCCTTCGGAAATTTGTTAGGATGGCCGCATGACTCCCGACAAGCCCCTTCACTGGCGAGACCTGCCGGCCCCGGTGCTGGCACTGCTGCGCGAGGGCTCGGTGATCCCCGCGCACCCGCTGGCGCTCGGCCCCGACCGCACGTTCGACGAGCAATCGCAGCGCGCGATCAGCCGCTACTACGTCGATGCCGGCTCGGGCGGCCTGGCGGTCGGCGTGCACTCGACCCAGTTCGCGATCCGCGAGGTCGGGCTCTACGCGCCGGTGCTGGAACTGGCGATCGAGACGGCGCGCGAATGGACCGACCGGCCCCTGGTGATGATCGCCGGCGCGGTCGGCCGCACCGCACAGGCGGTCGAGGAGGCGCGCACCGCCCGGTCGCTCGGCTACCACGCCGTCCTGCTGTCGCTCGCCGCGCTCAAGGGCGCCAGCGAGGACGAGCTGATCGAGCATTGCACGGCGGTGGCGCGGGAGATGCCGCTGGTCGGATTCTACCTGCAGACCGCGGTCGGCGGAATCCCGCTGTCGCGCGCCTTCTGGACCCGCTTCGCGGCAATCGACAACGTGGTCGCCATCAAGGTCGCGCCGTTCAACCGCTACCGCACCCTCGACGTCGCGGTCGGCATCGCCCAGGCCCAGGCCGAGGACCGCATCACGCTCTACACCGGCAACGACGACCACATCGTGGCCGACCTGCTGACGCCCATGGTGGTGCGTACCGGCAACCGCGAGATCACCCTGCGCTTCCGCGGTGGCCTGCTGGGCCACTGGAGCGTGTGGACGCGCGGCGCGGTGCAGATGCTGGAGCGGCTGAAACTGTCGGTTAAGGCCGGCGCCATCCCGCCCGAGGTGCTGGCGCTCGACTCGTTCGTCACCGACTGCAACGCGGTGGTGTTCGACGTCGACCACGACTTCGCCGGCTGCATCCCGGGGTGCCACGAGATCCTGCGCCGCCAGGGACTGATGAGCTCGATCCAGTGCCTCGATCCGCACGAGACGCTGAGCCCGGGCCAGGCCGAGGGTATCGACCGGCTGTACGCGCTCTACCCCGAGCTCAACGACGACGCCTTCGTCGCGGCCAACCTCGCGCGCTGGCGGAGCTGAGGGTGGACGATCTGTACGCCACTCACGACGCGCTGGCCGTCGCGGACCTCGTCAAGACACGCAAGATCGGCAAGCGCGAGCTGCTCGACGCGACGCTGGCCGGGCTGCGCACGGCCAATGCGTCGCTGAACGCCATCACCGACTTCTACGACGGCGCGCTGCTGGAGAAATCGGTCGCAGCGGCGGGTGACGGCCCGTTCGAGGGCGTGCCGTTCGTGGTCAAGCAGCTGATGGCCGACTGCGCCGGCACGCCGACCACGGTCGGTTCGCGCTTCTTCGCGCACCAGCCGGTGGCCGCGGCCGACAGCGCCGCCGTTGCCTGCATGCGTCGCGCCGGGCTGGTGATCGTGGGCCGCAGCAACACCAGCGAGTTCGGCCTCGCGCCGACCACCGAGCCGGCGTTCGGCGGCGCCACGAAGAACCCGTGGGGACCGACCCTGTCGCCCGGCGGCTCGTCGGGCGGCTCGGCGGCCGTCGTGGCGGCGCGCGCGCTCGCGATGGCGCACGCCACCGACGGCGGCGGCTCGATCCGCATCCCGGCGGCGCTGTGCGGCCTGTTCGGCCTCAAGCCGTCGCGCGGCCGCATCAGCATGGCGCCGCTCGGCGAGACGCTGGCCGGGGCGGGCGCGCAGCTCTGCGTCTCGCTCTCGGTGCGCGACAGCGCCGCGCTGCTCGACGCGCTCGCGGGCGGCGAGCCGGGCGATCCCTACGTCGCCCCGGCCCCGGAAGGCTCGTTCCTCGCCGCCACGCGGCAGCGGCCGAAGAGGCTGCGCGTCGCCTTCATGCGCCGGCCAGTCGGCGGGACGGCGCTCGACCCGCAACTCGTCGCGGCGGTCGAAGCGACGGCGGCGCTGCTGGCCGATCTCGGCCATGTCGTCGAGGAGGCGTCGCCCGGCTACGACGCGGAGGCCCACGGGATCGCGTTCGGCACGGTGATGGCGGCGAATACCTGGACCAACATCCAGAACCGCGCCAACGGCCGCGTGCCGGGGCCGGACGATCTCGAGCCGGTGACGCGGCTCAGCGCCGAGGCCGGGCGGGCGGTGACGGCGCACGACTACATCCGCGCGGTGCAGACCTTCCATCGCACCGGCCGCGTGCTCGGCGCCTTCTTCGAACGCTACGACGTCCTGCTGTCGCCGACGCTGGGCCGTGTCTCGCTGCCACTGGGCGAGGTCCGCATGGACGGCACGCTCGAGGCCTACCAGGAGACGCTGGCGCCGATGGTCGCCTTCACCTCGGTCTGCAACGCGACCGGCGTGCCGGCGATGTCGATGCCGCTGGCGTGGTCGCGCGACGGCCTGCCGATCGGCCTGCATTTCGTGGCGCGCTACGGCGCGGAGGAGACGCTGTTCGCGCTGGCCGCACAGCTCGAGGAAGCCCGGCCGTGGCGAGACCGTCGCCCGGCCGGCGGAGGACGACCCTGATGCGATTCCTGCAAACCGTGTTGATCGGCTTCGTGGCCGGCGCCTTGAGCGTGCTGATCTTCCACCAGGGCGGGTTCTGGATCGCCAACGAACTCGGCTTCGCGCGCGCGCAACTCTACAACTGGGCGCCGACCAGGCCGCTCGGCGTGCCGATCATCGTCTCGGCAGCCTTCTGGGGCGGCCTGTGGGGCATCCTGTTCGCGTTCGTGGTGCCGCGCCTGCCGGGCTTCCTGTCGGGCGTGCTGGGCTGGATCCTGTTCGCCGTGGTCGTCGTGTCGGCGGTGAACTGGCTGGTCGTATTTCCGCTCAAGGGCTTGCCGCCGGGCGGCGGCTGGCGCATGCCGGGTCTCGTCGTGGTGCCGCTGGTCTATGCCCTGTGGGGCTTCGGCATGTGGCTGATCGCGATGGTGCTGCGCGGGGGAACGCGCGGCCGCTAGACGCCGCGGGTTGGGAGGAAGAATGAAGATCGTCGATGCCCAGGTGCATATCTGGGCCGCCAACACGCCCGAGCGTCCATGGCCGGCGCGGGCCGAGCCGCATCGCGAGCCGCTCGGCAAGGACGAGCTGCTGGGCGAGATGGACAAGGCCGGCGTGCAGGGCGTGGTGATCGTGCCGCCGTCCTGGGAGGGCGACCGCAACGACCTCGCGCTGGAAGCCGTCGCGGCGCATCCCGACCGCTTCTGCGTCATGGGCCGGCTCGATCCCGAGGTGCCGGGCGCGCGCGAGCAGATCGCCGGCTGGAAGAAGCAGCAGGGCATGCTGGGCGTGCGCTTCACCTTCCACACCGAGGTGCTGCGCGCGCCGCTGCTCGACGGCCGCTTCGACTGGGTGTGGGGCGAGCTGGAGAAGCACGGCATCCCGGCGATGGTGCTCTTTCACCATGAATACCTTCACCTGCTCGACGGCATCGCCGGCCGCTATCCCGGCCTGCGCCTGGTGCTCGACCATCTCGGGTTGAAGAGCACCAAGGGCTATCCCGAGGCGACCAACTTCGCGACGCTCGACAAGGTGCTGGCGCTGGCGAAGCGCCCCAACGTGGCGGCCAAGGTGTCGGCGCTGCCGTGCTACGCCGACGACAAGACCTGGCCGTTCCGCTCGCTGCACGAGCCGATCCGGCGCGTCTTCGACGCCTTCGGGCCGCAGCGCACCTTCTGGGGCAGCGACGTGTCGCGGCTGCCCTGCAGCTACCGCGAGAGCGTGACCATGTTCACCGAGCAGATGCCCTGGCTGAAGGGCAGCGACCTCGAGGGCGTGATGGGCCAGGGCCTGTGTGACTGGATCGGGTGGAGGATCTGATGCGTCGTCGTTCCGTCCTTCTGGGAGCCGCCGCCACGGCCGTCGCCGCGCCGGCGCTCGCGCAAACCTACCCGTCGAAGCCGATCCGGCTGGTCGTGCCCTACACGCCGGGTGGCGGCGCCGACACGACGGCCCGCCTCGTCGCGCCCAAGCTGCAGGAGGTGCTGGGCCAGACGGTGGTGATCGACAACAAGCCGGGCGCCGGCGGCTCGATCGGCGACGATGCCGTCGCCAAGGCCGCGCCCGACGGCCACACGCTGCTGATCGGCGCCTTCGCCCACGCGGTGAACCCGTCGCTGATGGGCAAGATGCCGTTCCGCACGCCCGAGGACTTCGCGCCGATCTCGCTGCTGGTGACGGTGCCCGAACTGCTGGTCGTGACGCCGTCGTTCCCGGCGAAGACGGTCCAGGAGCTGATCGCGATGGCCAAGGCGCAGCCCGGCAAGCTGTCCTACGCCTCGTCGGGCAACGGCAGCGCCCAGCACCTCGCGGCCGAATTGTTCAAGATGCGGACCGGCATCGACATCCAGCACGTGCCCTACAAGGGCGGCAGCCTGGCGGTGGCCGACGTCGCGGCCGGCCACGTGCCGTTCTACTTCGGCAACATGAGCGCCGCGCTGCCGCAGGCGCGCGGCGGCAAGGTGCGGGCGATGGCCGTCACCAGCCCGCAGCGCTCGCCGGCTGCGCCCGAGGTGCCGACGATGGCGGAGTCCGGCGTCCAGGGCTGCGAGATCTTCGAGTGGAACGCGCTGCTGGCGCCGGCCGCCACGCCGCCGGACATCGTCAAGCGCCTGCACGCTGAGGTCGCGAAGGTGATGGCGATGGACGACATCCGCGCCAAGTTCGCCGACCTCGGCGCGCAGGCGGTCGGCTCCAACCCGGAAGAGCTGGCGGTGTTCCTCAAGCTCGAGATGGCGAAGTGGGCGGAGGTCGTGAAGGCCGCCAACGTGAAGATCGAGTGAGAAAGGTCTCTCGCTGCGCGCGGGATGACAGGCCTTTCTTGTCATCCCGAGCGCAGCGAGGGACCCTTAGAGAGCCCGCGTCACCGTCTCCGAGCCGCCGCCCCAGATCGGGAGATACGTCATCTTCACGCCGGCGCCGCCGGTGACGATCGGGTGGATCGCGTCCGGCGCGCGGGCGACGCCGTTGCCGGTGTCGAAGACGTGTTGCTGGATGCGCGCGATGTCCCAGCCGTGACGGGCGATCTTCTCGGCCATCTCGAGCGGCAGCAGGAAGACCTGCTCGCCGCGCTCGTTCTTGCGATGCACGCTCGACATGATGACCCCGGCCTTCATGCCCTCGACGATCGGGTCGAGGATGGCCTCCGGCGTCGCACCCTCGCCGTCATTGGGCAGCACCTCGGAGGTGCCCGAGACGCCCAGCACGGTGATCGCGTCGGCCTTCGCGGACAGGCCACGGCGCGCCGCCAGGGTGGGGAAGGGGCCGTCGTCGCGCTCGGCGAAGCAGAAGGCGTACTTGCCGGGCTGGCCCATGGTCGCCATGTCGCCGACCTCGGCGCGGGCGCCGCCGATGTTGCGCAGGCAAAGCTGGAGCGCGCGGCCGATGCTGGCGTTGGCGCGGTTGCCGGGGCCGAGGCAGTTGGTGCCGGCATTCATGCCCAGCCGCTGCACGGCGGGGCCATGTACGCACAAGGCGACCGCCGCGGTGCCGGTCGTGGTCGCGATGCCCAGCAGATTGAAGCCGGGTTCCAGGGTGGCGGCCGCGGCGGCCAGCACGACCGGCAGCTCGCCCGGCACGCAGCCGGCGATCACGCACTGGTAGGCGACGGACTCGGGCGAGAGGTCCCCGAACAGCGGGGGCATCATGCCGACCGACTCGGCGCGGGCCGCGATGCCCGCGACCATGGCGTCGAGCCGCCGTTGCGTCGGCGGCACCAGCGGCAGGCCGTCCGACAGCTCGGCCTCGGCCAGGACCTGTTGCGCGGCCTCGAAGCCCGCCTGCTCGGACACGACGGGCCAGCCGCACCACTCGGTCATCGCATCGCCCCGTCTAGGAGGCGATGCGGACGCAGGACACCAGCGTGCCGCCGAACGACGGGATGAAGGCCGAGTGCTTGCCCGGACCGCCGGCGACGGTGATGTGGATGTCGTCGGGCGAGCGGCCAATGGTGAACCAGTCGCCGTCCGGCTTGTGGCCGGTGCTGACGTAGGTTGCCTGGTTCTCGGCCGAGATGCGCGAGACGTGGACGCGCGATCGCTTGAACAGTTCCTGGCGGATGCTGTCGATCGTGTAGCCGTCGCGCTTGAGCGTGGCGGCGTGCTCCGGTCCGATGATCACCATCATCGGGCCCTTGCCGTAGATCGTGTTGGCGCCCGGGTTGGACATGCCGCCGGCGAAGGTCGTCAGCAGGCCATCGCCGGTCGTGCTGCCATGGTCGTTGAGGTTGTGCGGGCCTTCGCCCGACATCACCGTGACCACGCTGTCGGAGGGCGCGAAGCCGCGCTGCACGTGGTACGGCGTCCACGGGTTCTCCTCCTCGTTCTCGCCGAAGCAGAAGGTGAACTTCGCGGGATTGCCCTGGGTCGAGCGGTCCATCTCGCCCGGCTTGGCGCCGGCGATGTTGAGCAGCATCAGCCCGAGCGCGCGGCCGATCGTGGCGTTGGGACGCCAGCCCTGGCCGAAGCAGTTCGAGCCGCAGTTGATGCCCAGCGTGTGGCGGATCGGGCCGCTCACCATGATCACTGGCGCGCACGGGTGCGTGGTCGCCAGCGTGCCGTGCAGGTTGTACTCGGGGTCGAGCACGGCGCGCAGCGCGGCCGACACGACCGGGAAGTACTCCGGCTTGCAGCCGGCCATCACGGCGTTGGCCGCCATGCTCTTCAGCGTCGGCAGCACCTGGCGCGGCGGCACCGGCGGGAAGGGGCGGTTGTCGCCGCGCACCGTCTCGACGAACTTCGCCACCTTGTCCTCGGTCGGCACGTAGAGCGGCATGCCGTCGCTCCAGCCCTGCTCGACGGCGAACTCGTTGAAGGTCTCGACGTCCATGTCGCCGAGATCGATCACTTCCTGTTCGGAATAGTCCTTGCCGTCGTTCATTTGCCGGTGGCCTCGACCAGACCCTTGGTTGCCGCCTCGATGCGCTCCCTCAGCTCGTCGGCATTGAGGCCGCCGATCGGGTGCTTCACGACGATGAGACGCGGCTCGACCTTGCGGGCCTTGGCCTGGGCCAGGACGAGCGGCTTGAAGGTTTCAGTGGCGATCACGTAGGCCGTGACGCCGAGCTTCTCGAGTTCGATGCTGTCGTGGAAACTCCACGATGAACAGGACCCTCAATCCGCTATGGCTAGGAGCGCCCCGCGGTACTTGGCGGCGATCTCCTGGATCACGTCCTTGGGTGCCGGCTGGCTGGCGCTGTTCTTCGACAGGAAGTCGATGTTGTCGATCTTGCGGCTGGCGCCGAGCTTCTCGCGGATGCCGGCCAGCAGCTCGCGGGCGTTCGGCTTGGAGTTCGAGAGCAGCGCGATCGCGTCGCTCGCCCAGTTGACGGGCTTGAGGGCGATCTTCTCGCCGGTGGTGGCCGACAGGCCGAAGCTCGGGTTGACGATGCGCATGGACGCGTCTCCTCGGTTCCTTGGACGGGCCGTCACGTCTTCAGCGCCGCCGCGATGGCGGCACCGGCGCGCTGGCCGTCGGCGATGGCATCCGGAAGGTGCCCCCGCGAACCGGCCCGCACGTCGCCCACGGCGAACGCCGTGGCTGACGAGGTACGACCCTCTGCGTCGGCCACGATATGCCCGGTGGCGTTGCGTGCAAGCGAATCCGGCACGAATTCCGCAGCGGGAGACTGGCCGGCGTAGATGAACAGCGCCGCCGCCGGGATCGTCTTCCGCGCGCCGCCGGTCTCGACCTCGACGGAGGCGAGGCCCTCGTCGTTGCCGGCCAGCGCCACGATCCGGCCGGCCAGCGCCTGCACGCCGTCGGGGGCGCCGGCGGTGTCCGGCGCGATCACCGTCACGTCGGGCGTGAAGGCCTTCAGCTCGACCGCTTCCTGCGCCGCCCAGCCCTCGAGGCCGGCGACGATCACCGGCTTGCCGTCATACAGCGGGCCGTCGCAGGTCGCGCAGTGCGACACGCCGCGGCCCTCGTAGTCGGCTTCGCCGGGCAGACCCAGCGTGCCCTTCGACAGGCCGGTGGCGACGACGACGGCGCGCGCGGTGTGGCTCTCGCCCTCGGCCGTCTCGACCGTCCAGGGAGAGCCGCCCGAAACCTTCACGACCTCGCCGAAGCCCAGCTCGACGCCGGCCTCGCTCGCCGCCTCGGTCATCTGCGAGGCGATCAGCGCGCCGTCGGTCTCGCCCTCGACGTGATGCAGCTGCGTCAGGTTGATCAGCGCGCCGCCGGGCGCCAGCTTGTCGATGCAGAGGGTCCGCAGGCCGGCGGTCGCGGCAGCGGTGGCGGCGGCCAGGCCCGCCGGGCCGGCGCCGATGACGATGACGTCGTGTGTGGTCGTTTCCATGCGCTCACTAACCTGTGTTCGGGGGCGGAGTGCAAGCGTGTTGACCGGCGGTGGCTCTATACCTAGTATCGCTAGGTATGGAAGCCGAAATGCTCAAGGGACACCTCGACGCCATCGTGCTGGCCGCGCTCGAAGCGGGGCCGGCCCACGGCTACGCCATCATCGAGACGATCCGGAGCCGCAGCGGCGAAACCTTCGACCTGCCCGAGGGCACCGTCTATCCCGCGCTGCATCGCCTCGAGCAGGCCGGCCTGCTGTCGAGCGCCTGGACGACGCCGCCCGGCGGGCGCCGGCGCCGGGTCTACTCGTTGACCAGGGCGGGGGGCGCGGCGCTGGCCCAACGCCGAAAGGCCTGGGACCGGTTCTCCCATGCCGTCGAAGCCCTGCTGGGAAGGAAGCGCGCATGGCCGGCGTGATCGACGAGTATTTGGCCGGGCTGCGCCGCGACCTGGCCTTCGACCCCGGTCTCGCCGACCGGCTAGTGGCCGAGGTCGAGGATCACCTGCGCGAGGCGGTCGAAGCCGATCCTCGCGGCGCGACGCCGGACGCCGAACGTCGTGCCGTCGAGCGCTTCGGTCTAGCCCGCGAGATCGCCGCGCAATGCGCGCGCGACGCGATCGATCGCCAGGCCCGTCGGACCTGGGCGACACTCGCCATCGCGGTCGTCGTGACCTTCGTGGCGATGCGGTTGCGGGTCACCTGGCTCGATGACGGATCGCCGTTGTCGCTCGCCCCGCTGGTCGACCGCTACGCCTTCATCGCCGCGCTCGTGGGAGGGCTCGTGGCCTGGTTCGCCCGACGGCAATCGGCCGGTGCCCTGCTCGGGTGCGCCCTCGGCCTGGCCGCATCGATCGTCGCGGGGGTCCTGCGAGCCGACCTGTTCGGCAGCGGCGCCCCGCCGTGGGTCGTTCTGCCGGCGGTGGCCGAGATCGCGATGCTGGTCGTGCTGCTGGCCCACCTGGCGGGATGGCTGCGCCGCCTGAAGCAAACCGCTGCGCTGCGGAGGGCGGGAACATGAACGGCTGGCGTCTCCTCGGCTCGTTGACGGTGTTGCTCGGCGTCCTGGTGGTGATCCTCGGGAGCAGTCACGGCTGGGATGTCGAGGGCCTGCGGCTCGCGATCCGGGCGACCGCGCGCACGTCGCTGCTGCTGTTCGCGCTGGCCTTCACCGCGGGACCGCTGCTCCAGTTGGCTCCGAACGAAGGAACCCGCTGGCTGCGGCGCAACCGCCGCTACCTCGGCCTCGCGTTCGCGATCTCCCACTTCGTCCATCTCGGGGTGATCGTTGTCCTCGCCCTGACGGACCGCGCGCTGTTCTGGACGCTCACCAACCTCAATACCGTCGTCCTGGCTGGCGCGGCGTACCTCTTCATAGCCGCCATGGCCGTGACCTCGTTCGACCGGACGGCCGCCTGGCTGGGACCCCGCCGCTGGCGCCTGCTGCACCTGGTCGGCGGCTGGTACATCTGGGTGAGTTTTGCCGTCGCGGTCGGCAAGCGGGTGCCGCTCGACGCCTTCTATTGGCCCATGGCCGTGGTGGTGGTCGCCATCGCGGCCGTCCGCCTCGTCGCCATGCGGCGGCGCAGCCGCCGGCAGGTCCAGGTCGCAGGCTGATCCGGCACGACACTTGCAGAAACATCCTCGGCGGATGGATTGTTCGCTTGCCTCTCCCGGTGGAAGCGTTTTAGGTCGGAGGGCAGGGACGACGCGAGGGGCATGGCGTACTTCACGCAGCAATTGGTCAACGCCATCACGTTGGGGGCCATCTACGGCCTGATCGCCATCGGCTACACGATGGTCTACGGCATCATCGGCATGATCAATTTCGCCCACGGCGAAGTCTTCATGATCGGTGCCTTCATTTCCCTGATCGGCTTCATGATCTGCAGCCTGCTGGGCATCAGCTCGGCGCCGGTCGCCATCGTGCTGGTGCTGCTGATCGCCATGGCCTTTTCATCGGTCTATGGCTGGGCGATCGAGCGCACCGCCTATAGACCCTTGCGCGGGTCGTTCCGGCTGGCGCCGCTGATCTCGGCGATCGGCGTGTCGATCGCCCTCCAGAACTACGTCCAACTGGTGCAGGGCGCGCGGCCCAAGCCGGGCGGGCAGGTGGTGTCGGGCGGTTTCGTGCTGTTCAGCGCCGACGGCTTCGACGTCCGCGTGTCGTGGCTGCAGATCATCATCGTGGTGGTCACGGTGGTGCTGATGCTGGGCTTCACCTGGCTGATCGCGAAGACGCCGCTCGGCCGCCGCCAGCGCGCCTGCGAGCAGGACATGAAGATGGCTTCGCTGCTGGGCGTCGACGTCGACCGCACGATCTCGCTGACCTTCGTGCTGGGCGCCGCGCTGGCCGCCGTCGCCGGCATGCTGTTCCTGATGTACTACGGCGTGATCGACTTCTTCATCGGCTTCCTGGCCGGCATCAAGGCGTTCACCGCGGCGGTGCTGGGCGGCATCGGCTCGCTGCCCGGCGCGATGCTGGGCGGCCTGCTGATCGGCCTGATCGAGGTCTTCTGGGCGGCCTACTTCTCGAGCGAGTACAAGGACGTCGCGGCCTTCGCCATCCTGGTGCTGGTGCTGATCTTCCGGCCGACCGGCCTGCTGGGCAAGCCGGAGATCGAGAAGGTCTGATGGCGGCCCGGCTGCCCGCGATGCTGAAGGACGCCGCGCTGACCGCCTTCGTGGCGGCGGCGCTCGGCATCTTCGTCGTCGGCTTCCGCACCGTCGACGTCGGCTCGCGCACCGGCCTCAGCTTCGACTACCAGTTCGCCGACCTCGCGGTCGCCGTGGTCGTGATCTTCCTCGGCCGGCTCGGCCTGCAGTTCGCTTCCAATGGCCTGCGCTGGCCGGCGATCGCGCTGGGCGCCGTCATGATCGCGGCCGGCGCGTCGCCGATGACGCTGCCGTCCGGCTTCCTGCACTGGTTCGTGGCGCTGGGTGGCGCGATGCTGGTGATCCGCGGCGCCTGGCCGTGGGCGACGCAGGCCTTCGGCGCCGCCGCGCACACGAAGGTCGGGCGCCGGGTCGACGCCTTCGGCATCAAGTGGGCCGGCTGGATCCTGCTTGGCCTGGCGCTGGTGATGCCGTTCACGCCGTTCGCCGACCAGAAGACCATGGACCTTTCGGTCCTGATCCTGACCTACGTGATGCTGGGCTGGGGCCTCAACATCGTGGTCGGCCTGGCCGGGCTGCTCGACCTCGGCTACGTCGCCTTCTACGCGGTCGGCGCCTATGCCTACGCGCTGCTCAGCACGCAGCACGGGCTGGGCTTCTGGGCGGTGCTGCCGCTCGCCGGCATGATGGCCGCGACCTTCGGCATCCTGCTGGGCTTCCCGGTGCTGCGCCTGCGCGGTGACTACCTCGCCATCGTGACGCTGGGCTTCGGCGAGATCATCCGGCTGGTGCTGCTGAACTGGGTCGACTTCACCAACGGCCCGGCCGGCATCGGCTCGATCCCGGGACCGACCCTGTTCGGCGCGGTGTTCGCCGAGACCGCGCCGGAGGGCAAGCAGACGGTGGCCGACATGCTCGGCATCCCGTTCAACTCGAACCAGCGCCTGGTCTTCCTCTACTACGTGATCCTCGGCCTCGCGCTGGTCACCAACCTGTTCACCCAGCGCATGCGGCGACTGCCGGTCGGCCGCGCCTGGGAGGCGCTGCGCGAGGACGAGACCGCCTGCAAGGCGCTCGGCATCAACCCGACCAACACCAAGCTGACCGCCTTCGCGATCGGCGCGATGTTCGCGGGCTTCGCCGGCTCGTTCTTCGCCGCCAAGCAGCGCTTCATCAGTCCCGAGAGCTTCACCTTCATCGAGTCGGCGATCATCCTCGCCATCGTGGTGCTGGGCGGCATGGGCAGCCAGATCGGCGTGGTGCTGGCGGCGGTGCTGCTGATCGGCCTGCCGGAGTGGTTCCGCGAACTCGGCAACTACCGCATGCTGGCGTTCGGCCTCGCGATGGTGCTGATCATGGTCTACCGGCCGCGCGGCCTGGTCGGTCACCGCGAGCCCTCCATCCGCCTGCACCCGGCCGCGCCCGGAGGCAGCGGATGAGCGCCGCCGCCGCGCCCGCCCTGATCGAGGTCGATCACCTCACGATGCGCTTCGGCGGCCTGGTGGCGGTCAACGACGTGTCGTTCCGCGCCCGGCCGCGCGAGATCACGGCGATCATCGGCCCCAACGGGGCGGGCAAGACCACCGTCTTCAACTGCATCACCGGCTTCTACAAGCCGACGGTCGGCCGCCTGCTGCTGCGCGGCGAGCAGGACTACCTGCTGGAGCGCATGCTGGGCCACGAGATCGGCCAGCGCGCGAAGGTCGCGCGTACCTTCCAGAACATCCGCCTGTTCCCGGCCATGACCGTGCTGGAGAACCTCCTGGTGGCGCAGCACAACAAGCTGATGCTGGCCTCGGGCTACAGCCTGTTCGGCCTGCTGGGGCTGCCCGGCTACCGCAGGGCCGAGGCGGCGGCGATCGACCTCGCGAAGGCGTGGCTGGAGCGCATCGGCCTGCTGGCCGACGCCGACCGCCCGGCGGGCGAGCTGCCGTACGGCGCCCAGCGCCGGCTGGAGATCGCGCGGGCGATGTGCACCGAGCCGCGGCTGCTCTGCCTCGACGAGCCGGCGGCCGGCCTCAACCCGCGCGAGTCGGGCGAGCTCAACGACCTCCTGCTGTCGATCCGCGACCGCGATGGCATCGGCGTGCTGCTGATCGAGCACGACATGAGCGTCGTGATGAAGATCTCCGACCACATCGTCGTGCTCGACTACGGCCGCAAGATCGCCGAGGGCGCGCCAGCCGCGATCCGCAGCGACCCGGCGGTGATCCGCGCCTATCTCGGCACCGACGATGCCGAGGAGGGGGCCGGCCATGACTGACCGCATCCTCTCGGTCGAGGGCGTGGCGACCTTCTACGGCGCCATCCAGGCGCTGCACGGCGTCGACCTCGCGGTGAACCGCGGCGAGATCGTGACGCTGATCGGCGCCAACGGCGCCGGCAAGTCGACGCTGCTGATGACGATCTGCGGCAACCCGCGGGCGCGCGCCGGCCGCATCGTGCTGGACGGCGAGGACATCACCGCGCTGCCGACCCACCAGATCGTGCGCCGCGGCGTGGCGCAGGTGCCGGAGGGCCGGCGCATCTTCCCGCGCATGACGGTGTTCGAGAACCTGCAGATGGGCGCGACGCTGGGCGATCCCGCCAACTTCCAGGGCGACCTCGAGCGCGTCTTCGCCATGTTCCCCCGGCTGGCCGAGCGGCGCGAGCAGCGCGGCGGCACGCTGTCGGGTGGCGAGCAGCAGATGCTGGCGATCGGCCGCGCGCTGATGAGCCGGCCGCGGCTGCTGCTGCTCGACGAGCCGTCGCTCGGGCTGGCGCCGCTGATCGTGCGCCAGATCTTCGACGCGATCCGGCGGATCGCGCGCGAGGAGGGGGTCACCGTCTTCCTGGTCGAGCAGAATGCCTTCCACGCGCTTCGCCTGGCCGACCGCGGCTACGTGCTGGCCAACGGCCGCGTCCTGCTGAGCGGCAGCGGCGCCGAGCTGCTGGCCAACAGCGAGGTCCGCTCGGCCTACCTCGAGGGAGGCCACGCATGAGCCTCGACGGCTTCGCGATGGAGTGGCTGGGCGATACCGCGGGCATCGTCCTGTTCTTCAACCTGGTGCTGGTCGCGCCGGCCGCCTTCGCCGCCGGTCACGCGGTGGCGCTGACCTGGCGGCCGTTCCTGCAGGTGCCGTTCTATACCGCGCTGCTGTCGGCGCTGCTGCGCTTCCTCGACTATGCCCTGATGGGCGGCGAGCTGGTGTCGGTGGGCGGATTTCTCCTCGGCTGGGCCGTGCAATTCGCGGTCGCCGCCTTCGCCTTCCGCCTGACCCGGGCGCGCCAGATGGTCCAGCAGTATCCGTGGCTGTACCGGCGCAAAGGCTTGCTGGGCTGGGAGGAGCGGGCCTAAGGTTCAACCAGTTCCACGCACCGTGGATGCCTCAGTCAACAAGGGGGTCGTTAGATGAAGAAGACCTTTGCAGCGCTGGCTGCCGCGACCATCGCCACGATGGCGATGCCGGCACTGGCCCAGATCAAGATCGGCGTCGTCGGCCCGATCACCGGCCAGTACGCCGCGTTCGGCGAACAGATGGTCAAGGGCGCGACCATGGCGGTCGACGAGATCAACGCGGCGGGCGGCGTGAACGGCCAGAAGCTGCAGCTGATCACCGGCGACGATGCCTGCGACCCGAAGCAGGCGACCGCGGTCGCCAACAAGATGGTCTCCGACAAGGTCGTGTTCGTGGCCGGTCACTTCTGCTCGGGCTCGTCGATCCCGGCGTCGGACGTCTACAAGGAAGGCAAGATCCTGCAGATCACGCCGGCCTCGACCAACCCGAAGCTGACCGATGACGCGGCGAGCAAGGGCAACACCACGGTGTTCCGCACCTGCGGCCGCGACGACGTGCAGGGCGCCACGGTCGGCGCCTACATCCTGAAGAACAAGAAGGACGCCAAGGTCGCGATCCTTCACGACAAGTCGCCGTACGGCAAGGGCGTGGCCGACGAGACCAAGAAGGCCATCAACAAGGGCGGCCTCAAGGAGGCCATGTACGAGGCCTACAACGACACCGACAAGGACTTCACCGCGCTCATCAACAAGATGAAGCAGGCCAAGATCGACATCATCGTGCTCGGTGGCTACCACACCGCCGGCGCGCTGATGATCAAGCAGGCCCGCGAGCAGGGCCTGGCGGCGACCATGATGGGCTTCGACGCGCTCGAGACGGCCGAGTTCGCCCAGCTGGGCGGCGCCGCCACGGACGGCGTGCTGATGTCGTTCCCGCCGAAGGCCGAGGACGACCCGAAGAATGCCGCGCTGGTGAAGAAGTTCCGCGACGCCAAGTACAACCCGGAGGGCTACACGCTCTTCACCTACGCTGCGGTGAAGGTGTGGGCCGAGGCCGCCAACAAGGCGAAGTCGACCGACCCGGCGGCGATCGCCAAGGTGCTGCGTGCCGGCAAGTTCGACTCCGCAGTCGGCTCGCTCGAGTTCGACGCCAAGGGCGACATCAAGAACCCGGTCTACGACATCTATGCCTGGAAGGGCGGCAAGTCGGCGCCGATCAAGAAGTAGCTTCGGGAGTTACTCCCGACGCCGGAAAGGGGCCCCTCGCGGGGCCCCTTTTTTGCATTTTCCCAACGCCGTGTGCGTTTTGTTGTCCTTGGAACTTGCACATTTGCAAGCGATGGTCCGGCCTCTACACAGGCACAGTTCAACGAGAGGGAATGCCTTACCGTGCACGGACCGATTGAGAGACGCCGCCGGACGTCACTGGGCGGCTGGATTGCCGGAGGAGCCTTGCTCGCGCTCGCGGCGGGCGCACACGCGCAGGTTCCCGCCAAGGTCGTCGAGTCGCTCGGCGCGCCGGCGACGCTGTCCACCGGCCTCGGCAAGCTCGAGTTCAAGGACGGCGTGCCGACCGCCGAGACGGCGCAGAAGACCTACGACATCCTCGACTTCAGCCACGCGCTCAGCGCCTACAACAACAGCTTCCGCGGCGCCTCGGCGCTGGCCATCGTCAAGGGCTTCGAGGGCATCGGCGCCAAGCCGGGCGACGTCGTCATCTTCCCGAAGTTCATGGACTCGCGCTCGCTGTTCCTGACGGCCAACGCGGACACCGTCTACTACCTGACCGGCCTCGATCTCAGCAAAGGCCCGGTCGTCGTCGAGCAGCCGCCGGGCGCGGTCGGCACCATCAACGACATGTGGTTCTCCTGGATCATCGACATCGGCGGTCCCGGACCGGATCGCGGGATGGGCGGCAAGTACCTGATCGTCGGACCGGACTACAACGGACCGCTGCCGGAGGGCGGCTACTTCATCGGCCGCTCCAAGACCAACTTCGCGCTCTACGCCGCGCGCGCCTACCTGGTGAACAACGATCCCGCGCCGGCGGTCGAGGTCATCAAGAAGACCATGAAGGTCTATCCCTACCTGCCGGGCTCGTTCGGCACGAGCCTCGCCCAGGCGCTCGAGGGAACGGTCCGCATCGCCGGCGAGCCGAAGATCCCGGAGACCAAGTTCATCGAGGCCAGCGGGCTGGCGTTCAACACCATCCCGCCGAGCGACATCGGCTTCTTCGAGCTGATCAACGAGAACGTCCAGCGCGAGCCGGCCACCAGCTACGACATCGAGCTGGCGGGCCAGCTCGCCGCGATCGGCATCGTGCGCGGCAAGCCGTTCAAGCCCGACGCGCGGATGCAGAAGATCCTGTCGGAGGCCGCCGCGTTCGGGCAGGCCACGGGGCGCGCGCTGAACTGGCGTTACGCCATGAGGCACCCCGACTGGGCCTACTACCCGAACTCGCAGTGGGGCAGCATGCTGTGGGAGGGCGGCGCCTTCTTCGAGACGCCGCCGCCGCTGTTCGAGGCCGGCATGTTCAAGCCGCTGCCGCCGACCGGCGCCCGCACGCTCGATTCGCGCACCGCCTTCTACTACGGCTACACGCTCGACTCGCCGGGCATGATCATGCGCGCCCCGGGCGTCGGCTCGCAGTACCTGATGGCGTTCGCCGATTCGCAGGGCAACCCGTTCGACGGCGCCAAGACCTACAAGGTGGTGCTGCCGCCCAAGGTCCCGGCCGAGGCCTTCTGGTCGCTCACCCTGTACGACAACCAGACCCGCTCGATGCTGCAGACGCCGCAGAACTACCCGCGCGCCGGCAGCCAGGCCTACCCGTCGCCGGCCGCCCAGCCGGCCGCCGACGGCACGACGACGGTCTGGTTCGGACCGACGCAGCCCAAGGACGTGCCGCGCGGCAACTGGATCCAGACCGACCCGGCCAAGGGCTGGTTCACGATCCTGCGCCTCTACAGCCCGCTGCCGTCGTTCTTCGAGAAGACCTGGCGCGTGGGCGAGATCGAGCTCGTGAAGTAGGGCGGGAACTTCCCGTCCAGCGACCGGAAAGGGGCCCCTCGCGGGCCCCTTTTTGCATATCCGGGCGAAAACTGAGGGAATTTTGCCTCTTGTGGTACGATTTCCACGATTTTGGGGAATCGTGACATTTCGAGCGCCGATATGGTATCCGGGGGCTCAACCGCTAGAGGGGAACGATCGTCGAATGCCGGGGGGCGCCATCGCGGTCGCGTCGGATCATGCCGGCTTCGACCTTAAGGAATTGCTGAAACGCGACCTGCAGGACGCGGGCCACACCGTGCTCGACCTCGGGACGCACTCGACCCAGTCGGTCGATTACGCCGACTACGGCGCGGCCATGGGCGAGGCGATCGCCTCGGGCAAGGCCGAGCGCGGCGTGCTGGTCTGTGGCACCGGCATCGGCATCTCGATCGCCGCCAACCGCAACCCGGCGGTCCGGGCCGCGCTGGTTCACGACGAGACCACGGCGCGGCTCACCCGGCTGCACAACGACGCCAACGTCGTCGCCTTCGGCCAGCGCGTGATCGGCATCGAGACCGCCCGCGCCGCGTTGAAGGTCTTCCTGTCCACCGAGTTCGAGGGCGGCCGCCATGCCGCCCGCGTTGCCAAGCTGTCGAAGGGTCCCGTGAAATGAGTCAAGCCGCGTCGAAGATGAGCGAGTCGCTGCCGATGTTCACCCGCAGCCTGGCCGAGGTCGATCCGGCCATCGACGCGGCGGTGAAGGGCGAGCTGCACCGCCAGCGCGAGCAGATCGAGCTGATCGCGTCGGAGAACATCGTGTCGCGCGCCGTGCTCGAGGCGGCCGGCTCGGTGCTGACCAACAAGTATGCCGAGGGCTATCCCGGCCGGCGCTACTACGGCGGCTGCGAGGAGGTCGACAAGGCCGAGCAGCTGGCGATCGAGCGCGCCTGCAAGCTGTTCGACTGCTCGTTCGCCAACGTCCAGCCGCACTCCGGCGCGCAGGCCAACCAGGCGGTGTTCCTCGCGCTGCTGAAGCCGGGCGACACCTTCATGGGCATGGCGCTCGACCAGGGCGGCCACCTGACCCACGGCTCGCCGGCCAACCAGTCGGGCAAGTGGTTCAAGGTCGTGTCGTACGGCGTCAAGGCCGACACCCACCTGATCGACTACGAGCAGATGGAGGAGACGGCGCGCCGCGAGAAGCCGAAGCTGATCGTCGCCGGCGCCTCGGCCTACTCGCGCCACATCGACTGGGCGCGCTTCCGCAAGGTCGCCGACGAGATCGGCGCCTACTTCATGGTCGACATGGCGCACTATGCCGGCCTCGTCGCCGCCGGCGCCTACCCGAGCCCGCTGCCGCACGCCCACGTCGTGACGACGACGACGCACAAGACGCTGCGCGGCCCGCGCGGCGGCATGGTGCTGTCGACCGACGCCGAGATCGGCAAGAAGATCAACTCGGCGGTGTTCCCGGGACTGCAGGGCGGGCCGCTGATGCACATCATCGCCGCCAAGGCGGTGGCGTTCGGCGAGGCGCTGAAGCCCGAGTTCAAGATCTACGCCCACCAGGTGATCGACAACGCCCGGGCGCTCGCCTCGGCGCTGACCGAGCGCGGCCTCAAGATCGTCTCGGGCGGCACCGACAGCCACGTCATGCTGGTCGACCTGCGGCCGAAGAAGGCGACCGGCGTCATCGCCGAGAAGGTGCTCGACCGCTCGGGCATCACGGTCAACAAGAACAGCATCCCGGGCGACCCGGAGAAGTACACCATCACCTCGGGCGTGCGGCTCGGCTCGCCGGCCGGCACGACCAGGGGCTTCGGCGTGGCGGAGTTCCGCCAGGTCGGCCACCTGATCGCCGACGTGCTCGATGGCATCGCCAAGAACGGACCTGATGGGGACGCCCAGGTAGAGGCGCAGGTCCGCAGCAAGGTGCAGGCTCTCTGCGCCCGGTTTCCGATCTACCGCGACTGATCGGCAAACAGAGGCACACGGGGGGAGACGATGCGCTGTCCATTTTGCGGTCACGAGGACACACAGGTTAAGGACTCGCGGCCGACCGACGACAACTCGGCGATCCGCCGGCGGCGCTACTGCCCGTCGTGCGGCTCGCGCTTCACCACCTTCGAGCGCGTGCAGCTGCGCGAACTCACCGTGGTCAAGAAGAACGGCCAGCGCGTGGCGTTCGACCGCGACAAGCTCGCGCGCTCGATCACCGTCGCCTGCCGCAAGCGGCCGGTCGATCCGGAGCGCATCGAGCGGGTGGTGAACGGCATCGTGCGCCGCCTCGAGAGCTCCGGCGAGAGCGAGATTCCCTCGACGCAGATCGGCGAGCTGGTGATGGACGCGCTGCGCGCGCTCGACCCGGTCGCCTACGTCCGCTTCGCCTCGGTCTATCGCAACTTCCGCGAGGCCCGGGACTTCGAGGAGTTCATCTCGGACCTCGCCGAGACCAACTTCAAGGACTGACGCCATGATGCGCGCGGCGCTCGCGCTGGCGCGCCGGTCGCTGGGCTCGACCTGGCCGAACCCCGCGGTCGGCTGCGTGATCGTGCGCGACGGCGCGGTCGTCGGGCGCGGCCGCACCCAGAAGGGCGGGCGGCCGCACGCCGAGACGCAGGCGCTGGCCGAGGCCGGCGAGGCGGCGGCCGGCGCGACGGTCTACGTCACGCTGGAGCCGTGCGCCCATCACGGCCGCACGCCGCCCTGCGCCGACGCACTGGTCGCGGCCGGCGTGGCGCGCGTCGTGTCGGCGCTCGAGGATCCCGATCCGCGCGTGAAGGGGCAAGGCCACGCGCGGCTGCGCGCCGCCGGCATCGCCGTCGAGATTGGCGAGGGCGCCGACGAGGCGCGCGAGATCAATGCCGGCTTCCTGTTGCGCGTCGCCGAGGGACGGCCGCTGTTCCGCCTCAAGATGGCGACCTCGCTCGATGGCCGCATCGCCACCGCCTCCGGCGAGAGCCAGTGGATCACCGGCGAGGCGGCGCGGCGCGACGGCCACAAGCTGCGCGCCACCCACGACGCCATCCTCGTCGGCGCGGCGACGGCGGCGGCCGACAACCCGTCGCTGACCTGCCGGCTGCCCGGCTTGCAGCACCGCTCGCCGGTGCGGATCGTGCTCGATTCGAAGGCGGGGCTGGCGACCGATTCGGTGCTGGCGACGACGGCGCGCGAGGTCCCAACCTGGGTGCTGTGCACAAGTGCCGCGCCCGCGGGCCGGCGCGATGCCTTGCAAGCGGCCGGCGTCGAGGTCATGGAGGTGCCGGCCGGAGCCGAGGGACGAATCGATGTCCCTGCGGCGGCAAGGGCCTTGGGCGACCGCGGGCTGACGCGGGTGCTGGTCGAGGGGGGCGGACAGGTCGCCGCGTCGTTCCTGCGGGCCGGCCTGGTCGACCGCATCACCAGCTACCGGGCGGGCGTCGTGCTGGGGTCGGAAGGTCGCTCTGCGGTCGGGCCGATGGCGGTCGAACGGTTGGGTTTCGCGCCCCGGTTCCGGCTGCAATCGGTGCGGCGGCTGGAGGACGACACGGTGGAAAGCTGGATTCGAGGGGCATAAGTACGGTCCATGTTCACGGGCATCGTCACCGACATCGGCGAGATCGTCTCCATCGCCCCGGGCGGCAAGGCGGGTGACCGGCGCTTCGTCGTGCGCACGCGCCACGACCTCGCGCCAATCGCCATCGGCGCGTCGATCGCCTGCGCCGGCTGCTGCCTGACGGTGATCGAGAAGGGGCCCGACTGGTTCGCCGTCGAGGTCTCGGCCGAGAGCCTCGACAAGACCCATCTCGGCGACTGGCAGGCCGGCAGCCGCATCAACCTGGAACTGTCGCTCAAGGTCGGCGACGAGCTGGGCGGTCACCTCGTCTACGGTCACGTCGACGGCGTCGGCACCATTGCGTCGATGACGCCGGAAGGCGGCAGCATGCGCTTCGTGTTCGAGGCGCCGCCAGCGCTGGCGCGCTTCGTGGCGCCCAAGGGCTCGGTGGCGATCGACGGCATCTCGCTGACCGTCAACGAGGTCGACGGCAACCGGTTCGGCGTCAACATCATCCCGCATACCCAGTCGGTCACCACGCTGGGCCAGGCCCGGCCCGGCCAACGGGTCAACCTTGAGGTCGATATGCTCGCGCGTTACGTTGCGCGATTGCTGGAGCACGGACGATCATGAGTGCGCTCGAAAAGGACGCCTGGCGCATCACCTTCTCGGAGGTGAAGGCGGCGGCCGAGGATATCATCGAGGAGGCCCGCAAGGGCCGGATGTTCATCCTGGTCGACGACGAGGATCGCGAGAACGAGGGCGACCTCGTCATTCCCGCCCAGTGGGCGACGCCCGACGCCATCAACTTCATGGCCAAGCATGCGCGCGGCCTGATCTGCCTCGCCCTGACGCGCGAGCGCGTCGAGCAGCTCGGCCTGCCGCTGATGGCGCAGAACAACGGCACCCGCCACCAGACCGCCTTCACCGTGTCGATCGAGGCCCGCCAGGGCGTGACCACCGGCATCTCGGCGGCCGACCGCGCGCGCACCGTCGCGGTCGCCATCGACCCGTCGTGCGGGCCGTCCGACATCGTCACGCCGGGCCATGTCTTCCCGCTGGTGGCGCGCGACGGCGGCGTGCTCGAGCGCACCGGCCACACCGAGGCGGCGGTCGACCTCGCGCGGCTCGCCGGCCTCAACCCGTCGGGCGTGATCTGCGAGATCATGAACGACGACGGCACGATGGCCCGTCGCAACGACCTCATCAACTTCGCGCAGCGTCACGGCCTCAAGATCGGCACCATCGCCGACCTGATCGCCTATCGCCGGCGCTACGACTCGATCGTCAAGCGGCTGAGCGAGACGACCTTCGACAGCATCCACGGCGGCGGCTTCCGTTGCGTGATCTACGTGAACAAGGTGACGCTGGCGCAGCACATCGCGCTGGTGAAGGGCGACCCGGCGACCGGCGGCCCGGTGCTGGTGCGCATGCACGCCGGCAACGTGTTCTCCGACCTGCTGGGCCAGCGCGACACCGGCCGCGGCGGCGAGATCGAGGCCTCGATGGAGGAGATCGCGCGCGAGGGCCGTGGCGTCCTGGTGCTGATCCGCGAACCGCTGACCGTCATGCTGGCCGAGCAGCGCCGCCGCGCCGGCGAGAAGCTCGAGCCGTCGGGCGCCGAGCTGCGCGACTACGGCGTCGGCGCGCAGATCCTGATCGACCTCGGGGTGCGCGAGATGGTGCTGCTGACCAACAGCAAGCGCTCGATCGTCGGCCTCGAGGGCTTCGGCCTCAAGGTCGTCGGCCAGAAGCCGATCCCGGGCCGCTGAGATGTCGACACGGACAGAGAACCCGTCGGTTCGCCCGCCGGTCGCCGGCGTGGCGGGCGCGCGAATCCTGATCGTCGAATCGCACTACTACGACGAGATCGCCGATGCGCTGATCGCCGGCGCCGAGCGCGAGATCGCGAAGAACGGCGCGACCTGCGAGCGCGTCACGGTGCCGGGGGCCTTCGAGATCCCGGGCGCCATCGCGATGGCGGCCGACCGCTACGACGGCTTCGTCGCCCTAGGCTGCGTGGTGCGCGGCGAGACCACGCACTACGACTATGTCTGCGGCGAGAGCGCGCGCGGCCTGATGGATCTCACGGTGCGCCAGCGCCTGGCGATCGGCTACGGCATCGTCACCGTCGAGAACATCGAGCAGGCGAAGGCGCGGGCCTTCACGGACCGCGGCGACAAGGGCGGCGACGCCGCCCATGCCTGCCTGTCCATGGTCGCCCTGGCGCGGCGCTGGCGGCAGTCGTGAGTGCGCAACCGACCTCGACGCCTGGGCCGAGCCGGCGCCAGGCGGCGCGGCTTGCTGCCGTGCAGGCCCTCTACCAGTGGCAGGAGGGCCAGCACGGCCCGGCCGAGATCATCGACCAGTTCATCAAGGTGCGGACCGGCGAGACCGGCGAGGGCGGCATGCGCCGCGACGCCGACCGGCCGCTGTTCAAGGACGTGGTCGAGGGCACGGTGAGCCACCGCGAGGCGCTCGAGAAGACCGTGTCGGGCGCGCTCAGCGCCGACTGGACGTGGGGCCGCATCGATCGCCTTGTGCGCGCCATCCTGCTGGCGGGCGCCTACGAACTGGTGCATCGCGGCGACGTGCCGGCGCGCGTCGTCATCAACGAGTACCTCGATATCGCCTCGGCCTTCTACGACCAGCACGAACCGAAGTTCATCAACTCGGTGCTCGACAAGGTGGCGCGCGAGGCGCGGGCCGCCGAGTTCACGAGGTAGCGGCATGGCGCGGCGCCGGCGCCCCGGCGAGTTCGCGCTGATCGCCCGCTACTTCGCGCCGCTGGCGCGCGGCTTCGCCGGGGCCGGCGGCCTCGTCAGCGACAATGCCTTCCTGCCGGCCGACGCCGCGCACGACCTCGCCGTGAAGACCGACACGGTGGTGGCGGGCGTGCACTTCCTCGAGGACGAGACGCCGGCCCGCATCGCCGCCAAGGCGCTGCGCGTCTGCCTGTCCGACCTCGCGGCCGGCGGGGCGCGACCGTTCGCCTACCAGTTGTCGCTTTCCCTGCCGAAGGACTGGCGCGAGGCGTGGGTCGCGGGCTTCGCGCGCGGCCTCGCGGCCGACCAGCGGCGCTACGGCATCGCGCTGTGCGGCGGTGACACCGTGGTCACGCCGGGGCCGCTCACCGTCACCATCACCGCCTTCGGCCGCGTGCCGCGCGGCCGCGGCCTGACGCGGGCCGGGGCGCGGGCCGGCGACGAGCTGTGGGTCAGCGGCACCATCGGCGACGGCGCGCTCGGCCTGCTGGCGGCGCGCGGCGAGATCGCGAGCGCGGCGCTGGAGTGGCGCTACCGGCTGCCCGAGCCGCGCTCGGCGCTGGGGCCGCGGCTGGTCGGCATCGCCCACGCCACGGCCGACGTGTCGGACGGGCTGCTGGCCGACGCCGGTCACATCGCGTCGGCGTCGGGACTCGCCGTGCGGATCGAGCGCGGCCTGGTCCCGCTGTCGCCTTCGGCGCGCCGGTTGGTGACGACGAATGGGCGGCTATGGCCGACCGTGCTGGGCGGCGGCGACGACTACGAGCTTGTGATAGCCGTCACACCGCGCCGGCGCGCCGCGCTGCTGGCCGCCGCCCGGTCCGCCGGCGTGCCGGTGACGCGCATCGGCGAATTCGAGCCGGGCAGGGGCGTCGTCCTCACCGTCGACGGACGGCCGGTCCGCGCGACCCGCACCGGCTACGCCCACTTCTAGCCCGGATGGCAGGGCTGCCATGCACCGGCGGTTCTCCGCTTGGGGGCGGCCGGGCAGGCGACTAGAGTGCCGGCCAATGGACGGGTCCGGAAAGATGGGGGAAACGAACGCGGCGTCGACAGCCACGCTGTCGCGGCGTTCCATGCGCAACATCGCGCTGCTGGCGATCTGCCAGGCCCTGACCCAGAGCAGCAACACCCTGATGTTCGCCTCGTCGGCGCTGGCGGTGCTGACCATCGTGTCGCCCGACATGCGCATGTGGGCCAACCTGCCGGTCACCATGCAGCACCTCGGCGTCATGCTGTCGGTGTTCCCGGCCTCGATGCTGATGATGCGGCGCGGCCGGCGGTTCGGTTTCCGCTCGGGCTCGGTCGGCGGCATGATCGGTGCCTCGTGCGCGGCGATCGGGCTGGGCATGGGCAGCTTCCCGGTGATGTGCCTCGGCGGCCTGTTCCTGGGCTACGGCATCGCCAACATGCAGCTCTATCGCTTCGCCGCGGTCGAACTGGCGCCCAGCCAGTTCCGGGCGCAGGCGATCTCCTACGTGACGGCCGGTGGCGTGATCGCCGGCATCCTGGGACCGGCTATGGCGCGCTTCACGCCCGACCTCTGGCTGCCTGTCTTCCAGGCCAGCTTCGTCGCCGTGATCGTGGTGCACGTGCTGGTCTTCACCGTCATGGGCTTCATCGAGTTCCCGGCGGTGCGGCCCGAGGACAACAGCGGGCCGCAGCGGCCGCTGCTCGAGATCGTGACCCAGCCGGCTTACATGGTGGCCTGCGCCGGCGCGATGATCGCCTTCGGCGTCATGTCGTTCGTCATGGCGGCCTCGCCGCTGGCGATCGTGATGTGCGGCCTCGACAAGACCGAGGCGCCGGTCACGATCTTCGTGCACGTCATGGGCATGTTCCTGCCGGCCTTCTTCACCGGCTCGCTGATCAGCCGGTTCGGTATCTTCAACGTCATGGTGGCGGGCATCGCGCTGCTGGTGCTGGGCGTCGTGGTCGCCCTGACGGGCATCACCGAGTGGCACTTCCGCGCCGCCCTGGGCCTCAACGGCGTCGGCTGGAACTTCCTGTTCGTCGGCGCGACCACGCTGCTGACCACGACCTACCGGCCGGCCGAGCGCGGCAAGGCGCAGGCCTTCAACGATTTCATGGTGTTCGGCACGACCGCCTCGGCCAGCCTGATGGCCTCGATCGTGCTCGAGGTGAAGGGCTGGGCGGTGCTGAACTACGTCGCCCTCGTGCTGGTGCTGGTCGCCCTGGCGCTGATCGCCGTCTACCGCCTGCGCCATCCCGCGCGCGCCTGAGGCGCGCCGGGCCAAACCCTTGACGCAGCGGCGCTTTTCCCGCTTCCGGGTTGCGCGGATTGTGGCGTTCTGCCATTTTCCGGCCGCCTTGCGTCCGGGGGAGACCTCAGGGTTTCGGCGCGCGCCGGGCTGGAAATGCCTTCAGAAACAATGGGTTAACCAAAAATGTCTACCGTACTCTGGGCCGTCGTCGGCTGCGGTATCATCGCCGTACTATACGGCGTTGTAACCGCGTCGCGTGTCATGGCCTCCGACGCCGGTACTGCGCGCATGCAAGAGATCGCGCAGGCCGTCCAGGAGGGCGCCGCGGCGTATCTCCGTCGACAGTACACCACGATCGGCATCGTCGGCGTGGTGGTGCTCCTCATCCTGTGGTGGCAGCTCGGCAAGCTGGCCGCCGTCGGCTTCCTGATCGGCGCCGTGCTGTCGGGTGCCACCGGCTTCATCGGCATGAACGTCTCGGTGCGCGCCAACGTGCGAACCGCGGTGGCCGCCCAGAAGAGCCTCGGCCAGGGTCTCGACCTCGCCTTCAAGGCGGGCGCGGTGACCGGCATGCTGGTCGCCGGTCTCGCCCTGCTGGGCGTCGTCGGCTACTTCATGGCGCTGCAGAGCATGGGTGTCGGCACGGGCAGCCGCGAGATGATCGACGCGCTGGTCGCGCTCGGCTTCGGCGCCTCGCTGATCTCGATCTTCGCCCGTCTCGGCGGCGGCATCTTCACCAAGGGTGCGGACGTCGGCGGCGACATGGTCGGCAAGGTCGAAGCCGGTATCCCGGAGGATGACCCGCGCAACCCGGCGACCATCGCCGACAACGTCGGCGACAACGTCGGCGATTGCGCCGGCATGGCCGCCGACCTGTTCGAGACCTATGCCGTCACCACCGTCGCGACGATGGTGCTGGCCTCGATCTTCTTCTCGAGCGATGCCGCTCTGGTGTCGAAGCTGATGACCTACCCGCTGGCCATCGGCGGCGCCTGCATCATCACCTCGATCATCGGCACCTTCTTCGTCCGCCTCGGTTCCGACAACGGCATCATGTGGGCGATGTACAAGGGCATGATCGCCGCCGGCGTGCTGTCGATCCCGGTCCTGTGGTTCGTCACCGACTACATCGTCGGTAACGGCACGGTGCTCAAGGTCGGCGACCGCCAGTTCACCGGCCTGTCGCTGTTCTGGTGCGCCATGGTCGGCCTCGGCGTCACCGGCCTGATCGTCTGGATCACCGAGTACTACACCGGCACCGACTACCGCCCGGTCAAGGCGGTGGCCCAGGCCTCGGTCACCGGCCACGGCACCAACGTCATCGCCGGCCTGGCGATGTCGATGGAAGCCACGGCGCTGCCGGCGCTGCTGATCTGCGCCGGCATCGTGATCTGCTACATCCTGGCCGGCCTGTTCGGCATCGCCATCGCCACGACCGCCATGCTGGCGCTCGCCGGCATGGTGGTGGCGCTCGACGCCTACGGCCCGGTCACCGACAATGCCGGCGGCATCGCCGAGATGTCGGGCCTGCCCAAGGAAGT
This sequence comes from Pseudomonadota bacterium, assembly GCA_020160955.1. Classification (GTDB taxonomy): domain Bacteria; phylum Pseudomonadota; class Alphaproteobacteria; order Reyranellales; family Reyranellaceae; genus Reyranella. The sequence continues at coordinate 29,965 of JAIUOX010000021.1, forward strand.
GCGCAAGAACACCGACGCGCTCGACGCGGTCGGCAACACCACCAAGGCGGTGACCAAGGGCTACGCCATCGCCTCGGCGGGCCTCGGCGCGCTGGTGCTGTTCGCGGCCTACACCTCGGACCTCGACTACTTCATCGCCCAGGGCAAGCTGGGCGTTAAGGCGGTCGATTTCTCGCTGAAGAACCCGTACGTCGTGGTCGGCCTTCTGGTCGGCGGCCTGCTGCCGTACCTGTTCGGCGGCATGTCGATGCTGGCCGTCGGCCGCGCCGCCCAGGCGGTGGTCGAGGAAGTGCGTCGCCAGTTCCGCGAGAAGCCGGGCATCATGGAGGGCAAGGATCGCCCCGATTACGGCCGCGCCGTCGACATGCTCACCAAGGCCGCGATCAAGGAGATGATGATCCCGTCGCTGCTGCCGGTGCTGTCGCCGATCGTGCTGTTCTTCGCGATCCGCGCCATCGCCACGCCGGCCGACGGCTTCGCGGCGGTCGGCGGCATGCTGCTGGGCGTGATCGTCACCGGCCTGTTCGTCGCCATCTCGATGACGGCGGGCGGCGGTGCCTGGGACAACGCCAAGAAGTACATCGAAGAGGGTCACTTCGGCGGCAAGGGATCGGAAGCCCACAAGGCGGCCGTGACCGGCGACACCGTCGGCGACCCGTACAAGGACACGTCGGGTCCCGCCGTGAACCCGATGATCAAGATCACCAACATCGTGGCCCTGCTGCTGCTCGCCGTGCTCGCGCACTGAGCGGCGACAGGCCCACAAAGAGAAAGCCCCGGTCGAAGGACCGGGGCTTTTTCGTTGGCGCGGCGGCGGCGGCGGCGGCGGCAGGCGCGGCGAGGGGCCGATCAGGGACCGGCGCTGGTCGGGGCGCCCGGGCTGCTCTGCTGGCGCGGGCCGCTGAACTTGCCGACGTTGCCGAGGATCTGCTCGAGGACGGTCAGCTCCTTGCCGGAGGTCGGCGTGATGCGCGCGACCATGGTGATGTTCTCGGCGTCCTTGAGGTCGTAGTACTTGATGTCGGAGACGCGGCCCTGCTCGTTGAAGGTCAGCTGGATCACGTTCTGCTCGGAGATCCACGGCTTGCGCGGTCCCCACATCTCCTGCCTCTGGGAGATGTAGTACCAGACGTTCGGGTTGAAGGTGGCGACCGCCGACGGCGAGCCGACCAGGCGCACCACGTCCTCGCGGCTCTGGCTGCCGACCTCGAGCTTGTCGGCGGTGCCGGGGGCCGGGGCGAAGCCGCGGAGATCGAAGTAGGGCTCGCAGGCCGTCACCATCGCCAGCGATGCCAGGGCGATGGACAGGGAAGCGAGCGGGACGGTGCGACGCATGGACGGCTTATGGGGTTCGTTGGAAAGAGGGACCGCAACATGTCGCGTGTACCGGGCCGGGTCAACCGACTGGCCGGGACGGCGACGGGGGATGGAAAGGGCACAGGACCGTGTTCAGGCGCAAGAATCCGCATGAGGCCTTTGCCGCCGCGCTCTACACCCGCACGGCCGAGCAGGCGCGCGCGCCGGAGCTGTTCGAGGGCTGCGGCATTCCCGACACGCTGGACGGCCGCTTCGACTCGCTGGCGCTGCACGCCGCGCTCGTGATCGACCGGCTGCGGACCGAGCCCGACGGCGAGGCGCTGGCCCAGGCCTTCTTCGACGCCATGTTCCGCCACCTCGACCTGACGCTGCGCGAGATCGGCGTGCAGGATCTCGGGGTCGGCCGGCGCATCAAGATCATGGCCGAGGGGCTGCACGGCCGGGCGCTGGCCTACCGCCAGGCGCTGCAGGGCGGGGAGACGCCGCTGGGCGACGTCTTGCGCCGCAACGCCTATGGCGGTAGGTCGCCGGGCGAGGCAGAGGTCGCCCAGCTCGAGGCGCACGTCCGGGCCTACGCCGCCCGGCTCGCCGCTACCGCGCGCAACAACCTGATAAAGTAGTTTAAGAATATGCCTCAAGTACCTGCTAATACGCAGAAATCAGAGATCGAGAGACTGGTCGACCTGGACCGGATGGGGCCCAACGGCGCGGCCGTCGAGATCGTCGCCAGCGACGGCGAGCGGGCGGCCCTGGCCAAGCGTTTCGGTTTCCTCGACCTGCCGGCCTTCTCGGCCCGGGTGACGGTCGACCGGCGGCTGGGCGGGCAGGTGGTGGTCGAGGGCCGGTTGCGCGGCCGGCTGGTCCAGGCCTGCGTGCTCACCCTCGAGCCGGTGCCGCAGGACCTCGACGAGACCTTCCGCCTGGTGTTCCGGCAGGATCAGGCCGACGAACTGGACCCGGAAAGCGGCGAGGCCGTGCTGAATGCGCAGGCCGATGCCCCGGAGCCACTGGAGGGAAATGTGCTCGATGTCGGCGAAATCGTCGCCGAGCACCTGTCGCTGGCGGCCGACCCGTATCCCCGGCGGCCCGGTGTAAAACTCGAGGACGTGCTGCCCAAAGGGCGGGCGGGCGCGGCGCCGGAAACGCCGGAGCCGCGGCGCAATCCCTTCGCCAAGCTGGCCGTCCTGAAAGACAAGCCACCCGGCGACCGCTAAATTGTTGCGGCGTCGAGGCGTTTTGGCTAGAGAGTGCGCCCTGCCGCGCCTGTAGAGCGCGGCCGCAGCTTTTTTGGGGCACCGCAGGCGCTGCCCCTCCGTGGAGAGATCGTCATGGCCGTTCCCAAGAAGAAGGTTTCCAAGTCCCGCCGCAACATGCGCCGCGCCCATCATGGCATCGCCTCGATGGCCTACGTCGAGTGCAAGAACTGCGGCGAGCTCAAGCGCCCGCACACGGTCTGCTCGCATTGCGGCTACTACCGCGAGGACATGCCGGTCCTGGCCGACACCGCGTCGGCCGAGAAGTAGTTCGCGCGCCGGCGATGGGCTGGCACTCGACATCAGGGGTTGATCGGTGAGCGCCGGGAAGATCGTCCTGGCGCTCGACGGCATGGGCGGCGACCACGCGCCCGAGGTCATCGTGTTCGGCGCCGACATGGCGCGCGAGCGCCACCCCGGCACCACGTTCCTCCTGTTCGGAGACCCGGCCCGGCTGAAGCCGCTGGTCGACCAGCGCAAGGGCCTCGCCGCGGCGCTCGAGATCGTGCCGGCCGAGGACGCAGTGCTGGCCGACGACAAGCCGAGCTTCGCGCTGCGCCGCCGTCGCAAGTCGAGCATGTGGCTGGCCGTCGAGGCCGCCGCGCAGGGCCGCGCCGACACCGTCGTTTCCGCCGGCAACACCGGCGCGCTGCTCGCCATCTCGATGTTCGCGATGCGCATGATCGAGGGTGCGCACCGCCCGGCGCTGGCGTCGTTCATGCCGACCGCGCGCGGCGAGACGGTGATGCTGGACCTCGGCGCCAACCTCGAGTGCGACGCCGAGAACCTGTCGGAGTTCGCCGTCATGGGCAGCGTGTTCGCGCAGGTCCTGCTCGGCCTCGACAAGCCGCGGGTCGGCCTGCTGAACGTCGGCTCGGAAGAGCTCAAGGGCCACGAGGAACTGCGCCAGGCGGCGGCCATCCTGCGCCGCGAGGGCCTGCCGCTCGACTTCCACGGCTTCGTCGAGGGCAACGACATCGGCAAGGGCGACGTCGACGTGGTGGTGACCGACGGCTTCACCGGCAACGTCGCGCTGAAGTCGATCGAGGGCACCGCCAAGCTGTACAGCCAGTTCGTGCGCGACGCCTTCCGCAGCTCGACGATGGCCAAGCTCGGCTACCTGTTCGCCTCGGGCGCGATGAACAAGTTTCGCAAGCGTGTCGACCCGCGCCGCTACAATGGCGGCGTCTTTCTCGGGGTCGACGGCGTGTGCGTGAAGAGCCACGGCGGAACCGATGCGCTGGGCTTCGCCTACGCCATCGGCGTGGCCGTCGACATGGTGCGCTACGAGTACAGGAACAAGCTGGCCGACGGCCTGGCGACGCTGCGCCGGTCGGTCGAGGCCGGCAGTGCCGCGCCCTCGGCGCTGCAGGCAAGCGGAGGCGGGGAGTGATTCGTTCGGTCGTCCAGGGGTGCGGCGCCTATCTGCCGGAGCGACTTGTCACCAACGAGGAACTGGCCAGGACGGTCGAGACGTCGGACGAGTGGATCCAGCAGCGCACCGGCATCCGGCAGCGCCACATCGCGGCCGAGGGCGAGTTCACCTCCCACCTCGCGACCAGGGCGGCCGACCGGGCGCTGGCCCATGCCGGCATCGCGGCATCCGACGTCGACCTCGTGGTGCTGGCGACCGCCACGCCGGACGAGACCTTCCCGGCGACCGCGACGCGCGTCCAGGCGGCGCTCGGCATGACCAAGGGGGCGGCGTTCGACCTCCAGGCGGTGTGCGCCGGCTTCGTCTACGGCCTGTCGGTGGCCGACAGCCTGCTGAAGTCGGGCATGGCCTCGACGGCGCTGGTGATCGGCGCCGAGACCTTCTCGCGCATCCTCGACTGGGAGGATCGCGGCACCTGCGTGCTGTTCGGCGACGGCGCCGGCGCCGTGGTGCTGCGTGCCGAGCAGGGGCAGGGCACCGCCGCCGACCGTGGCATCCTCGCCAACGCGCTGCACTCGGACGGCCAGCTGCACGACATCCTGTACGTCGACGGCGGCCCGTCCTCGACCCGGACGACCGGCTTCCTGCGCATGGAAGGCAAGGAAGTCTTCAAGCACGCCGTGGTCAACATGGCGGCGGTGGTCGGCGAGGTGCTGGGCAAGGCCGGGCTGACGGCGGCCGACATCGACTGGCTGGTGCCGCACCAGGCCAACCGGCGGATCATCGACGGTACCGGCCGCAAGCTCGGCCTGCCGCCCGAGAAGGTCGTGGTCACGGTCGACAAGCACGCCAACACCTCGGCCGCCTCGATCCCGCTGGCGCTCGACACGGCGGTCAAGGACGGCCGCATCAAGCGCGGCGACCTGTGCCTGCTGGAGGGCATCGGCGGCGGCATGGCCTGGGGCGCCTCGCTGCTGCGCTGGTAAAATCCCGCCTGCGGTGGCTGATACAAAGTTCTCCGCAACGGAACGGGAACATCCGGCGATTCAAGGCCTGCCGCTATCCCACTGATATTGACCGCTTTCCCATCTCAGAGTAAGGATTAACTGGGGGAAGGAAGGGTACCGGATGGAAGGCCGGACGATCACGCGTGCCGATCTCAGCGAGTCGGTGTTCCAGGAAGTGGGACTGTCTCGCAACGAGTCGAGCGATCTGGTGGAGACGATCCTCTCTGAGGTCGTTGAAGCCTTGGCTCGTGGCGAATCGGTGAAGATCTCGTCGTTCGGGAGCTTCACGGTTCGCGACAAGGGGCAGCGCGTTGGCCGCAATCCGAAGACGGGGCAGGAAGTACCGATCCTGCCGCGACGGGTACTCGTCTTTCGAGCGTCGAACGTCCTGAAATCGATGATCAACGGGGCGCCCGACGAGACAAAGGGGTAGCTGGGGCAAAGTGGGGGTCTAGTCATGGCCGTATCGGTTCAGACTGCCGAAAGAAGGGTAGAGAAGTCCGCACAGGCGTTCCGCACGATCAGCGAGGTCGCGACCGAGTTGGACGTGCCGCAGCACGTGTTGCGGTTCTGGGAAAGCAAGTTCAGCCAGGTCCGCCCGCTCAAGCGGGGCGGTGGCCGGCGCTATTACCGCCCGGAGGATGTCGACCTGCTGCGGCGCATCCGGACGCTGCTCTACGAGGACGGCTACACCATCAAGGGCGTCCAGCGCCTGCTGAAGGAAGGCCGTGGCCGCCTGCCAGCCCAGCGCCTCGACATCGCGGCGGAGAGCGCGCTCGAGAGCCTGCGCATCGTGTCGGCCCGCGCCGAGGCGATGGCGGCCGGCGCCAACCGCCAGCCGCTGCCGCGCACCGGCCCGCAGCCGACCACGACCACGCCGCGGGCGGCCATGCTCGACCTGCACAAGCGGCGCGAGATCGAGTCCGTGCTCGAGGATCTCGAGCAGGCGCTGACGCAGCTGCGCAGCACGCTCAAGGCGAACAACTAGTCGTTGTCAGGATTGCCGCTTCGGCGGCAATCCCACCGCTAGGTTCTCATCGTCGGAAAACACACCAGATCAGGTGGTTGTGCCAAGAAAAGGCTGCAACCACCTGATTTTTCTTTGTTTTTTCCGCAACGCGCGTATCCTGTGGATTGAGGGGCCTATCAACCGGCAACGTCAAAAGGGGGACGCCGCCGTGTTTGCTGATCGTAACGTGGCGCGTGAAAACGCGTCGTCAAACAACGTGTTTGCGTTGAATGACAACGAGTTGGGAGACTTTCTTCCAGCTATTTCTGAACTGTTGTACCTGCGCCGGGGACTGACCCAGGCCGGTGGCAAGCTGCCGCTGTTCGACCTCGATGGCCAGGCCGTCGACAAGGCGGTGGTGCGGACCTGCCTGGCCCGCGGCTGGGCCGAGCCGTGGTTCAGCAACCCGCTGAAGCCGGACTGGCTGGTCTGCAAGCTGACCGACGCCGGCCGCCGGGTCGCCTCGGCCGACTGAACCGGCGGCGCGGCGTCAGCCGCGCAGCACCAGCACGCCGCGCGGGGCCAGCACCAGGCCGACCGCGTCGCCCGCCGCCAGCGGCCGGTCGACGCGCGGGCAGGTCGCGAACAGTTGCCCCGCTGCCGTATCGATCGAGTATTCCATGTGGGTGCCGAGGTAGCTCGCCTTGGCGATCCGCCCGCCGAGGCTGCCGGCCGGGCCGGGGGCCGCCTCGACGGTGATCGCCTCGGGCCGCACCGCCACGTCGACGTTGCCCTCCGGCGTGGCCGTGTCGGGCAGGTCGATCGCCGCCTCGCCCAGCCGCACCCGGACCCGCCCGGCGTCCAGCCGCTCCAGCCGGCCGCGGGCCGGGGTCGACTCGCCCATGAAGCGGGCGAGGAAGGGGGTCGCCGGCCGCTCGTAGAGGTCGCGCGGGCTGCCCTGCTGCTCGATCCGGCCGGCGTTCATCACGATGATCCGGTCGGACACCGCCATCGCCTCCTGCTGGTCGTGGGTGACGTAGACCACGGTCAGGCCGAGCCCGCGCTGCAGGTCGCGGATCTCCTCGCGCATCTGGCGGCGCAGCCGGGCGTCGAGGTTGCTGAGCGGCTCGTCGAACAGCAGCACCGATGGCTTGAGCACGAGGGCGCGGGCGACCGCGACGCGCTGCTGCTGGCCGCCCGACAGCTCGGACGGCTGGCGGGCGTCGTAGCCGTCCAGCCCGACCTGCTTCAGCCCGTCGCGCGCCCGCCCGATCGCCTCGGCCCGGGCGATGCCGGAGCGGCGCAGGCCGTAGGTCACGTTCTCCAGCACGCTCATGTGCGGGAACAGGGCGTAGGACTGGAACACCATGCTGACGTCGCGCTCGGTGGCACTGAGGCTGGTGACGTCGCGGCCGGCGATCAGGATGCGGCCCTCGCTCGGCAGCTCCAGCCCGGCGATCATGCGCAGCGTGGTGGTCTTGCCGCAGCCCGAGGGGCCGAGCAGCGTGACCAGCGTGCCGGCCTCGACGGTGAAGCTGACCCCGGCGACCGCCGGGGTGGCGCCGTAGCGCTTGACGACGTTGCGGAACTCGACGCTCACGCGCGTCCTCCCTCGGATTGGGCCTCGGGCTGGGCCGCGCGGCGGCCGAGCCGGCGCTCGCCGACCAGCAGCTGGATCAGCAGGATGGCGGCCAGCATCAGCACGATCAGGGCGCAGCTGTAGGCGATGGCGAGGCCATAGTCGCCGTTGATGACGCGCAGGATGATGTAGGTGGTCGCCAGCTCGTACTCGGCGGTGACCAGGAAGACGACCGCGCTGACCGTCGTGACGGCGCGCACGAAGCCGTAGACCAGCGCGCCGACCATGGCGGGCCGCAGCAGTGGCAGCACGACCAGCGCCAGCGTCTGCGGCGCGCGGCCGCGCAGCGTCGCCGACGCCTCGTCGAGGCTGCGGTCGATCTGGCTCATCGCCGCCACGCCGGCGCGCACGCCGACCGGCATGTTGCGGAACACGAAGCACAGCACGAGGATCAGGGCGGTGCCGGTGATCTCGAGAGGCGGCACGTTGAAGGCGAAGACGTAGGCGACGCCGATCACCGTGCCGGGAACGGCGAAGCTGAGCAGCGTGGCAAACTCCAGCGCGGCGCGGCCGGCGAAGCGCTGGCGCACGATCAGCCAGGCCGCCAGCAGGCCGAGCGCGGCGGTCAGCGGCGCGGCGATCGCCGCCAGCTTGACCGTGGTCCAGAACGAGTTCCACGCCGCGCCGGTCCAGATCAGCCCGTCGGCGGTGCGCTCGACCGAGAAAGCCTTGGCGTAGTGGTCGAGGGTCGGCGTGTAGTCGCGGCCCCACACCTTCACCAGCCCGCCGACGAAGGCGAAGCCGTAGAGCAGGAGCGTCATCGCCGCCCACGGCAGCGCCACCCACTGCGCGGCGCGGCGGGCGCGGTCGGGCAGCACGGCCGGCAGGCCGGCGTCGCCCTTGCCCGAGATGGTGGCGTAGGAGCGGGTGCCGACGACCTGGCGCTGCAGGAAGAAGGCGCCCAGGGCGAAGGCCAGCAGCAGCAGCGCCAGCGCCGCGGCGCGGCCGTAGTCGAGCTGGGCGCCGACCACGGCGAAGTAGATCTCGGTCGATAGCACGCCGAAGTCGCCGCCCAGCACGATCGGGTTGCCGAAGTCGGCGATGCTCTCGATGAAGCCGACCAGGAAGGCGTTGGCGAGGCCCGGCCGCATCAGCGGCAGCGACACCGTGGCGAAGGTCGCCCAGCGATCGGCGCGCAGCGTCTGCGAGGCTTCCTCCAGGGTCGGGCTGACGCCCTCGACGACGCCGATCAGCACCAGGAAGGCGACCGGCGTGAAGGCGAACAGCTGGGCGAGGAAGACGCCCTGGAAGCCGTAGATCCAGCGGGTCGGCGGCACGCCCATCGACCACTCGAGCAGCTGGTTCACGAGGCCCGCGCGGCCGAACACCAGGATCAGCGCCAGGCCGATGACGAACGGCGGCGTGATGATCGGCAGCACCGTCAGCACGCGCAGCGTGCGCTTGAAGGCGAAGCCGGTGCGCGTCACGACCAGGGCGAAGGCCAGCCCCAGCGCCGTCGTGCCGGCGCCGCAGGCCAGCGCCAGGAACAGCGTGTTCCATGCCACGCCGCAGCGCCCACCGCCGGCGAGGCAACGCAGGCTCCAGATCTTCTCGGTGGCGAGCCGCGTTGCCAGCAGGCCGGGCGCGAGACCGCCGTCGCCGTCCTGGAAGGCCTGCAGCAGGATGCGCAGCACCGGCCAGGCGGTGAACAGCACGATCGAGGCGGCGACCGCGGTGACCGCGCCGGCCACGAAGGCGTCGCCGCCGAAGGCGCCGCGCAGGGCGAGGCCGATCGCCAGCAGCGACAGCAGCGAAACCAGCACGACGGTGCCGCCGGCGCCGATGCCGAACTGCCGCGCGTCGAGCTCGCCCAGCAGCGCGTTCAGCCAGTCGGCGGTCCAGCCGCGCAGGCCGATCGCCAGTGCCTGCGCGGCGAAGGCGGCGATGCCGAGCGCGGCGACGGCCAGCAGCGCGTTGCCGCGGCGCTCGCGTGGCAGCGGCACGAGCGAGAGGACCAGTCCGGCCAACAGGGCGAGGAGCGGCGGGGCGAGCCACGGCCGGCCGTGGGCGACGACCTGCGCCAGCCCCGAGGCCTCGTCCTCGGAGGACCACAGGCCGGCGAGCCAGGCACCCGATCCCAGGCCCTCCTGCAGGGCGTACCAGGGCAGGGCGAGCGCGGCGAGCAGCCCCGCCAGCGACCACAGGAGCGGCGCGCGCGCCATCGGCGAAGCCGCCCGTCGCCTACGGCTTCGGCAGCGCTCCGACCTCGCTGTCCCAGCGGGCGATCAGGCGCTTGCGCTCGGCCGACTTGCCGTACTTGGCCTGGTCGTAGTCGATCAGCTTCATGTCGGCGAACTTCGGCGCCTCGGGCGGCAGCGGCGTCGCCTTGTTGGACGGCACCTGGAACTGCTTGGCCTGGGCGCCCAGCTTCTGCGCCTCGGGCGTCAGCGCCCAGTCGTAGAACTTCTTGGCGTTGGCGAGGTTTCGCGCGCCCTTGACGATGCTCATCGAGCCGACCTCGTAGCCGGTGCCCTCGCACGGCGTCGCGGTCTTCACCGGGAAGCCGGCCAGCGCCTCGGTGACGCCGTCATGCACGAAGCTGATCGACACCATGGTCTCGCCGCGCGCCACCGCCTTCATCGGCGCGGTGCCCGAGCGGGTGTAGGCGTTGATGTTGGCGTGCATCTTCTTCAGGTAGTCGAACGCTTTTTCCTCGCCCATCAGCTGGACCAGCGTGGCGATCGCGACGTAGGCGGTGCCCGAGGAATTCGGGTTGGCCATCTGGATCTCGCCCTTGAATTCCGGCTTCAAGAGGTCGGCCCAGCAGGCCGGCGCCTTGGCGCCCTTCTTGGCCAGCAGCTCGGTGTTGAAGCCGAAGCCCAGCGCGCCGGCGTAGATGCCGACGGTCTTGCCGCCCGAATCGGTGTTCTGCTTGATCGCCCACGGATGCAGCTCGGACAGCTTCGGCGACTTGTAGGTCTCGGTCAGGCCTTCCTCGGCGGCCTGCAGGTGCGGGTCGCCGGTGCCGCCGAACCACACGTCGCCCTTGGGGTTCTGCGCCTCGGCCTTGAGCTGGGCAATGGTTTCGCCGGAGCCCTTCTGGGTCATCGAGACCTTGATGCCGGTCGCCTTCTGGAACTCGTTGGCGGCCAGCGTGCACCACTCGACCTGCACCGAGCAGTAGACGTTGACGACGCCCTGCGCCGAGGCCGGCGTCGCGGCCGCCAGGCCGAGCAGGGACAGGAATGCGATGCCAGCCGCCGACGTCTTCAAGCGATCCTCCGATGTTACGCTTTTGTGACATCCTGCCACTTGTCGGGCCGGGTGACCACGGTGGCGATGGCGAGGTTGAGCAGCAGGATCAGCGCGGCCAGCAGGAACGGCGCGCCGGGCAGCGGATCGATGAAGGCGGCGAAGGTGAGGGTGAACAGGCCGGGCCCGACCAGGCCGGTCAGGCTGCGCAGCGAACTGCCGGCGCCCTGCAGCTGGCCCTGCTCGGAGGGACCGACGCGGCGGCTCATCATCTCCATCAGCGCCGGACCGGAGATGCCCCACACCGCCATCACCGGCACGCCGAGCCAGAACAGGCCGCCGGTCGGCGCGAGGCCGTAGATCGCCATGCCGACGCTGCCGAACGCCATGCCGGTCAGCAGGGCGCGCCGCGCGCCCAGCCACTGCACCGCCGGTCCGACCAGCAGGCCCTGGACGATCGCCGAGGCGATGCCGACCAGCGCCAGCGTCAGGCCGACGGTGGCCTCGTTCCAGCCGTAGCGGTGACCGGCATAGAGCACGAACACCGAGGGCAGGACCTGGTGGGCGACGTTGCCGACGAAGTCGACGGCCGAGAGCCCGATCAGCCCGCGCCGCGACGCCAGCAGGCGCAGCGCGCCCAGCGGGTTGGCGCGCCGCCACGCGAACGCCATGCGCTTCTCCGGCGGCAGCGACTCGGGCAGCACGAACCATCCCCACGCGGCGTTGAGCAGGCTGGCCGCCGCGGCGACCCAGAACGGCAGCCGCGGATCGAGCCCGCCCAGCAGGCCGCCGATCGCCGGGCCGAGCACGAAGCCCAGCCCGAAGCCGACACCGACCAGCCCGAACGCGCGGGCGCGCTGGCCCGGCGCGGTGACGTCGGTGATGTAGGCGAACGAGGTCGAGATGGTCGCGGCGGTGATGCCCGAGATCACGCGGCCGACGAACAGCAGCGCGAGCGACGGCGCCAGCGCCATGAAGACGTAGTCGAGGCCGAGCCCAAGGCAGGAGATCAGGATGACCGGCCGCCGGCCGTGACTGTCCGACAGCGCGCCGAGCAGCGGCGAGAACAGCACCTGCATCAGGCCCCATGCCGTCGCGAACACGCCGACCACCTCGGCCGCCCGCGCGGTGTCGCCGCCGGTGAAGTCGAGCACCAGCGTCGGCAGCACCGGCAGCATCAGCCCGAGCGCCAGGCAGTCGAGCGTGACCGTGCAGAAGATGAAGGCCAGGGCCCGGCGGGGCGGCATGGAATTCCCGGGAGCGAGGGACGGGAGCGAGAGACGAAGGCGAAAGACGGGGACTAGGTCGCGGCGGAGGCCCGCTGGCCCTCGATCAGCTGGCCGAGCAGGTCGTCGAGGGTTGCGGTGCTGCGGGACGACAGGTGACGGCCGAGCGCCGCCTCGATGGCACGCGCATAGACGGGCCACATCTTGCGGCGCAACGCCAATCCTTTTTCGGTGGCCACGATGACCTGGCCGCGGCCGTCATCCTCGCAGGCCCGCCGTTCGACATGGCCGGCCCGCTCGAGGCGATCGACCAGCCGGGACAGGTTGTACTGCGCCAGCAGCATCGCCCGTTCGAGCTCGAAGGGGCGCAGGCCCTCGTCGCCCGCGCGTTCCAGCTCGAGCAGCACGTCGTACCAGGTGAGAGGGGGCAGGCCGGCGCGCTTGAGGTCGCGCTCGACCGCCGACAGGGCGAGGTGCTGGGCTTTCAGCAGGCGGGCCCATGCCCGGATGGTGGTCTGGCTCGGCCGGTCGGTCATGGCGACAGGATAGCAGTGAATGCAATTGCATCAACCTTGACGATCCGGAGCCGGCGCCCTACCTAGTTCATGCACTTGCATTGATCGGAGCCGTCCATGACCGTCCTGCCCACGCTGATCAGCCACCCGCTCTGCCCCTACGTGCAGCGCGCCGTCATCTCGCTGGCGGAGAAGGGCGTTCCGTTCGAGCGGATCGACGTCGATCTCGCGAACAAGCCGGACTGGTTCACGCGGCTGTCGCCGCTTGGCAAGACGCCGGTCCTGGAGGTCGGGGGCCGCGCCGTTTTCGAAAGCGCGGTGATCCTCGAGTACCTCGAGGAGACGCAGCTGCGGCCGTTGCATCCCGCCGACCCGCTGGCGCGGGCCGAGCACCGGTCGTGGATCGAGTTCGGCTCGGCGGTGCTGAACGACATCGCCGGCCTCTACAACGCGACGGACGCCGCGGCCTTCGCGGCCCGGGCGCGCGCCCTGGCCGACAGGTTCGCGCGGCTGGAAGAACGGCTCGACCCCGCCGGTCCGTTCTTCGAAGGCGACCGGTTCTCGCTGGTCGACGCCGTGTTCGGACCGGTGTTCCGGTACTTCGACGTCTTCGACCGGATCGGCGACTTCGGCATCCTGTCGAACAAGCCGAGGGTCGCAGCGTGGCGCGCCGCGCTCGCCTCCCGCGACTCGATCCGCACCGCCGTCGCGCCGGACTACGAGGCGCGCCTGTCGGCCTTCCTGCGAAACCGGCGATCGTACCTGAGCGCGTTGATGGACGCGGGCTGACGTCCTAGCGCCGCGTCGTGTCGCCGTGCCGCCGCTCGCGCCACCAGCAACCCAGCAGCGCGAGGCCGAGCACGGCGACGGCGGCGCGCGTCGCGAGGGCCAGCGCGATCATTGCGGCCTCGACGCGGTCGAGACCGCCCAGATCAGCGAGCCGACCCAGCCGAACATCGTCCAGCCGAGGAGCAGGTTGACCAGCAGGATGCCGACGCGCGGCGCCACGTGGCGCCGCCACGCGATGATGCTGGGCACGAAGTAGAGGCCGGCCACGAGGGCCAGCACGACCAGGGAAGTGAGAAGGTCCATCGCGCTCGATCCGGTTGCGGAAATCACCGGCTGGATCGCACGGGGCGCGGGTCCGGGCATTCACGCCGGACGACAATCGATTGGCCGGAAGCGACAGGAGCGGCGCTATCGCCGCGACTTGCCGGACCGCACCAGCGAGTAGACCAGGCAGACGAGAACGAGGAGGGGGACGCCCTTGGCGAGGAAGACCCCGATGGCCTGGACGACGGGCTGGGAGATCATTGCGGCGCGCCTCGTGGTGGGCTGATCGACGACAGGCGCGCAGCGTCGCCCAGCGATCGCGTCGCCGCATGTGCCGCCGGGGACAAAGCGTTGACGCCGGGCGACATTGACCTCTCGGACTGCTCCTTCGAGGCAAGGATCTTGCGAGCCTCTCGGTCGTTGGCTGCTTCTTCTAAAGCCCGGAATGTCTTCGTACACTAGCGACAGAAGTTTGGCCTTGAGCCAGGGGAGCTACTCCATGAACAGCCGACAGAGACAGACAATCGGGCACCTGCTCGGCCCCCAGAATGAAAAGTTCACGCTAGGGGCAAAGCGGTTCAGGAAGGCACTGACCGTGCTTGAGACAGCGGGATGCGTGGTTTGCCCCGAAGGGCCCTTTCACGTGGCCGTTCCAGGGGCCTCTGCGTACAATGGCTGCGAAGATGTCAGGGGGCTGGAGAACGTTGCCAAGAGCGTTGCATCGAGGCCGGTTGATTGGGCGCTTCGGGTTGAGTTGCTGGAGTCGGAGAACGCGAGCCTCAGGCAGGCCTTGTCCGACCTGATGGCGAGACACCCCTACTTGACGACGTCCTCCTAAGGGTGCTCCGACGCCCGCGTCGAGTTGGCGGCGTCGTCTGTCCGGCGGATCGAGCAAGATGGAAAGAGATGACGATACAATCGACCAGCGATGGCAGCGCCTGGCCTCAATGCGAGGTTGAGTTCCCCAAGTACCCGCTGGAAGACCTGCCACCAATTCCTGATGGGTTCATCGACGCGTCGCGGCGCTACGACGCCTGCCCGAGCTGCAGGAGCGATCAGTTGCAGTTGCAGGTGCATATCGATTGGGCCGTTCGGGATCGGCGCCAATCGCCGTCGGCGCCGCGGTTTGTCGTAACGCGGGTTGGGAAGAACAATGGCTTCGTCGACCTCGAGTGCGAGCACTGGGAACAAGTGGCGAACCTCGTCGACATGTACCGAAGATACGAGATGCCGGCTGTGCGCTTCGATTGGCCGATGGTCACGAATGCATGTCCAGCCTTCCCGCTGGCGGAACTGCCCGACATGCCCTTCGGATTCGTTGACACATCGCGGCAGAGCAGTCCGGTCCCGTCGGCAACCAGCCAGTGGTTTAACCTGAGGCTATACGTAACTGCCCGAGACTCGGGGAATCGTAGTTACTATGCCTCGCGTTTTGAACTCTTCAGCACGCTCAACCACCGCCAGTTGCTGGCTTCCGGCGAGCAATGGTCGGTCATCCGCGACGCGATCGAGGAAGTGCGCGCAACGAGTCCTCTACGGCTCGCACACCCCGTCTGGACGAGTGTGGCGGGCGCGTTCCCTGATTTCGACTTGCGTGATTTGCCCGAAATGCCACTTGGCTTCCTCGACACGTCCAGACCCGATGAGGGTTGCCCGAGCGCAACAAACAAGCTGATGGGGCTAAAGCTTTTCGTAGATTGGCCCGAACCACGGCAGCGGCAGGAATGGCCATGCCCGCGGTTCTCGTTGTATCGCAACGATCGCCCCGAGGGGCAACCCGCAGCTTGCAGCGATTGCTGGTCGGTTATCCTCTCAACAATCGAGGTCATTCGACTGGAGCGCTCGGGCAGGCTTGCCAGACGATTGCCTCGGCGCTGAATGGCCAGCGCGTCGACCGCGCGGACGCTTTGCAGGCCTTCCTCAAGGCGATGGATTCGCCCTTCTGGTCGGCCACGTTGGGTCTGAGGGCCAAGTCAAGAAGCCCACGCGGGGTCACGGGGGCCTGTTCTGGCCCTCCGGCGCCGCTGTGACGGACGCGAGGCCTTACTTCATCTCGCCGGACGGAGACCCGCCCATGGCCGGCGGGATGAACTTCGTTACCCTTGGGGTTACCCTGCAAGGCCTGCCGGTTTGCCCCCCAGGGGCCGAGATGATTCGAAGTATTGGTCGGGGCGGCCGGAGCCGAAATCCAAGGGTCGGCGCGTCTCTGTTGTTGGTCGCCGCCGGTGCATGCGGCGAGCCATACAGTGGGTTGCTCTAGCTGCTAAACTCAATCGAAGTCTCGAATGAAGCCTACTAACGACGCCCCGAGGCCTTGCGCGCCGACCTGGCCGAGGCCCAGGCCGAGGGCGACCGCGCGGCCGTGCTGTCGATCGTGCGCCGGATCCTCGCAGTAATGACACCAGGCGAACGTCGCGCGGCCGCGGCTCGGCTCGAACTCGCACGTCAGCGCCCGTGCTGACCGAACTCGACCTCGCGCACCGACTCCGACAGGAACGCGCCAGCCTTCGTCCATCGAGCTAACCGATAGGTTTGCGGACTTTGATCCGGTCGCTCGCGTGTATACGCAGTTCCTCCCCGTCGGTCGTTACAACGTCGAGCGCAAACAGGTACGGCTCCTCCCAAAACGGCCCGTTGTCGCCGTGAGCCTGGTCGCCTCCGTGCATCACGGGCACTGGAGTCTCGGCGATGAAAAATCGTTTAGGGCCTGGGCCGTCCTGGGCGACGTCATCCATGTCCATGACCTCGTCGCCCTTGGCGATGGTGTCAACGGTGATCGTCCGATCGCCGCCCATGTTGTAGCTCACGAAGTGCGTGAATTTGGTCATGGCGCCACCATGCCTGCTGCCTGTCCTGAAGGCCCAGTCTGGCGAGGACAAAAAATTGACGCAACAGGACAGCTGCTGAGCAGCCGACCGGGGGGGCGGCTCGAAGTATGGGCCCGGGGCGCCAAACCGCCCCAAACCCGCAGACGTGCGGGATGGCTAAAGCGGGAGCCCGTGGGAAACGCGCCGCCGTGGGTCGCCTGGCAGGCCGCTGCCGTTCGCCTCGTTGGGGCTCAAATGCTGATCTTGAGGGGGGTAAAATGGTCGGGGCGGCCGGATTTGAACCGACGACCCCCAGTCCCCCAGACTGATGCGCTACCAGACTGCGCTACGCCCCGACCGGTGCCGCGGGACCGCCGCGGCACAGGGGCTTTAGCGCGAATGGCAGCGTTGCCGCAAGCCGCCTTGCGGGAGCCGCCGGACCGGCCGATACAGGGGCCCTGATGAAATCTGCAGTCCTCCCGCCGGCCGAACTCGGCCCGCGCGTCCTGGTCTTCTCCTCGATCGGGCATGCCCTGATGCACATGATGACGGCCTTCTACGCCGTGATCGTGCTGACCCTGGCCGTGACCTGGAAGCTGCCGCCCGAGCGCCTGCTCGAGCTCTACGCCCCGGCCTCGGTGCTTCTGGGCGTGATGTCGCTGCCGGCCGGCTGGGCCTCGGACCGCTTCGGCGCGCCGCAGATGATGGTCGTGATGTTCCTCGGGCTCGGCCTGTCGTCGATCGCCTGCGGGCTGGTGCCGACCGGCGACACCGTGGCGCTGATGCTGGCGTTGTGCGGGATCGGCGCGTTCGGCGCCTTCTACCACGCGGTCGGCATCGGCTGGATCATCCGCACCGCGAAGGAGCAGGGCCACGCCATGGGCGTCAACGGCCTGTGGGGCTCGGCCGGGCTGGCGCTCTACGGCATCGTGCCGGGCGTGCTGATCTCGCTCGCCTCGTGGCGCGCCGCCTTCATCGTCCCGGGCATCGTCTGCCTCGCGGTCGGCGTGGTGCTGGCGGTGCAGATCCGCCAGGGCAAGGTCGGCGACCGGCCGATGCCGGTCACCGCCGGCGTGCAGCCCGGCCGGCGCGAGTTCTGGCGTGTCTTCTCGGTGCTGTCGGTCACCATGGCGCTGGAAGGCATCATCTGGTCGGCCGTGATGTTCGGCGCCGCGCTGGTGTTCGAGACAAGGCTGGCCGGCGACATCGCGCGCCTGCGCGACGGGCTGGCGTCGTGGGGCCTCGTCACCGAGACCGTGCTGTGGGTCGGCGTCGCGACCTCGATGATCTACGTCGTGTCGGGCATCGCCCAGTACCTGATGGGCCGGCGCATCATCGACCGCTACCCGCTCAAGGCGACCTACGTCACCGCCTCGGCGCTGCAGGTGCTGGCGATGGTCGCGCTGGCGATGGGCAACGGCTACGTCGCGCTGGTCGGCGCGATCTTCTCGGCGGTGCTGAGCGCCGCGTCGGGCCCGATCGAGAACATCCTGATCGCCCGCTACACGCCCAGCCGCTACCACGGCCTCGGCTTCGGCGCGAAGTTCGTGGTCGCGCTGGGCGCCAGCCCGGTCGCCATCCTGCTGATCGCGTGGATCCGCGAGGCGACCGGCAGCCTCGAACTGCTGTTCCTGATCCTGGCCGGCGTCGCCGCGGCGATCACCGCCGTGGCGCTGCTGCTGCCGTCGGGCGAGCGCGGGACCGACGAGGCGCCCAAGGCCGCG
The DNA here is from genome assembly GCA_020160955.1 of Pseudomonadota bacterium. Taxonomy (GTDB): domain Bacteria; phylum Pseudomonadota; class Alphaproteobacteria; order Reyranellales; family Reyranellaceae; genus Reyranella. Next base: position 48,022 of record JAIUOX010000021.1, read on the forward strand.
CCGGCCGCGATCCAGCCGGCGCCCGCCGAGTAGCGTCGCCTTACTTGCGGGCGGCCTTGTAGGCCGGCCGGTCGAGGCAGCGCTGCAGCCAGGCGGCAACGTTGGGGAAGGGACCGAAGTCGAACTTGATCGGCTTGGCCCAGCTGCAGATCGAGGCGAGGTTGAGGTCGGCGACGGTGAAGCTGTCGCCGAGCAGGTACTCGCGGTTCTTGAGCGCCCCGTCGAGCACGGCGAACGGCTTGGGCAGCGCGTTCTGCGCTTCGGTGACCGCCTCGGGCTTGCGCTTGTCGGGCGGGGTCATGAACTGGTCGATCAGGATCGTCAGCAGCGGCTTCTCGACCTCGGTCATGCCCCAGAAGCTCCACTGGTAGCACAGCGCCTGGTCCTCGAGGGACACCGGGAACAGGCCGTTCTTGCCGTACTTGGCGGCGAGGTAGAGGTTGATCGCCATCGACTCGAACAGCTTGAACTCGCCGTCGACCATCGCCGGGATCTTGCCGTTCGGATTGACCTTGAGGTACTCGGCCCCCTTGAGGTCCTTCATCTCGATGGGGACGTGCTCGTAGGGGATGCCAAGCTCGCGCACGATCCACAACGCCCGCATCGCCCGGGTCGCTGTCGGTCCATAGATCTTGACGGTCACGTCGGTCTCTCCTCGGGGGTCTCCGGTCGGCGGCGACGATACGCTCAGTCGCCCAGCCCGTACAGGCCGCCGACGTAGCCGTGCGGATGGCCGAAGCGTTCGGTCATCGCCTCGCCCAGCGTCCGGTCGGGCGCCGTCACCCAGCCGCCCGAGCGCACCGCGTAGCGCGCCGCCGCCGCCGTGGCCTTCGGGCTCTCGCCTTGCGCCAGCGACCGCGCCGCGCCCATCAGCAGCTTGCGGAACTCGACGATGCCGACGTCGGTCGGCCCGAGATGTTCCTTGGTGCGATCCTGGATCGGCCCCTGGCTGTCCTGGATCGCGGCGTCCTGCTCGCTGACGCCGACGATGCCGGTGTAGCTGGCGTTCTTCTGCGCCGTGCGATCGATCAGGTAGTCGTTGCGCAGGTTGCGCAGCGGCATGTAGCTGGCGTCGCTCTCGGCATGGACGTTGAAGCCGCCGGCGAAGCGGGTGCGCTCGGCATTGGTGAACGGCCGGTCGGGCTGCCAGCTGTAAGTGAATATCCAGCAGGTCGTGTCGTCGACCGGCACCCAGCATTGGCCGTAGTAGGTCTCGCCGGGGAAGGCGGTCGGCGTGTAGGCGTGGTTGGGCATCAGGAACTGCGCGATGCGCCAGTAGAGGTCCGGCCCGTCGGTCCGCCGCGCGCCGCCGATCACCAGGCCGGCATCGTGGCCCAGTACCTCGAAGCGCGGGCGCGGGTCGTTCTGCACCCAGCGGATGCGGTCGTTGGGCGTGTTCTGGTCGGCGATCGCCGCCTTCGCCATCGCCGCGCGCGCCGCCTCGGGATCCTTGGTCAGCACCATGTGCAGGAACGAGAAGTGCGAGGTGTCGATCGCGCCCTCGAGGCTCTGCACCCAGTTGCAGTCCTGCCACTTCTTGGTGACGAAGCGGCTGCCGGCCGGCAGCAGGCCCATCTCGAGCTGCGGCAGCTCCGGCATGGTCTCGCGCGGACCCATGTAGACCCAGACGATGTCCGACCACTCGCGGGTCGGGTAGGCCTTGAGCTTGATGGTGTCCTTGTAGCCCGACTCGGGCGGCGAGGTCGGCAGGTCGACGCAGTTGCCGTCCACGTCGAACTTCCAGCCGTGGTAGACGCAGCGCAGGCCGCAATCCTCGTTGCGGCCGTAGTACAGCTCGGCGCCGCGGTGCGGGCAGCGCGGCTCAACGATGCCGATGCGGCCGTTGCTGTCGCGGAAGGCCAGCAGGTCCTCGCCGAGGATCTTGATCCGCTTGGGCGGCCCCTCGCGCTCCGGCAGTTCCTCGCAGAGCAGCGCCGGCATCCAGAACCGCCGCAGCAGGTCGCCCATCGGCGTGCCGGGGCCGCTGCGGGTCAGGAACTCGTTGTCGGCCTGGCTCATCATGGTGCGGTAGCCCTCTCCAGCGCCTGGGCGAGGTCGGCGATGATGTCGTCGACCGTCTCGATCCCGATCGACAGGCGCAGCACGTCGGGACCGGCGCCGGCGGCGACGCGCTGCTCCTCGGAGAGCTGGCGATGCGTCGTCGAGGCGGGATGGATGATCAGGCTCTTGGCGTCGCCGATGTTGGCGAGATGCGAGAACAACTCGACGCTGTCGACCACCTTCACGCCGACATCGTAACCGCCCCGGACGCCGAAGGTGAAGACCGATCCGGCGCCGCGCGGCAGGTATTTGGCGGCCAGGGCGTGGTACTTGTTGGACGGCAGGCCGGCGTAGTTGACCCAGGCCACGGCGGGATGCGTCTCGAGGAATTGCGCCACCTTCAGCGCGTTGGCGCAGTGGCGCTCCATGCGCAGGCCGAGCGTCTCCATGCCGAGCATGGTCAGCCACGCGTTGAACGGCGCCTGGGTCGGGCCGAGATCGCGCAGGCCCACGGCGTGACCGTGGAAGGTGTAGGCCATGTCGCCGAACGTCTCGTGGAAGTTGAGACCGTGGTAGGCCGGCTCCGGGCCGGCGAGGCTCGGGAACTTCGCCGCCTTCGACCAGTCGAACTTGCCGGAGTCCACGACGGCACCGCCCATCGCGGTGCCGGTGCCGCTCAGGAACTTGGTGGTCGAGTGGACGACCAGCGTCGCGCCGTGGTCGATCGGCCGGCACAGCCACGGCGTCGCCATGGTGTTGTCGACCAGCAGCGGCACGCCCGCGTCCTCGGCGATGCGGGCGATCGCCTCGATGTCGCTGACCACGCCGCCGGGATTGGCGAGGCTCTCGATGAAGAAGGCGCGGGTGTTGGGGGTGACGGCGCGGCGGAAGTTCTCCGGCTCGTCGGCGTCGACGATCCGTGCCGACCAGCCGAACTTCGGGTAGGTGTTCTTCATCTGCTGCAGCGAGCCGCCGTAGAGCCGCGACGAGGCGACGATCTCGGCGCCCGGCGACATCAGCGGGAACAGGGCCAGCAGCTGCGCGGCGTGACCGGAACTGGTGACGGTGCAGCCGCGACCGCCCTCCAGCGTCGCCAGCCGGGTTTCCAGCGCGGCGTTGGTCGGGTTGGTCAGCCGGGAATAGATGAAGCCAACGGTCTGCAGGTTGAACAGCGCCGCGGCGTGGTCGGCGTCGTCGAAGACGTAGGCGGTGGTCTGGTAGATCGGCAGGGCCCGCGCGCCCGTCGTCGGGTCGGGCGCGGCGCCGGCATGCACCGACAGGGTTTCGAAGCCGTAGGTCTTGTCGCTCACCGAGTTGCTCCCGCGTCAGGTGGCCCATTCGGACCACAGGCGGGCAGGAGCGTCAAACGCCGTGATCCTCGCTGGCCTGCAGCTTGCCGATGTCGATGATGCGGAGCTGGCGCCGCCGCACCTCGACGATGCCGGCGGCCTCGAGGCGATTGAACTCGCGCGTCACCGCCTCGCGGTGCGAGCCGATGCGGGCGGCGATCTCGTAATGGGTCGGTGCCGGCCGGATGACGATGCCGTTGCGGAACTCGGTGCCGTCCTTGGACAGGCGCAGCAGCTCGCGGCGGATGCGCTCGCGCACCGCCAGCGCGCTGACCTCGAACACGCGCTCCGACAGTTGCCGGATCTTGCCGACCAGGTGCTGCGCCAGCCGCACCGCCAGCTTGCCGTTGCCCTCGAGCACCTGCAGGAAGCGGTCGCGGGTCATGCGCGCCAGCTTGCAGTCGGTCACCGCGATGACACTCGAGGAGCGCGGCCGCCCGTCGATCGCCGAGAACTCGCCGATCATCTCGCCGGCGTGGAACTCGTTGAAGATCACCTCGCGTCCGGCTTCGGTGTAGCTGGTGGCGCGCACGGTGCCGTCGAGGATGAAGAACAGGTCGGTCGTCTGTTCCTGCTCGCCCAGGATCTGCGCCTGCTTCTCGAAGGTGCGCACGGTGCACGACGCCGCGACCGTCGCGAGGTCGGCGTCGGACAGGCCGGCGAACAGGGTGATGCCGCGGAGGGAAGCAGGATCGCTCATGGACGTATTTCCAAGCACATACCGTGCAAACTTCATCGTCCGCCGGAAGATGTCAACCGGCCCGGCCGCCTCTCGCGCGAACGTGCGTTTTGTCACCGAAACGTCGCAGCTTCTTCAGCGACACTGACTGTTCTGCCGTTCAGCAAGGGGTCGCGTGGTGCCGGGTGAAGCGAGAGGACGAGTCGACCGGATTCTCGAGAACTACCTGCTGGCGCTGGCCGGGGTCGACCAGTGCGACGCCAGCGCCTTCGACGACCTGAAGACCCGCCTGG
>JAIUOX010000022.1 GCA_020160955.1 Pseudomonadota bacterium
GCGCTGGCGAGCGGTCGCATCACGGTGCTGTCGGGCGTTCCCGCGACCTACCAGCGCCTGCTGGCCCACAAGGCGACCGCGAAGCTCGATCGCCTCGACGCCGGCCGCCTCAGCCGCGCCAGCGTGGCCGGCGCGCCTCTCGATCCCGCGCTCAAGCGGCGTGTCGAGGAAGAGCTCGGTGTGTCGCTCAGCAACGCCTTTGGCATCACCGAGTGTTCGCCCACCATCGCGATGGTGCGGCTGGAAGATCCGCGTCCCGACGAGACCGTGGGGCGGGTCCTGCCGGGCGTCGAGGTACGGCTGGTCAAGGGCGATGGCTCGCTCGCCGGCGACGGCGAGATCGGCGAGCTGCACGTGCGCGGCCCCAACGTCATGCTGGGCTACTACCGCGCGCCCGACCTCACGGCGGCGGCGGTCGACGGCGAAGGCTGGTTCCGCACCGGCGATCTCGCGCGCTCGGTCGACGGCTTCCTCTACATCGTCGGCCGGCTCAAGGAGATGATCATCCGCTCCGGCTTCAACGTCTACCCGGCGGAGATCGAGGCGGTGCTCAACGGCCACCCGGCGGTCCTGCAGTCCGCGGTGGTCGGGCGCGCCGTCGATGCCAACGAGGAGGTCGTCGCCTTCGTGCAGTTGCTGCCCGGCGCGAATGCCACCGTCGCCGACGTGCGGGCCTACGCCGACCCGTTGCTCACCGCCTACAAGCGGCCGAGCCGGATCGTCGCCCTGGACGCATTCCCGGCCGGCTCGACAGGCAAGATCCTGAAGCATGTTCTGAAGGAGCGCGCGGCGACGCTGCCGGCCGAACGGGGAGCAAGCGAAGCGTGATCGCCGCCACCTTGTAGACCTCGCGGGGGCTGGCGAAGGGTCTGCGGACCGCCGTAAGCTTGGCGGCCCAGGCACCCGCTGGAGACGGACGATGAGCGAGATCGACGTCAAGCCGGACACCATTGCCCCGGACACGATCGCCAAGCCGAAGATCGAGCAGCCGCGGCTGTACAAGGTGATCCTCGTCAACGACGACTACACGCCGCGCGAGTTCGTGGTTGGCGTCCTGATGGGCGTCTTCCGCATGAGCGAGGACCAGGCCTACCGCGTCATGATGACCGCGCACCGCCGCGGCGCCTGCGTGGTCGCGGCCTACACGCGCGACATCGCCGAGAGCAAGGCGACCGAGGCGACCAATGCCGGCCGCCAGGCCGGTCACCCGCTCGAGTTCACGACGGAACCGGAAGAGTAGGGAGGGCGCGCGGCCTCAGCCGTGGCTCAGGCCCACGGCCTCGACGCCGGCGATGCACACCGCCTCGTCCTCGTCGCCGGTGCCGCCGCTGGCGCCCGCGGCGCCCAGCACGGTGCCGTCCTTGTCCTTGATCACGACCGCGCCGGTCTGCGGCAGGAACTTGCCCTGCGCCGTCGCCGAGAGCGCGCCGAAGAACTGCGGGTTCTCCTTGGCGCGCTGCAGCAGCGTGCGGCTGGCGACGCCCATGCCGACGGCGGCCCACGCCTTGCCCACGGCGACGTCGTTGCGGAACATGCTGGCGCCGTCCTCGCGCTGCATTGCGCGGACGTGGCCGGCGGCGTCCAGCACCGCCACCGACAGCGGCTTGATCTTCATCTCGCGCGCCTTGGCGAGGGCCACCTCGATGATGCGGTTGGCCTGGGCGAGGGTGAGCGTGGACATGGCGCGCGGGGCTCCGTAAAGGGTCGGGACGGCCAATTCAGCACGGAATCGTCCCCGGGGCACCCGGGCCGGGGCGCAAGCCCTTCAGAACATTGATAATTATCTACCCTCAGGCGGGTTGACGGGAGCCCGGCGGGTCCGTATTTTCCGCCCGCTTTCGGAATTCCCCCGGCTCGGCCGGGGCTTTTTGTTGAGAAGTGCCATGAAGATCCGTCATTCGCTGAAGTCCGTGAAGGCCCGCCACAAGGACAGCCGCATCGTCCGCCGCAAGGGCCGTGTCTACGTGATCAACAAGACCAACCCGCGCTTCAAGGCCCGCCAGGGCTGAGCAGCCGGACCTTCCGGTCTCGAAACAAGCGGCGGAGCCACCGGCTTCCGCCGCTTTTTCATTTGGCGTAAGGATCGGGCATGCAGATGCCGCCGCTCGATCCCGCCATTCTCGCCCGCCGGTCCGAGATCGTCGCCGCCTTGCGCGCCATCGTGCCGGGCGAGGGCGTGATCGACGATCTCGACGGCATGCGGCCCTACGAGTGCGACGCGCTGTCGGCCTACCGCCAGATGCCGCTGGTCGTGGTGCTGCCCGAGACGGTGGCCCAGGTCGCGGCGATCCTGCGCTACTGCCAGGACAGCGGCGTGAAGGTCGTGCCGCGCGGCGCCGGCACCTCGCTGTCGGGCGGCTCGATGCCGGTCGGCGACGCGATCCTGCTGGGCATGGGCAAGTTCAACCGGGTGATCGAGATCGACTACGCTAACCGCTGCGCCCGCGTGCAGCCCGGCGTCACCAACCTCGGCATCACCAAGGCGGTCGAGCACGAGGGCTTCTACTACGCGCCCGATCCCAGCTCGCAGATCGCCTGCTCGATCGGCGGCAACGTCGCCGAGAACTCGGGCGGCGTGCACTGCCTCAAGTACGGCCTCACGACCAACAACCTGCTGGGCATCGAGATGGTGCTGATGACCGGCGAGGTGGTGCGGCTGGGCGGCAAGCACCTCGACGCCGAGGGCTACGACCTGATGGGCCTGATGACCGGCTCGGAAGGGCTGCTGGGCGTCGTCACCGAGGTGACGGTGCGGCTGTTGCGCAAGCCGTCGACGGCGCGCGCCGTGCTGCTCGGTTTCCCGACCGAGGCGGGCGCCGCCGACTGCGTCGCCGCCGTGATCGCCTCCGGCATCATCCCGGGTGGCATGGAAATGATGGACGCCGACGCCATCAAGTGCGCCGAGGCCTATGTCGGCGCCGGCTACCCGCTCGACGTCGAGGGCCTGCTGATCGTCGAGCTGGACGGCCCGCCGGTCGAGGTCGACTACCTGGTCGAGCGCGTGGCGGCGATCGCCCGCGAGCGCGGCGCGACCACGGTGCGGGTCAGCCAGGACGAGCAGGAGCGCGTGCTGTTCTGGGCCGGCCGCAAGGCGGCGTTTCCGGCGGTCGGCCAGATCAGCCCCGACTACATGTGCCTCGACGGCTCGGTGCCGCGCGGCCGCCTGGTCGAGGTGCTGGCCGAGATGCGGGCGCTGTCGAAGCAGCACGGCCTGCGCGTCGTCAACGTATTCCATGCCGGCGACGGCAACCTCCACCCGCTGATCCTGTTCGACGCCAACGATCCCGGCCAGCTCGAGAAGGCCGAGGCGTTCGGCACCGACATCCTGCGGCTGTGCGTGCGGGTCGGCGGCGTGCTGACCGGCGAGCACGGCGTCGGCATCGAGAAGCGCGACCTCATGGTCGAGCAGTTCACCGAGATCGACCTCGACCAGCAGATGCGCGTGAAGTGCGCCTTCGATCCCGACCACCTGCTCAACCCCGGCAAGGTGTTCCCCAAGCTGCGGCGCTGCGCCGAGCTCGGCCGGCTGGTCGTGCACCAGAACAAGATTCCCTTTCCCGACATCCCGCGGTTCTAGGTCATGGGCGAGACGATGAGGCCGCGCGATGCCGGCGAGTTGCGGCAGGCGGTGGAATGGGCGCTGTCCGAAGGCGCGACGCTCGACGTGCGCGGCACCGGCAGCAAGACCGCGCTCGGCAGGCCGATGCGCTGCGACCACGTGCTCGACCTGTCGGGAATCTCCGGCATCGTCGACTACGCCCCCGAGGAACTGGTGGTGACGCTGCGCGCCGGCACGCCGATCCGCGAGGTCGAGGCGCTGCTCGCCCAGCGCAACCAGATGCTGGCCTTCGAGCCGCCCGACCTCGGGCCGCTGCTGGGCGGCGAGGCGGGGCAGGGCACGCTGGTCGGCACCATCATGGGCAACTGGGCCGGGCCGCGCCGCCTGTCGGCGGGGGCGGCGCGCGACCACCTGCTGGGCTTCAGCGGCGTCAACGGCCGCGGCGAGGCCTTCAAGTCGGGCGGCCGGGTGATGAAGAACGTCACCGGCTACGACCTGTCGAAGCTGCTGGCCGGGTCGTGGGGCACGCTGGCCGTGCTCGACGAGGTCTCCGTCAAGGTGCTGCCGGCGCCCGACCAGACGCGCACGCTGGTGCTGCACGGGCTGGACGACGCGGCGGCGGTCAAGGCGATGTGCGCCGCGATGGGCAGCTCGCACGAAGTCTCCGGCGCGGCCCACGTCGAGGGCCGCACCGCGCTGCGCCTCGAGGGCGTGGCGCCGTCGGTCGAGGCGCGTCTCAAGGGCCTGCGCGAGGCGCTGGCCGGCGTCGGCACGCGGCAGGAGGAACTCGGGACCCTGGAGAGCCGCGCCTTCTGGCGCGAGGTGCGCGACGTCGCGCCGTTCGTGTCGCTGGCCGACGCCATCGTCTGGAAGATCTCGTGCCCGCCGACCGAGGGGCCCGCCGTGGTGGCGCGCATCCGGGCGCAGCGGCCGCAGGCGAACGCCTTCTACGACTGGTCGGGCGGGCTGGTCTGGCTGGCCCTGCCGCCCAGCGCCGACGGCGATGCCGTGATCGTGCGCGGCGCGCTGGGTGCGACCGGCGGCCATGCCACGCTGGTGCGCGCGCCGGAGGCGGTGCGCGCGGCGGTGCCGGTGTTCCAGCCGCAGGCGGCGGCGCTGGCGGCGCTCGCCGGCCGGGTGAAGGAGAGCTTCGACCCGAAGCGGCTGTTCAATCCCGGGCGCATGGGCTGAGCGATGCAGACCAACTTCACCCTGGCCCAGCTCGCCGATCCCGAGACCGCGCGCAGCGAGCACATCCTGCGCAAGTGCGTGCATTGCGGCTTCTGCACCGCGACCTGCCCGACCTTCGTGCTGCTGGGCGACGAACGCGACAGTCCGCGCGGCCGGATCTACATGATCAAGTCGATGCTGGAGGGCGACCGCGCGCCGACCGCGTCGGAAGTCCGCCACGTCGACCGCTGCCTGTCCTGCCTGTCGTGCATGACGACCTGTCCGTCGGGCGTGCACTACATGCACCTGGTCGATCACGGCCGGCACCACATCGAGGAGACCTACGCGCGGCCGCTGCCCGACCGGCTGATGCGGCGCTGGCTGGCGTGGCTGATGCCGCGGCCGGCGGCGTTCCGCTGGAGCCTCGTGCTCGGCCGGCTGGCCAAGCCGCTGGCGCCGCTGTTGCCGGCGCGCAGCGCCGATCCCGGCGGCGCGACGTTCCTGCGCCGCCTGCGCGCTATGCTGGAGGCGGTGCCCGACCGCGTGCCCGGGCCGTCGCCGGTCGACCGGCCCCAGACCTTCCCGGCCGCGGGGCTGCGGCGCAAGCGGGTGGCCCTGATGCCGGGCTGCGGCCAGCAGGTCCTGGCGCCCGAGGTCAACGAGGCGACCGTGCGGCTGCTGACGCGCCACGACGTCGAGGTGGTGAACGTGGCGGGCTCGGGCTGCTGCGGCTCGTCGGTGCTGCATGTCGGTGACAAGGACCAGGCCGTGGCGCTGGCCCGCCGCAACGTCGAGGCGTGGATGCGCGAGATCGACGGCGCCGGGCTCGATGCCATCGTGATCAACGCCTCGGGCTGCGGCACCACGGTCAAGGACTACGCCACCCTGCTGGGCGATGACCCGGCGTGGAAGGACCGCGCGGCGCAGGTCGCCGCGCTGGCCCGCGACATCAGCGAGGTGATGGTCGAGGTCGGTCTCGCGAACGTGACCCCGCGGCCGCTCACCGTCGCCTATCATGCCGCCTGTTCCATGCAGCACGGCCAGAAACTGATCGAGCCGCCGAAACGGCTCCTGCGCGAGGCAGGCTTCACGGTGCGCGACGTGCCGGAGAGCCACCTGTGCTGCGGCTGGGCGGGGACCTACCAGGTGCTGCAGCCCGAGCTGTCGCGTCGCCTGCGCGACCGCAAGGTGGCCAACATCGAGAGCCTGCAGCCCGACGTGATCGCGGCCGGAAACTTCGGCTGCATCGGCAACATCGCGGGCGGCACCGGCCTGCCGGTGGTGCACACGGTGGAACTGCTCGACTGGGCGACCGGCGGTCCTGCGCCGGCCGCGCTCGGCTGACCACGCGATGGCCTGCCTGCGGGTGTGCCTCGCGCTCCTGGTCGGGCTGATCCTCGGGTCGGGTGCAATGGCTCAAACCGGGAGCGCCACGATGCTCGACACCCTGTTCGCCAAGCTGCAGACCGCGACCGACCCGATGGCGGTCCAGGCGATCGAGGCGGCGATCTGGGAGCAATGGATCCTGGCCCCCGAGGGATCGAAGCGGGAAATGATGATGCGCGGCATCGCCGAGATGCAGCAGGCGCAGTACAGGCAGTCGGTCGAGACCTTCACGCAGCTGATCGCGGTGGCGCCCGACCTCAGCGAGGCGTGGAACAAGCGCGCGACGGCCTACTGGCTGATGGGCAACTTCAAGGCGTCGCTGTCGGACATCTGCGAGACGCTGAAGCGCGAGCCCCGGCACTTCGGCGCCTACTCGGGACTGGGCATGATCCGGGCCGAGCAGGGCGAGTACGCGCGCGCCGTCGCGGCCTTCGAACTGGCCCGGCGATACAATCCGCACATCCCGGGCATTGACGATGAAATCGAGCGGATGAAGGCTCTCGGCGGGGACAAGCCGGCCGATCCGCTGGGGTGCGACCAGCGCACGGCCGGGCGCTAGGCGGACCCCGGGCGGGCGCCGCGGGTTGCGGCCCCGCGGGCGCGCGGGCAGACTTCGCGCTCACCATCCATTCCCGAGGGATCAGGCAAATGGCCACGTTGTATGTCGGCGGTCGCGTATTTGACGGCGAGAAGGTTCTCGATGGCCAGGCGGTCCTCGAAGAGGACGGCAAGATCAAGCGGGTCGCCGCGGCGGGCGAGTTCGCCGGCTTCGCGGGCGAGCGGGTCGACACCGCGGGCGGCACGCTGATCCCGGGCATCATCGACTGCCACGTCCACTCGCTGTCGGGCGCCGAGGGCAACCCGGGCGCGGTGCAGGACCGCATGAGCGCGGCGCAGCTGACGGTGCGCGGCATGGAGCTGATGCGGGCGACGCTGGAAGGCGGCATCACCGCGGTGCGCGACTGCGGCGGCAAGGACTACATCGAGTTCGCGATCCGCGACGCCTACAACGCCGGCCGCTTCCTCGGGCCGACGATGCGCTGCGCCGGCCGCATGATCTGCATGACCGGCGGCCATGGCAACCGCACCGGTCGCGTCGCCGACGGCATCGACGAGGTCGTGAAGGCGGTGCGCGAGCAGGTCCATGCCGGCTCCGACCTGGTGAAGATCATGGCGACAGGCGGCGTTATGACGCCCGGCGTCAATCCCGAGGACGCCCACTACTCGGCCGAGGAGATGAAGGCCGGGATCAGCGAGGCGCACCGCTTCCACAAGTGCTGCGCCAGCCACGCCCAGGGCGCGCTCGGCATCCTCAACGCGGTGCGCGGCGGCATCGACTCGATCGAGCACGGCATCTTCATGACCGAGGAGTGCGTGACCGAGATGAAGGAGCGCGGCGTGTGGCTGGTGCCGACGCTGGCCGCGGTGAAGAACATCCTCAAGGGCTACGACGACGGCGACCGCTCGATCCCCGACTACGTGATCGACAAGGCGCGCCGCGTGTTCGACCGCCACATCGCCTCGATCAAGATGTACTACAAGGCGGGCGGCCGCATCGCGATGGGCACCGATGCCGGCACGCCGCACAACCGCCACGGCGAGAACGCGCGCGAGCTCGAGTACATGTGCGAGATCGGCATCTCGGCCCGCGATTCGCTGTTCTTCGCGACGGCCAGCGCGGCCGACCTGATGCGGCTGTCGAACGAGGGCCGGATCCGCGAGGGCAACAGCGCCGACCTCGTGCTGTGCGACGGCGATGCGCTGGCCGACATCAAGCGCGCCGCCCGCAAGGAGAACCACCGGCTGGTCGTGAAGCGCGGCCAGGTCGCGCGCGACAACCGCGCCGCCTTCGCCGGCCAGGCCAACCGCGTCGCCGCGGAGTAGGGCGGGCAGGCGGCGGCCGGCAGCGGCGATCCCGTGGAGGAGATCCTTCTCATCCTGGTCGGGATCGCCTGGGCCATCGGCACGCCCCTGATGGCCATGATCGCGCTGGTGCAGACCGCGCGGTTGAAGGCCCAGAACGAACGGCTGGCCGACGAGGTCGGCCGGCTGAAGCGGCAGCTGGCCGTCACCCCGCTGCCAATGCCGTTGCCGGCAGCGGAACCGTCGCCGGCCGTCGAGGCCGCGGCGCCCGAGCCTGTCGCGACGCCCGAGCTGCCGCCGCCGTTCGAACTGCCGCCGATGCTCCCCCCAGTCGCGCCGGCCGTCGCGCTGCCGGCGGCGGGACCCAGCGGCTGGGACCAGAAGCTGGGCGCACGGGTCTTCGTCTGGCTGGGCGCGATCACGCTGGCGCTCGCCGGCATCTTCCTCGTCCGCTACTCGATCGAGCAGGGCTACCTCTCGCCGCCGGTGCGCGTGCTGCTGGCGGCCGTGTTCGGCTTCGCCCTGATCGCCGGCGCCGAGCGCCTGCGCGCGCGCGACGACCGGGTGGCGCAGGCGCTGGCCGGCGCCGGCGTCGCCTCGCTGTACGGCGCGCTGTTCGCGGCGGTCGCGCTCTACGAGCTGATCTCGCGCCCGGTGGCCGGCGGCGGCGCGCTGGCGCTGACCGCCTTCGCGATCGGCGTCGCCCTGCGCCACGGCATCTTCGTCGCCGGCCTCGCCTTCGTCGGCGGCTTCGCCAGCCCGGCGATCATCGGCAGCCAGTCGCCCAACACGCCGGTCCTGTTCGGCTACCTGCTGGCGATCGCGGCGGGCACGCTGGCGGTGATCCGCCATCGCGGCTGGTGGCCGCTCGGCTGGGGCGTGCTGGCGGGCACGGTGCTGTGGACGCTGGCCTGGATGCAGTCGTGGGCCGGCGGCCTGGCGTGGGTCTGTGCCTTCGAGGTGGCGGTCGCCGGCCTGTTCACCTGGGCGACCTGGCGACGGCTGCAGGAGAACGACAACCCGCGCAGCGAGGTCGCGCTGCTCGTCTGGCTGGCGCTGGGCGTGACCGGCGGGCTGCTGGTCGGCCTCGTGGCGCAGGACGAGGGCGAGCAGGTCGCGGGCTGGCTGGCGCTGGCGGCGCACGGCATCGGGCTCTACGCCCTGGCGCGCTGGACGCCGCGCTTCCAGGTGGTGGCGGTCCTGCCGCCGCTGCTGTCGCTGGCGGCCCTGGTCCTCTGCCGCGACCTCGCGGGATTTGCCTGGACCGCCGGCCTGCTCGGCGGGCTGTGGACCGCGGCGGCGTTCGCGCTGCTGTGGAACGCGGCGCGGCCGGGCTTCTGGGCGGCGCTGTCGGTCGGGGCGGCGCTCGGTCACTTCCTGTTGTGCTGGTACGTGCTGCGCGACAGCGCGCCCGGCACGCCGTGGGGCCTGATCGCGATCGCGCTCGCCGCGCCGTTCCTGGTCGGCGCCGAGCGGCTGGTGCGCTGGCGCGACGCCATGCCGGGCGCGGCCGAGGCGATCGGCCTGCTGGCGGCCGGTGTCGCCTTCTTCGTCGCCGTGGCGATCGCGCTGGAGCTGCGCCGCGAATGGATCACGGTGGCCTACGCCGTCGAGTTCGCGGCGGTCGCCCACATCGCGCGCCGGCTCGACCTCGAGGCGATGCGGCGGTTGTGCTGGCCGCTGCTCGCCGCGGTGGTCGTCCGCTTCGTGCTCAATCCCGAGGTACTGCGCTACCCGCTGGGCGTGACGCCGGTGGTCAACTGGATGCTGTGGGGCTACGGCGCGGCGATCGCCGCCCTGTGGGTCGGGCGGCGAGCGCTGGCGACGGGCAACGATCCGCGCCTGCTGCAAGCCACCGAGGCGGCGATCGCGCTGCTGGCCTTGACGCTGGCGACGCTGGAGGTGCGCAGCCTGTTCCACGGCGCGGCGATGGACACGCCGCGGGCCGAGTTCCTCGAACGCGCCGTCTACGGCCTGGTCTGGGGCGGCTTCGCCGTGGCGGCGCTCTGGATGAACCGCGCCCGGCCGTCGCCGGTGACGCTGTGGGCGTGGCGCCTGGCCGGGAGCGCGGCGTTGGCGCTGGTGATGGTCGGCCAGGTGCTGGTCGGCAACCCGGTCTTCGTGAAGACCGACGTGGGATCGTGGCCGCTGCTCAACGCACTGCTGCTGGCCTACGCCGCGCCGGCGGCGCTGGCCGTCGTGGCGCGGCGCTGGATCGACGGCGAGCCGGCCCGGCCGGCGGCGGTTCTCACCGAGGCGGCGGCGCTGGTGCTGGCCTTCGTCTGGATCACGCTGGAGGTGCGCCACCTGTTCGATCCCGCCCTGTCGCGGCGGGGCATCGGATCGGGCGAGCTCTACGCCTACTCGGCGGTATGGCTGCTGTTCGGCGTCGCCCTGCTGGGGCTCGGCCTGCGGCGCGGCACGGCGGCGCTGCGCCACGCCGGCATGGCGCTGGTCTGCCTCGTGGTGGTCAAGGTCTTCGTGATCGACATGGCGGGCCTCAAGGGCCTGCTGCGCGTGTTCTCCTTCCTCGGCCTCGGCGCCGCGCTGATCGGCCTGGGCTATGCCTATCGTCGCCTTGCTTCGGGTAAGCCATGACCAGGACGCTGTTCCCCGAGACCGACCTGTCGCTCGACGCGCTGCGGGCGCTGCAGCTCGAGAGGCTGCGCAGCGCGCTGCGTCACGCCTGGGAGAACCAGGCGCCGTACCGGGCGCGCTGCGACGCCGCGGGGGTGCATCCCGACGACCTGCGCACGCTCGACGACCTGCGCCGCTTTCCCTTCACCACCAAGGCCGACCTGCGCGACGCCTACCCGTTCGGCATGTTCGCCATCCCTCGCGAGAAGTGCGTGCGCATCCACGCGTCGAGCGGCACCACCGGGCGGCCCACCGTGGTCGGCTACTCGGCGCGCGACATCGCGCTGTGGGCCGAGCTGATGGCGCGCTCGCTGCATGCCGGCGGGGCGCGGCCGGGCGACATCATCCACAACGCCTACGGCTACGGCCTGTTCACCGGTGGGCTGGGCGCGCACTACGGCGCCGAGCGGCTGGGCTGCACGGTGGTGCCGATGTCGGGCGGGTTCGGCGAGCGCCAGGTCCAGCTGATCCGCGAGTTCGGCGCCCGCGTCGTGCTGATGACGCCGTCCTACATGCTGGCGGTGGCCGAGGAGTTCGAGCGCCAGGGCATCGACCCGCGCGACACCGCGATGCGCATCGGCATCTTCGGCGCCGAGCCGTGGACCGAGGGCATGCGGCGCGAGATCGAGACCCGTACCGGGATCGACGCGGTCGACATCTTCGGGCTGAGCGAGGTGATGGGACCCGGCGTCGCCTGCGAGTTCGTCGAGAGCAAGGACGGCCCGACGGTCTGGGAGGACCATTTCTATCCCGAGATCGTCGATCCCGAGACCGGCCAGCCGGTGGCCGACGGGCAGCCCGGCGAGCTGGTCTTCACGTCGCTGACCAAGGAAGCGATGCCGGTGATCCGCTATCGCACGCGCGACCTGACGCGGCTGCTGCCCGGGTCGGTGACCGCGATGCGCCGCATGGCGCGGATCACCGGGCGCAGCGACGACATGCTGATCGTGCGCGGCGTCAACCTGTTCCCCAGCCAGGTCGAGGAGCAGATCCTGCGCGACCCGCGCCTGACCGGCCACTACCTGATCGAGCTGACGCGGACCGGCGCGCTCGACGACCTCAAGGTCCGGGTCGAGGCGCGCGAGGCGCTGGACCCGGCGGCGCTGGCCGAGGCGGCGACGGGGCTGGCGAAACACCTGAAGGGGATGTGCGGCCTGTCGGCCGAGATCGAGATCGTGGAACCGGGCGGCGTCGAGCGCTCGATGGGCAAGGCGCGCCGCGTGATCGACAAGCGGCCGCGCGACTAGCGCGTCTTGGCGCCCACGGTCTGCGACTGGGCCTGCGCGGCGGGGGCCAGGGTCGAGTTCGCCTTGGCATGACCGACCGTGGTGCTGGCGATCGCCAGGAAGGTGAGGGCGATCGCGCCCATCACCAGGTAATCGATCCAGGTGAGGGCGTCGGGACGGAAGGGGCGGGTCGCCGCCGTTGCTTTGCGCTTCACGGTTCGCCTCGGGAATGCTTCGGGTTCACGACGTTACGGCTGCAACGTCGCCCCCATCCCCGTGCTTTTTCGCGGTCAGACGTAGGCGATTCTAAGGATATTCGTGGCCCCCGGTGTGCCGAACGGCACGCCGGCGGTGATCACCAGTCGCTCGCCTTCCTTCGCGAGGCCTTCCTGGCGGGCGACCCGCACGGCCCGTGCCACCATGTCGCCGAAATTGTGGGCGTCCGCGCCGTGCACCGCGTGCACGCCCCAGGCCAACGTCAGCCGCCGGGCGGTGTCGAGGTTGGGCGTCAGGCAGAGGATCCGGACGTCGGGCCGCTCGCGCGCCGCGCGCAGGGTGGTCGATCCGGTGTTGGTGTAGGTGACGATCGCCGCCGCCGACAGGGTGTGGGCGCACTGCCGCGCCGCCGCGCTGATCGCGTCGGCGGTGGTGGCGTCCGGCTCGCGCCGGCTGGCGTCCATCAGCTTGCGGTATAGCGGGTCGCCTTCGACGCTCTTCAGGATGCGGTCCATCATGGTGACCGCCTCGACCGGGTAGTCGCCGGACGCAGACTCGGCCGACAGCATCACCGCGTCGGTGCCGTCGTAGACCGCGGTCGCCACGTCCGACGCCTCGGCGCGCGTCGGGGTCGGCGAGTGGACCATCGAATCGAGCATCTGGGTGGCGACGATGGCCGGCTTGCCGGCGACGCGGCAGGCCGCGAGGATGCGCTTCTGCAGCGGCGGCACGGCCTCGGGCGGCATCTCGACGCCGAGGTCGCCGCGCGCCACCATGATGCCGTCGCTCTGCTCGATGATCTCGTCGAGGTGGTCGATCGCCGCCGGCTTCTCCAGCTTGGCCATCACCGCGGCGCGGCCGGCCACCAGCTTCTTTAGATCGGCGATGTCGACGGCGTGCTGCACGAACGACAGCGCCACCCAGTCGACGCCGAGCGACAGGCCGAAGGTCAGGTCGCGGTGGTCCTTGGCCGTCATCGCCGACAGCGGGATCACGAGGTTGGGCAAGTTGACGCCCTTGCGGTCGCTGATCGTGCCCGGCACCTCGACCTCGGTGTCGATCGTGTCGTCGTCGTGCGCGACGATGCGCAGCCTAACCTTGCCGTCGTCGATCAGCAGCAGGCCGCCGGGCCGCGCCGCCTTGAAGATCTCGGGATGGGGCAGGGGGACGCGCTTGTCGGTCCCCGGCGTCGCCTGCATGTCGAGGCGCAGCCGCTGGCCCTTCGCCAGCTCGACCGGCCCCTTCGCGAAGGTGCCGAGCCGCAGCTTCGGCCCCTGCAGGTCCATCAGGATGGCGACCGGATGCCGGTACTCCTTCTCCAGCATCCGCAGCATGTCGACCCGCTGGCGGTGGTCATCCGGCGTGCCGTGGCTGAAGTTGAGGCGGAAGACGTCGGCGCCGGCCTCGAACAGCGCCTTGAGGCGCTCCGGGCTGGAACTGGCGGGGCCAAGCGTGGCGACGATCTTGGTGAAGCGGTCGCGATGCATGCCCATAGTCTACTTCTTCGGCGATGATACTTTGAAGTCGCCCGCTGCCTCGTAGACCTTGACGACGGCGGCGTCATCCAGCCGGCCCCAGCCGGCGCCCGCCGCGGCGAGGAACAGCTGGTGCGCCGCCGCGGCCATCGGCAGCGGCAGGCGTAGCTCGTGCCCGGTGCCGAGCACGAGGCCGAGGTCCTTGACGAAGATCTCGACGGCGGAGAGCGGCGCGTAGTCGTCGTCGAGCATGTGCGGCACGCGGTTGCCGAACATCCACGAGTTGCCGGCGCTGGCCGAGATCACCTCGTAGACGGCGCGGGTGTCGGCGCCGGCCTTGGCGGCCAGCGCCATCGCCTCGGCGGCGGTGGCGATGTGCACGCCGGCCAGCAGCTGGTTCACCGTCTTGACCAGCGAGCCGATGCCCGGCGCGTCGCCCAGGCGAAAGACCTTGGCCGAGGTCGCCGACAGGATCGACTCGGCGGCGGCGAAGGCGGCCGGGGCGCCCGAGGCCATGAAGGTGAGCTCGCCCGACTCGGCGCGGGCGCGGCCGCCCGACATCGGCGCGTCGAGCAGGTCGTGGCCCGCCGTGGCCAGCCGCTCGCCGAGCGTGCGGGCGAAGGCCGGCGGCACGGTGGCGCACTGGATCACGAGGCCGCCGCGGCGCAGCGCTCCGGCCGCGCCGCCGTCGCCGAACAGCACGGCCTCGACCTGGCCCGCGTTGACGACCGCCAGCACGACGACGTCGGCGGTCTTCGCGGCCTCGGCGGGCGTCGCCGCGGTCGTTCCGCCGGCTGCCGTGAAGGCGTCGCGGGCGGCGGCACTCGGATCGACGCCGATCACCTTGTGGCCGTGCTTCAGGAGGTTCTTCGCCATGCCGAGGCCCATCGAGCCCAGGCCCACGAAGGCGACGACGGGGGTGTTCTTGTCGGACATGGTGCTACGCCTTGATGCCGTACTTGGCCGCCCAGCCGAGGCCGGCGGCGGTGGTGGTGCGCGGCTTGTACTCGAGGCCGACATGGCCCGCGTAGCCCAGCCGGTCGAGCACGTCGAGCAGGTAGAGGTGGTTGACCTCGCCGAGATCGGGCTCGTTGCGGTCGGGGTTGCCGGCAATCTGGACGTGCGCGGTCAGCGGGAACAGCCGCTCCATGCGCTTCTGCAGGTCTCCCTCGGTGACCTGCAGGTGGTAGAGGTCGAGCTGCAGCCGGAGGTGCGGCGCGCCGACTTCCTCGATGATCCGCTCGACCTGCGCCGTGGTGTTGGTGAAGTAGCCGGGAATGTCGCGGTGGTTGATCGGCTCGAGCACCAGCGTCAGGCCGCTCTTGGCGGTGCGGTCGCAGGCCATCCTGAGGTTCGAGACGAAGGTGCGGTGCATCGCCGTCACGTCGGCGCCCGGCGCGATCATGCCCGACATCACGTGCAGCGTGCGGCACTCGAGCGCCTGGGCGTAGTCGAGCGCCTTGTCGAGCGCGGCGGCGAAGTCGGCCTCGCGGCCGGGCAGGGCGGCAAAGCCGCGCTCGCCCTTGCTCGCATCGCCGGCCGGCAGGTTGAACAGCGCCTGGGTCAGCTTGTGCTTCTTCAGCTCTCCGGCGATGTCGGCCGCCGGCGCCTCGTAGGGGAACAGGATCTCGACCGCCTTGAAGCCATGGGCGGCGGCGGCGCCGAAGCGCTGCAGGAACGGGACCTCCTGGTAGATCCAGGACAGGTTGGCGGCGAGCTTGGGCATCTTCGGTCAGATCCTCATTGCGGCGGCGGCGATCGCCGCACCGGTCAAGACGGGTAGGCTTCCTCGACCTCGCGGACCTGGGCGTCCGACAGCTGCCGGACCTTGAAGCCCTGGAGCAGCAGGTGGAGCTTGGCGGTTTCCTCCAGCTCCTCGATCGAGGCCGAGGCGGCCGACAGCGAGGTGCCGGCGACGACCGGGCCATGGTTGGCCAGCAGCACGGCGCGGTGGCCGCGCGCGTACTCGCGGATCGCGTCGGCCAGCTTGGGATCGCCTGGCTTGAAGTAGGGCACCAGCGGCAGCTTGCCGACGCGCATCACGAAGTAGGGCGTGATCGGCGGCAGCGTCGTCTCGGCATTGTGGTGGCACGACGGGTCGAGGCAGGAGATCGCCACGGCGTGCGTGCAGTGCAGGTGGACGATGGCGCCGTCCTTGGGCCGCACGTCGTAGACCGAGCGATGCAGCAGCGCTTCCTTGGTCGGCGGATCGCCGGCCACGTGCTTGCCCGACAGGTCGATCTTCGACAGCTGGCCGGGCGACAGCTCGCCCAGCGACGAGTTGGTCGGCGTCATCAGCCAGCCATCGTCGATCCGGGCGCTGATGTTGCCCGACGTTCCGGGACAGAGGCCGCGCGCCGCCAGCTTGGCGCCGAGCGCGCAGATCGCTTCGCGGGTCTTGGTTTCCTGGGTGCTCATAGACGGGTGAAGGCCTTGCTGAAGAAATCCCGGGTGCCGAAGTTGCCGGACTTCAGCGCGAGCAGGAGAGGCTTATCGCCTTCCGACGCCGTCCACGGCACGCCGGGGTCGATCTCCGGCCCGATCCGCAGCGCCGTCACGTCCAGCGCGCCGACCACGGCGCCCGACGTCTCGCCGCCGGCCACGACCAGCCGCTTCACGCCGGCGGCGACGAGGCCGCGCGCGAGGCGGGCCATCGTGCCCTCGATGGCGTGGCTCGAGCCGTCGACACCGTACTTGCCCTGCAGCGCCTTCACGGCTTCCGGCGACTGGCTGGCCGACAGCAGGATCGGCGCCTCGCCCAGCCGCTCGCGCGCCCAGGCCAGCGCCTTGTCGGCGACCGGTTCGCCGCGGCAGATGGCGTCGGTGTCGAGCACCAGGTGCTGTCCCGTGAAGGCCGCGATCTGGCCCAGCGTCGCGGCCGAGCAGGAGCCCGCCAGCACCGCGGCGGGGCCCTTGAGCGCCGGCAGGGCGTCGGCATTCGCCTTGTGCTCGATCAGCCCGCGCCGGCGGTAGGCGGCGGGCAGGCCGAGCGCGACGCCCGACCCGCCGGTGACCAGCGCATCGTCGCCGACCGCCTCGCCGATGATCCCGAGGTCGGTGTCGGCAACGGCATCGACGACGACGTGGCGCACGCCGTCGGCCGCCAGCTTGTCGAGCGCGCCGCGCAGCGTCGCCGAGCCGGCCTGCACCTGCTTGAGCGGCACCAGGCCGACCTTGTGCGGGGTCTGTCGCGCCAGAACGCGCACCAGGCTGGCGTCGGTCATCGGGTTGAGCGGGTGGTGCCGCATCGGCGAGTCCGAGAGCAGCAGGTCGCCGACGAACAGGTGGCCGAAGAAGATGGTGCGCCCGTTCTCGGGGAAGGCCGGGCAGTAGATCGCCTGCTTCGCGCCCAGCGCATCGAGCAGGGCGTCGCCCACCGGGCCGATGTTGCCGGCGTCGGTCGAGTCGAAGGTCGAGCAGTACTTGAAGAAGAAGCGGACGCAGCCGGCCTTCTTCAGCGCGTCGAGCGCCGCCAGCGACTGCGCGACGGCCTCGGCCGCGGGGATCGAGCGCGACTTCAGCGCCACCACCACGGCGTCGATGTCGGCGGCGATCGCGCCGGGCGCCGGGATGCCGATGGTCTGGATGGTGCGCATGCCGTTCTTGACCAGCATGCCTGCGATGTCGGTGGCGCCGGTGAAGTCGTCGGCGATAACTCCGAGAATTGCCATGCCTCGACCCTAGGCCACGACCGTTGCCGTCATCCAGAACTTTCGCCGCCGGGCCCGCCGGCCGGCCTCGTCCTCGCCGTCGTAGTCGTGCAGCGGCGGCGCCGGGTCGAAGCGGTCGCGGATGTCGAGCGCGTTGACGTTGACGATACCGATGGTGCGGGCCTCGTCGTCCATGATCGCGCCGAGGTAGGCGCCGCAGGACCGGCACAGCAGGTAGTCGGTGATGCCGAGCCCGAAGCGGTAGCGGGCGAGGCTGCCGGGCGCGGCGCGGAACGTGACGGCGCCGTTGCGGTCGCCCATCGTCCGCGCGCCGTGGCGGCGGCAGAAGCTGCAGCCGCAGCGGCCGACGCGCATCGCCTCCGGAGCCATGCTGCTGTGCAGCACGACCTGCACGGCGCCGCAGTGGCAGGAGCCGGCGAAGTCGGTCACGGCACGACCAGCGTGGCGCGGAAGTCGTTGACGTTGGTGCGGGTCGGCCCGGTCACCAGGCTGTCGCCCAGCAGGCCGAAGAAGCCGTGCCCGTCGTTGTCCTCGAGCATCGCCTGCGGATCGCGGCCAAGCGCGCGGGCGCGCTGCAGCGTGTCCGGCGCGAACACGCCGCCGGCGATGTCCTCGGCACCGTCGACGCCGTCGGTGTCGGCGGCCAGGCCGAAGATCCCGGGCGCGCCGCCGGCGGCGATCGCCTCGGCCATCAGGTACTCGACGTTGCGACCGCCGCGGCCCTTGCCGCGCACCGTCACCGTGGTCTCGCCGCCCGACAGGATGACGGTCGGCTTGCCGCCGCGCGCCTTGATCTCCAGCGCCAGCTTGGCGTGCGCGGCGCCCAACTCGCGCGCCTCGCCCTCGAGATTGTCGCCCAGCTGCACGACCTCGATTCCGCGTGCCCGCGCCACGGCGGCCGCGGCGTCGAGCGAGCGCTGCGGCGTCGCCACCATGACGGTCTCGACGCGCGCCAGCCGGGGATCGCCGGGCTTCGGCGTTTCCTCGATGCCGCCGGCCACGCCCTTCTCGAGGTGGGCGCGCACCGCGGCGGGCGGCTCGATGCGGTACTTCGCCAGCACCGCCAGCGCATCGGCGAAGGTCGTGCGATCGGGCACGGTCGGACCCGAACCGATCACGCCGGGATCGTCGTTGGGCACGTCGGAGATCAGCCAGCTCAGCACGCGGGCCGGCTGCGCGGCGATGGCGAGCCGGCCGCCCTTGATCGCCGACAGGTGCTTTCGCACGGTGTTCATCTCGACGATGTTGGCGCCGGACTTGAGCAGCGCGCGGTTGACCGCCTGCTTGTCGGCCAGCGTCAGGCCGGGCGCCGGCGCGGCGAGCAGCGCCGAGGCGCCGCCCGAGACGAGGCACAGCACGAGGTCGTCCGCGGTGTGGCCCTGCACGCGCTGCAGGATGCGGCCGGCGGCGGCGATGCCCTTTTCGTCCGGCACGGGGTGGGCGGCCTCGACGATCTCGATGCGCTCGCAGGCCTCGCCGTAGCCGTAGCGGGTGACTACCAGCCCTTCCAGCGGGTGCTTCCAGCGATCCTCGACGGCGCGGGCCATCGCCGCGCTCGCCTTGCCGGCGCCGATCACGATGGTGCGGCCGCGCGGCGGCTGGAGCGCATCGATGTAGGGGGCGAGGCAGGTCGCGGGGCGTGCCGCCGCGAGCGCGGCATCGAACAGGTCGCGCAGCAGGGCGCGGGCGTCGGCATCTTTCATTCGCGCAATTCTCGCACTATAGGGGCGCGATGCAACAACTGCTGGGCCCCGGCGATCCGCCGTCCTTCACCGTGCACAACGAGGCCGGCACGGCGCCGCTCCTGCTGCTGTGCGACCACGCCAGCAAGGCGGTGCCGCGGGCGCTGGGCGACCTCGGCATCGGCGAGGCCGAGCTGTCGCGCCACATCGGCTGGGACATCGGCGGCCTCGAGGCCGCGCTGGCGCTCAGCGAGGCGCTCGACGCGCCGCTGGTCGCCTCGGGCTATTCGCGGCTGGTGATCGACTGCAATCGCTGGCCGGGCGGCGAGGGCTCGACCCCCGAGGTCAGCGACGGCACCCGGGTGCCGGCCAATGCCGGCCTGTCGGCGGCCGCCGTCGAGGCCCGCGCGGAGGCCTGCTTCTGGCCCTACCACCGCGAGGTCGACCGCCAGCTCGACCGGATGGCGGCGGCCGGCCGCCGCGTGGCGATGCTGGTGGTCCACACCTTCACGCCGGTGATGGCCGGGTTCCAGCGGCCGTGGCACGTCGGCGTGCTGTGGAACGACGATCCGCGCCTGCCGGTGCCGCTGCTGGCCGAGCTGCGGCGGGACCCGTCGCTGGTCGTGGGCGACAACGAGCCCTACTCGGCGCGCGCCTCCTACGAGTACACCCTGACCGCCCATGCCCGGCCCCGGGGATTGCCGCATGCCTCGATCGAGATCCGGCAGGACCTGGTCGGGACACCGGCGGAGGCCCGCGCCTGGGGCCGCCGGCTGGCGCCGGCGCTCTCGGCGGCGGTGGTGGCGGCGCTGGCCTGACCGCCCTATATCGGTCGCGGCGACAGTCATCGCGGGCCGGATGGCCCCACACCGGAGATGGTCATGGACGACAAGACCCGTACCGAGCTCGAGGCGGCCGCGTTCCGCCGGCTGGTGTCCCACCTGCAGAACCGCACGGACGTGCAGAACATCGACCTGATGAACCTGGCCGGTTTCTGCCGCAACTGCCTGTCGCGCTGGTACCGCGAGGAGGCCGGGGCGCGGGGCATCGAGATCGCCGACCCGAAGGCCCGCGAGGTCGTCTATGGCATGCCGTACGACGAGTGGAAGGCGAAGTTCCAGAAGGACGCCTCGACCGACCAGAAGAAGGCCTTCGAGAAGTCCTTCCCGAACCACGGCTAGGAAGCAGGGCCGAAGGGCTCCCCGTTATCCCCATCATTCATCGGCTCAGGATCGTTGAGCCGATGGGCCCCCGGCTCCTATGGTCGCGCCGTCGCGATCATGGAGTAGGGACATGCCGGACGGCAGCGCAGTTTCGAAGAAGACCAAGGCCGGGCCGATCTCCGCGGATCGCCTGAAGAGCTTCGTCGAGCGCATCGAGAAGCTCGAGGAAGAGCGCAAGGCGATCGGCGGCGACATCAAGGACGTCTACAGCGAGGCCAAGGGCGTCGGGTACGACGTCAAGACCATGCGCAAGATCGTTTCGCTGCGCGCGATGGACTCGGCCGACCGCGCCGAGGCCGACGCGCTGCTCGATACCTACAAGCACGCGCTGGGTATGATCTGAGGGTCGCTGACCCGAATGTGATGACGCGTCGGCCTGCCCGGCGCTAGGGTTCCTCCGGCAAGGCCCCACCGAAGCGGGCCGGCCCGGAGGAACATCATGCGGAAATCCATCGTCACCGGCTGCGTCGCCCTGGGGCTGGCCAGCGCGCCCGCCTGGGCCCAGATCGCCGTCTCGTCCAACGACCACAAGGTCAAGCAGGAGAACGGCGTCACCGGCAACGTCGATGCGCCGACGCCCGACAGCATCACCATCCTCGACCTCGGCCAGGTGCCCGTGAAGGTCGTCGGCACGGTCGCCAACGTGCCGGGCAGCGTGGTCGGCCCGCCGACCTCGGTGGTCGTGACGCCCGACGAATCGCTGGCGCTGGTGGCGTCGTCGACGATGATCGACCCCGCCGACAAGACCAAGACCAGGCCCGACGACCGCGTCAGCGTGGTCGACCTCAAGGGCCAGAAGGTGCTCGACACGCTGCGCACCGGCGCCGGTGCGGCCGGCATCTCGCTCAGCAAGGACGGCAAGCGCGCCTACGTCGCGAACCGCATGGCCGGCTCGGTCTCGATCCTGGCGCTCGACGGCAACAAGGTGAGCCTGGTCAAGACGATCGACCTGGTGCCGGCCAACGCGCTGCTGAGCCACGTCGCGGTGTCGCCCGACGGCACGACCGGCGTGGCGACGCGCAACGGCGATGCCAAGGCGACGGTGGTGCGGCTCGGTCCCGACTCGGTCGCCGAGAAGGCGACGCTCGACGTCGCGCCGCGTCCCTACGCAGTGTCGATCACGCCGGACGGCAAGTTCGCCGTCGTGGCGAGCCTCGGCGATCCCAAGGGCAACGGCGTGTTCACCGTGATCGACCTCGCGGGCGATGCGCCGAAGATCGTCGGCACGGTCGACATCGGTTACGAGAACCTCGAGGGCGCGATGATGTCGGGCGACGGCAAGTGGGTCGCCGGCGTCGCCCATGCCGGCTCGACCCGGCCGAAGGACGCGCCGCAGTTCAAGCCGCACGGCATGGTGGTGCTCTACCGGCTCGACGGCGGCAAGCTTACCAAGGCCGGGGAGGCGCCGATCGGCGGCTGGTCGCAGGGCGCGTCGTTCTCGAAGGACGGCAAGACGGTCGCCGTCCAGAACATGATCCAGAAGAACATCCAGGTGTTCCGCAACGACGACGGCAAGCTCAGCGACACCGGCCAGAAGATCGACACGGTGGGCGGCGCCGCCGCGATCCGCGCCTCGACCGACCGATGAAGCGTCGCACCCTCGTCGCCGCGCCGTTCGTCCTCGGCGCGGCGGCATTGGGCGGCAGGGCCTTCGCGCAGGGAGGCGCGCCGCTGCGGCTGGTCGTGCCGTTCCCGCCGGGCGGCGGCACCGACGCGCTGGCCCGTGCCGTGCAGGAGCCGATGCAGAAGGCGCTCGGCCAGAACGTCATCATCGACAACAAGGGCGGCGCCGGCGGCGCGCTGGCGCACGAGTTCGTGTCCAAGCAGCCGCCCGACGGCAACACGGTGCTGATCAGCAGCAACAACCAGATGCTGTTCCCGTTCCTGGTGGCCCACCTGACCTTCGACCCGAAGGCATTCGTGCCGGTCGGCTTCGTGGCCAAGCAGGAATCGGTGTTCGTCGGCAGCGCCGACGCGCCGTGGCCCGACCTCGCCGCGATCACCGCAGCGGCGCGCAAGGCGCCCGGCGAGGTGCAGTACGGCACCGCCGGCGTCAGCACGCCGATGCACCTGTCGACCGAGCGCTACGCCATGCTGAACGGCATAAGGCTGACGCACGTGCCATTCCGCGGCACCGGGCCGCTGGTCACCGACCTGCTGGGCGGACACGTGAAGCTCGGCATGTCGAGCGTGACCAGCGTGCTGCCGCACCTGCAGAGCGGCAAGCTCAAGGCCTACGGCATGGCGGCGCCGGAGCGCGCGGCGATGGCGCCCGATATCCGCACCTTCAAGGAGCAGGGCTTCGGCGACGTCGACGGTACGATCGTCTACACGCTGATCGCCCCGCCGGGCACGCCGGCGGCCGCGGTCGCCAGGCTGAACGAGGCGCTCAACGCGGCGGTCTCCACGCCCGAGATGCGCGAGGAACTGCGCAAGCGCGGCTTCGTCGCGATGGGCGGCACGCCGAAGCAGCTGGCCGACTGGACCGCGGTGCAGGCCGACCTGTGGGGGCCGGTGCTCAAGGCCGCGGGCGTCAAGCCGGAGTAGTCAGTACCAGATGGTCATCGGCAGCCCGGCGGCGTCGCGCACGTCGCGGGCGCCGAGGCACTCGGCCTTCCCCTCGGCGATCAGCAGCGCGGTTCGGCAGACCGCGATGGCATCGAGGATGTCGTCGCGCGCCGCGCCCGGCAGGCGATCGACCGGGCAGGGGAAGCCGTGGGCCTCGAGCAGGCGGCGGCGCTCCGCGTAGCCCTCGGGCTTGCGCTTCTTGCTCAGCACCGGCCGGCCGCCGTTCATCTTGGCGAAGGCGAGCTCGGGATGCGCCTCGTGCAGCACCGTTCGCAGGTCGGGCCGCGTGCGCAGCAGGTCGTCGACCTCGCGCATCTTGTCGAACAGGTGGAAGGTCTGCTTCGGCAGCCCGATGCCCAGCGAGCGGCTGAGCGCGTTGGCCTCGGCGTAGGTCGTGCAGGCCAGCACGGGGCGGCAGGGCGTCGGGAACACTGAGCTGGTCTTGCCCGGCAGGCGCTTGCGGGCCTCGGTCTCGCAGGCCCGCGGCGGGCGCGGCACATCGACGAAGCCGATCGGCATGTCGACCGCCAGAATCGAAAGACCCTCGCAGGCGACTGCGAGGGTCTTCTCGATCGAGACATCGAGGGCGCCGGAAGCGTCGCGCCGGCAGATCACCCAGCCGGTGCGGCAGCCGTCGGCGCCCGCGACGATCAAAGCTTGGCGAGCGCTTCGTTCAGCGTCGCGCTCGGCCGCATCGCGCCCGAGGTCTTCTTGAAGTCCGGCGCGTAGTATCCGCCGGTGTCGACCGGCTTGCCCTGCGCGGCGATCAGCTCGGCGTTGATCTTGGCCTCGGTCTCCTCGAGCGACTTGGCGAGCGGCTTGAAGCGGGCCGACAGCGCCGTCGAGTTGTCGCGGCGGGCCAGCGCCTGCGCCCAGTACAGGGCCAGGTAGAAGTGGCTGCCGCGGTTGTCGAGTTCGCCGACCTTGCGGGCGGGCGACCGGTTGTTCTCGAGGATCTTGCCGTTGGCCTCGTCCAGCGTCTCGGCGAGGACCTTGACGTCCTCGTTGCCGGTGCGCTGCGCGAGGTGCTCGAGCGAGGCGCCGAGCGCGAGGAACTCGCCCAGCGAATCCCAGCGCAGGTAGCCTTCGTGCTGGAACTGCTCGACGTGCTTGGGCGCCGAGCCGCCGGCGCCGGTCTCGAACAGGCCGCCGCCGGCCAGCAGCGGCACGATCGACAGCATCTTGGCCGAGGTGCCCAGCTCCATGATCGGGAACAGGTCGGTCAGGTAGTCGCGCAGCACGTTGCCGGTGACCGAGATCGTGTCGAGGCCCTTGCGGATGCGCTCGAGCGAGAACTTCATCGCCTCGACCGGCGCCATGATGCGGATGTCGAGGCCCTTGGTGTCCTCTTCCTTGAGGTACTTCTCGACCTTGGCGATCAGCTGGGCGTCGTGCGCACGCTTGGCGTCGAGCCAGAATACCGCCGGGGTATTGGTCAGGCGGGCGCGGCGCACGCCGAGCTTCACCCAGTCGCGGATCGGCTCGTCCTTGACCTGGCACATGCGGAACACGTCGCCGGCCTCGACGGCCTGGGTCATCAGGACGGTGCCGTCCTCGGCGACCACGCGCACCGTGCCGGCGCTCGCGACCTCGAAGGTCTTGTCGTGCGAGCCGTACTCCTCGGCCTGCTGGGCCATCAGGCCGACGTTCGGCACCGTGCCCATGGTCTTCGGATCGAACGCGCCGTTGGCTTTGCAGTCCTCGATCACCGCCTGGTAGAGCGTCGAGTAGCAGCGGTCGGGAATGGCGGCGATGGCGTCGTGCAGCTTGCCGTCGGGACCCCACATCTTGCCCGACTCGCGGATCATCGCCGGCATCGAGGCGTCGATGATCACGTCGCTCGGCACGTGCAGGTTGGTGATGCCGCGGTCCGAGTTGACCATGGCGAGGGCCGGCCGCTTGGCGTACTCGGCCTGGATGTCGGCCTTGATCGCCGCCTTCTCGGCCTCCGGCAGCGTCTCGATGCGGGTCATCATGTCGCCGACGCCGTTGTCGGGATCGACACCGATCTTCTTCAGCGTCTCGCCGTGCTTGGCGAACACGTCGGCGAAGAACACCGACACGCAGTGACCGAACAGGATGGGATCGGAGATCTTCATCATGGTGGTCTTGAGGTGCAGCGAGAACAGGATGCCGTCCTTCTTCGCCGTCTCGATCTGCGCGGCGTAGAAGTCGCGCAGCGCCTTCACGTTCATCACCGAGCAGTCGATGACCTCGGCCGCCTTGAGCGGGATCTTCGGCTTCAGCACGGTGGTGGTGCCGTCCTTGGCGACCAGCTCGATGCGCGCGCTGGTCGGCGCGGCGACGGTGGTCGCGACCTCCGAGCCGTAGAAGTCCTTGCCGGCCATGGTGGCGACGCGGGTCTTCGAGTCCTTCGTCCAGGGACCCATCTTGTGCGGGTGCTTGCGGGCGTACTGCTTGACGGCGCCGGCGGCGCGGCGGTCGGAGTTGCCCTCGCGCAGCACCGGGTTGACGGCGCTGCCCAGCACCTTGCCGTAGCGGGCGCGGATTTCCTTGTCGGCCGGCGTGGCGTCGCTGTCCGGGTAGCTCGGGATGTCGTAGCCCTTGGACTGCAGCTCCTTGATCGCGGCCTTGAGCTGCGGGATCGAGGCGGAGATGTTGGGCAGCTTGATGATGTTGGCCTCGGGCTTCATCGCCAGCTTGCCGAGCTCGGCCAGCTCGTCGTTGATCCGCTGCTCGGGCTTCAGCTTCTCGGGGAAGTTGGCGATGATGCGGCCGGTGAGGGAGATGTCCTTCAGCTTCATCTTCACGCCGGCCGTGCCGACGAAGGCCTCGACGATCGGCAGCAGGGAGTAGGTGGCCAGACCGGGCGCTTCATCGACCTTCGTCCAGACGATCTCGAGATCTGACATAACCTGCACCTCCGTGCGCCGCTTTCGGGTCGGCTGGGTTGATCAAGGGCTGACTGCGGCCCGTCTTGTTGCACCGCCGGCAAGCAAAGGCAACGTGCTCGGCGGGGGCTTTTCCAAGCATTCCGCTTGGGTTTATGGCCGTTCCGGAAGGGCGGTCAGACGCGGTCCAGCCGGCCGCCGGGACCGGCCTCGCGCGGCATCGCGGCGATCGCCGGCAGGATCTCCGACAACTCGCTCACGAAGGCGACGTGGTCGAGGTGGCTGGGCTCGGCGAAGCCGCGGCCGACGATCGAGCGCAGGAGGTCCGCCAGCGGCTTCCAGTAGCCGCCCTGGTCGACGATCACGATCGGCTTGCTGTGCAGGCCGAGCGTTCGCCAGGACAGGACCTCGAACAGCTCCTCGAGCGTGCCGATGCCGCCCGGCAGGACAACGAAGGCGTCCGACCGCTCGAACATCTGCAGCTTGCGCTGGTGCATGGTCTCGACAACCACGGTCTCGTGCAGGTCGGGATGGCCGGCCTCGCGCTGCAGCAGGAAGCGGGGGATCACGCCGATCACCTTGCCGCCGCCGTCGAGCGCGGCGTTGGCGACCAGCCCCATCAGGCCGACGCCGCCGCCGCCATAGACCAGGGTGATGCCCTGCTGGGCGATCAACCGGCCCAGCCCGCGGGCGACGTCGCTCGCGGCGGGGTCGGTGCCGAAGCGGGCGCCGCAGAAGACGCAGAGCGAGGCGGGGAAGGCGGGGGGAACTGGAGTCTGCACGGTCAGGTCGGAAAACGTCCTATTTACAGGCGATCCGATGTCTTTGCGGACCGAAGAGGCATGGTATCATTTCGCAGATGCAAGGCGCGACGCCAAGGGGAGTGGTGGTCGCACCATCGGGAGGGCGATGTCGCGGACAGTACTCTGGCTGGTGATTGGCGGCGCCATCGTGATCGCGGCCGGGCTGGGCATTGCCTGGCAGGGCAAGCGCGACGAGCGTGCCGTGCTGGGCCAAGTGGGGCAGATCCCGGTAAGCCAGGGACCGGTGGGCGAGAAGCCGGCCGCGCCGGCCGCCCCGTCGACGCCGTCGGCCGCGCCGTCGACGCCGTCGGCCGGTCCCGCGGCCACGCCGGCCCCTGCGATCGCCGTCCCCACCTTCGACATTGCCCGGATTGGCCGCGACGGGCGGGCCGTGCTGGCCGGCCGGGCGGCCCCCGGCGCCAGGATCGTGCTGCTCGACGGCGGCAAGGAGATCGCGCGCGGCGAGGCCGATGCGCGGGGCGAATGGGTGGTGCTGGCCCAGGACCCGCCGCTCGCTCCCGGGCACCACGAACTGCGCGTGGTCCAGCACATCGAGGGCCGCGCCCCGGTGACGTCCGACCAGGTGGTGGTGGCGGTCGTGCCGGAACCCGAGCCGGGCACGGCCGCGGCCAGCCCGCCCCCGGCGGGGACCCCGGGCGCCAGCCGCGAGGAGACGCTCGTGCTGATCGCGCCGTCGGTCGGCGCGCCGACCGTCGTGCAGCCGCCGACCGTGGCCGGTGTGCCGCGCTCGGGCGATCTCGTGCTGTCGACCGTCGACTATGACGACCGCGGCTCGCTGACGGTCAGCGGCCAGGCCACGCCGGGCGCCGCGGTGCGGGTCTACATCGACGACCGGCTGGCGGCGGAAGGCGTCGCGGCGGCCGACGGCCGCTGGAAACTCGCGCCGGCCGACCCGGTGCCGGTGGGCCGCCACACCCTGCGGCTCGATCGCCTGGCCGGCGACGGCAAGCCGGTGGCCCGCCTCGAGATGCCGTTCGACCGCGTCGAGGTGCCGCCGGGAACGCGCGAGTTCCGGAGGCTTGTCGTTGTGCGCGGCGACAATCTGTGGAACATCGCGCGCGCCCACTACGGCACGGGGTACCACCACACCGTCATCTTCGGCGCCAACAAGGAGCAGATCCGCAATCCGGACCTGATCTACCCGGGCCAGGTCTTCAGCCTGCCCAAGGTGAACTAGGTCGGGTCCCGGGCCGCGGCGACAGGGAAAGTCTTTCGATGCTTGCCAATTTCTTCGTGCCGATCCTCGACGACGGGTGGCGCTTCATCGCGATCTTCGCGGGCCTGACGCTGCTCGCCGCGCTGACCGGCCTGGCCTGGCTGTTCTGGCCGCTGTTCGTGCTGACCCTGTGGTCGATCTACTTCTTTCGCGATCCCTCGCGCGGCGTGCCGCAGGACGACGACATCCTTGTCGCGCCGGCGGATGGCCTGGTCCAGATGGTCGTGCCCGCGGTGCCGCCGGCCGAGCTCGGGCTGGGCGAGCAGCCGCTGCTGCGCGTGTCGATCTTCCTCAGCGTGTTCGACGTCCACATCAACCGCGCGCCGTGCGCCGGCACGGTCGAAGTGGTGGCCTATCGCCCCGGCAAGTTCCTCAACGCCGCCGCCGACAAGGCGAGCGAGGACAACGAGCGCATGGCGATCGCGCTCAAGCGCGCCGACGGCCTGACGATCGGCTGCGTGCAGATCGCCGGCTGGGTGGCGCGGCGCATCGTCTGCTACATCAAGCCCGGCCAGCCGATCGCCGCCGGCGAGCGGTTCGGCCACATCCGCTTCGGCAGCCGCACCGACCTCTACCTGCCGGCCGGCGCGCGATTGCTGGTCGCGCCGGGGCAGCGCATGATCGGCGGCGAGACGGTGATGGCCGAACTCGCGCCCGCCCGGGCGGAACCCCGGCGCGTGATCGAGTTCTAGCCCGGTAGACCGGAGCATCGCGATGGACAACGACTTCAACGGCCGCCGCGGGCGGTTGCGCGGCTTCTCGATCAACCGCCTGATCCCCAACATGCTGACGCTGGCCGCCCTGTGCTCGGGGCTGACGGCGATCCGTTTCGGCCTGCAGGGCCAGATGAAGCTGGCGGTGATCGCCATCTTCGTGGCCGCGGTGCTCGATGCGCTGGACGGCCGGGTCGCCCGTCGCCTCGGCGTGACCAGCCGGTTCGGCGCGGAACTCGACTCGCTGTCCGACTTCCTGTGCTTCGGCGTGGCGCCGGCGCTGGTGCTCTACATGTCGTCGCTGCGCGAGGCCGGGTCGCTGGGCTGGATCGTGACCCTGATGTTCCCGATGTGCTCGGCGCTGCGCCTCGCGCGGTTCAACACCGCGCTGGTCTCCGACACCCCGCCGCCGGCCTGGACGGGCGCCTTCTTCACCGGCGTGCCGGCGCCGATGGGCGCCCTGCTGGGCCTGATGCCGCTGATGCTGAGCTTCGAGATCGAGGCGGCATGGCCGCGCCACCCGGTGGTGGTCGGCACGGTGCTGGTGCTGGTCGGCGGCCTGATGGTCAGCCAGTTGCCGACCTTTTCCTTCAAGAAGGGCAGGGTGCCGCGCCACATGGTGCTGCCGCTGCTGCTCGGCGCGGCGCTGGCCATGGGCGTGCTCGCCAGTTCGCCGTGGATCGGCCTGTCGCTGCTCGGCCTCGTCTACTGCTCGCTCATTCCCTTCAGCTGGATGAGCTACCAGCGGCAGGCGCGCCAGCCCGTCGCCGCCGGGGAGGTCGTGAACCTGCGGGCCGTCGAGCCGACGCCGCCGCCGAAGGGCGAGTAACCCGGCCGGATGCTCGATCCCGTCCTGCGGCGCTGGATCGATCCGCCGCTCGACCGGGCCGGGGCCTTCCTCGCCCGCGGGCCGCTGCCGGCGAACGGCTACAGCCTACTGGGACTCGGCGTGGGATTGGCGGCGGTGCCGCTGCTGGCCGCCGGCCGCTACGACCTCGCGCTGGCCGCGATCCTGCTGAACCGGCTGGTCGACGGCCTGGACGGGGCGGTAGCACGCCACCGCGGGCCAACCCGCTTCGGCGGCTACCTCGACATCATGTGCGACATGGTCTTCTACGCCGCCGTGCCCGTGGGCTTCGCGCTGGCCCGGCCGGAGAACGCCGTGTGGGCCGCGCTGGTGCTGGCGTCCTTCGTCTGCACCGCGTCGTCCTTCATGGGCCGGGCGATGCTGGCCGCCCAGCGCGGCGAGCCCGACGACGGGGCGCGGGGGAAGAAGTCCTTCTTCCATTCGGCCGGCCTGGTCGAGGGCAGCGAGACGATCGCCGCCTTCGTGCTGTTCTGCCTGTTCCCGGGCCACTTCCCGTGGTTGGCCGGGGTGTTTTCGCTGCTCTGCTTCTGGACCGCGGGAGCCCGCATTGTTGAGGCATACAAGAGTCAGGAGAATCAAAAACTTAGCTAATTCTCTTAATGTTCTCGTTGACGGTAGATTCAGTGGCGGGTAACGTTTGTACCCAGAACGGCCCCGCCAGAGGGCCGGCATGTCCCCCTTGTGAAGGTCGAGAGATCGATGCTGTCGTTTTTTCGTCGACTGATGCTGAACAACAACGGCGCCACCGCGGTCGAGTGCACCCTGATCGTTTCGTTGATCGCCGTGGCGGCCATCGCCTCTATGCGTAGCGTCGGCAGCAAGGTCTCGGTTTTGATGGGTAGCGTGTCACCGACATTGAACTAGAAGAAGCGCGACGAAGGACTTGGGCGGCCCACGGGCCGCCCTTTCTTTTGTGGGACTGAAACTTCCTGGCTTCTATTTATCGTTTTAAATTAACGCTCTATGGCCTTGACTTAAGGTTTGGCCCTAAGTAACATCTGTAACGATATTATCTGCTGTCTTTTGTTTGTCGTTTTTTTCTTCAGTCGTTTGGAAACAAGGTGTTTTTCGCGTTTTCCGGCCCGTGTTTGCCGGCCTGACTCCAGACGAACAATCGAAGGGCAGCAGTAGGAGCGTCGTTGGCGGGATCCAGCCCGTCGGCCGCGGTCCGTAGTGTCGGATGGACGTCGATGCTTGCTGCTGTCCAGATTGCCTGCCTGATCGCCCTTGCGCTGATGCTGCTGGCCGCCGCGTGGCAGGACCTGCGCAGCATGCGCATCGCCGACGGCCTGTCGATCGGCATCGCGGCGAGCTTCGCGGCGTGGGCCGGGACGGGCCTGGCCGCCGGCACCTATTCCCTGGTTTCGCTCGGCCTCGCCGTCGCCTGCGGCGTCGGCGTCTTCCTGGCCGGCGCGCTGGCCTTCGCCGCCGGCGGCCTCGGCGGCGGCGACGTCAAGCTCGCGGCCGTCTCCGCGCTGTTCGCCGGCCCGGCGCTGCTCCTCGACTTCGTCCTGATCGTCGCGGTGGCGGGCGGGCTGCTCGGCCTCGCCATCCTCGCCGGCGCCCCGATCGGCCCGGTGACCGCCGGCGAGCAGGGCGTCCGCGCCCGCCTCGGCAACAACCTGCCCTACGGGCCGGCCATCGCGCTGGGCGGCCTGTGGGTCGCCTTCTCGCTGGCCCCGATCTGACCCGGAAAGAATAGCGTCATGAACAGCAAGCGAATCCTCTTTCTGCTGATCGCCGTCATCGTCGCCGGCGGCACCGCCATGATGGCGCGGGCCTGGCTGCAGGCCGAGCGCGCCGCGCTGGTCGCCCAGCTGTCGGGTGGCGCCAAGCCGGTCGCGGCCGAGGCGCCCAAGACCACGCTGCAGGTCCTGGTCGTCAAGAACGCGCTGCGGGCCGGTCACATTCTCAAGCCCGACGACCTGCGCTGGCAGGCGTGGCCGCAGGGCAACCTGCCCGCCGCCTACATCGTCGAGGGCAAGCGGCCGATCGCCGATTTCGTCGGCGCCGTGGTGCGCCTGCCGGTCTATGCCGGCCAGCCGCTGGTCGAGAACGACATCGTCATGCCGGGCACCCGCGGCTTCCTCGCCGCCGTGCTGCGCCAGGGCATGCGGGCGGTCAGCCTGCCGCTCACCGCGACCAGCGGCGTCTCCGGCTTCATCTACGCCGGCGATCGCGTCGACGTGCTGCTGACCCACGCGATCTCGACCAACGAGGGCAAGGACCAGCACAACGCGACCGAGACGATCCTGCGCAATGCCCGGGTGATCGCGATCGACCAGAAGGCCGACTTCGTGCCCGGCGACAAGCCCGAGGTGGCCAAGAACGCCACCCTCGAGCTGACGCCGAAGCAGGCGGAGATCGTCACGCTCGGCAACAAGATGGGCGAACTCTCGCTGGCGCTGCGCAGCCTGCAGGACGAGGAGGGCGAGGGCACCGGTGGCGACGACGCGACCGCCGAGCTCGGCTTCAGCTCGACCCAGGACACCCAGGTCAGCCGTCTTCTCAAGGATCCGAATGCCAGCGCCGAGAAGGCGCCGGATGCGCCGCCGAAGGCGACGCTGTTCGTGCTGCGTGGCAGCCAGCGCCTCCGCCAGGACCTCGACGGCAGCCCGTTCGCCGAGCTCAACCCGGCGCCCGTCGTGCCGGACGTCGGCGTCCTCAAGCCGAACACCAATAACCAAAAAGCCCCCACAACCCCCTCGAGCACCAAATGAGCCAGCATCACGCTTCTCCCGCACCGTCGGCGTGGCGACACGCCGGGTCGACGCTAGCGATCGCCGCCGCGCTGGTGCTGTCGCTGCAGCCCACCTTCTCGCTGGCGCAGGTCCAGGTCCAGGATCCCGACCGGGTCCAGGCCACGCCCAAGCCCAAGCCGGCGCCGAAGAAGGTCCGCAAGCAGACCGCGACCGACAACGTCTCGGACGATCTCAATCGCCGCGAGGCCGAGCGCGCCGAGGGCGTGGTCCGGTCGATGACGGCGCCGCCGGCGGCCGCGAGCGCGGCCCCGGTCGCCGCTCCCGTGGCGGGTCCGTCGCCGGTGGTCGTTCCGGCCGCCGTGCCGACCTCGCGCGCCGTCGATGTCGCGCCGGCCGGCGCCGACAACCTGCCGCCGACCGTCGCCGCCATCCCGCCGCGGCCCGGCATCACCAAGGCCTCGCTGACCCCGAACGTCGACCTCGGCCAGCCCGGCGTCCCGACGCCGCAGCCGCCGGTCACGGTGACCGAGACCCCGCAGCCGCCGCGCCCGGCCGCGCCGCCGCAGGTCGTGCAGGCCCAGCCGCCGATGCCGGTGCCGATCCAGCCGCCGGCCGCCGCGCCGGGCGGCCAGCCGAACATCACCGGCGCGCCGGGCCGGCCGTTCGGCCAGAGCCAGGTCGTGCCGACCGAGCAGCCGACGCTGACGATCGAGATCAACAAGGGCACGGCGGTGAAGCTGCCGGGGCCGGCCTCGACCGTGTTCGTCGCCGCGCCGGACATCGCCGACGTGCAGGTCCGCTCGCCCAACATGGTCTACGTCTTCGCCAAGAAGCCGGGCGACACCGTGCTCTACGCCGTCGACGCCCAGGACCGCGTGCTGCTCAACACCGTCGTGCGCGTGACCTCGCCGCTCAGCCGCATCAAGGGCGCGCTCGACCAGATCCATCCGAACAACGGCGTGATGTTCGATAACCAGGGCGAGACGATCGTGCTGACCGGCACGGTGCGCTCGGGCGTGATCGCCGAGGACGCGCGCCGGCTGGCGCTGCAGCAGGTCAACAACAACCCCAACAAGGTGATCAGCAACATCCGGGTCGATGCGCCGACCCAGGTGCAGCTCAGGGTCAAGGTCGCCGAGGTCAAGCGCGACGCGCTGAAGCGCGTCGGCATCAACTGGCAGAACATCAACAACATCGCGCTGTTCGGCCTGGGCAACCTGCAGGCCGGCGGTGCGGTGCGGACGATCACCCAGATCGGCGGCACGACCGCCAGCGGTGCGCTGCAGGTCGCGACGCGCGACGGCACGCTCAACACGCTGGTCGACTTCCTCGCGACGCAGAACCAGGCGACGATCCTCGCCGAGCCGAACCTGATCGCGATGTCGGGCGAGACTGCCAGCTTCCTGGCCGGCGGCGAGATCCCGCTGATCGTGCCCCAGGGCGGCACCTCGTCGGGCACCGTCACCATCCAGTACAAGCAGGTCGGCGTCAGCCTCGCCTTCACGCCGACGATCATCGGCGAGCGCATCAACCTGCGCGTCGCGCCGGAGGTCAGCGAACTGTCCGCCGCCGGCTCGATCAGCGTGCCGGTGGCCGGTGGCACGATCACCATCCCCGGCATCCGCACCCGCAAGGCGGCGACCACCATCGAGCTCGGCAGCGGCCAGAGCTTCGCGGTGGCCGGCCTGCTGCAGTCGAGCTCGCAGCAGGACATCATCAAGTTCCCGTGGCTGGGCGACGTGCCCGTCCTGGGCGCGCTGTTCAAGTCGGACGCCTACCAGCGCTCGGAGACCGAACTGGTGATCATCATCACGCCGTTCTTCGTCGAGGCCACGAACAACAAGCTGCAGACGCCGCTGACCGGCCGCGTCCCGCCGACCGACTACGACCGCATCGTGATGGGTCGCTACAACCACCCGACGCCGCCACGGCGCCTCGCGGTCGGCCGCGATGCCGCCCCGACGCCGACCGGCCCGTCCGCCGGCTTCAAGTTGGACTAGGAGTGATCATGCGCTTCCTTGTGATCCTCGGCACCGCGGCGCTCCTCGCCGCCTGCGCCGAAAGCCCGGTGGTCCAGCAGTCCACCGTCGATACCCGGTTCGACCCGACGCGCGCCGACACGATGGTGGCGGTCAAGTTCGGCAACAATGCCGCCGGCCCCGACAGCGGGCAGGTGAGCAACCTGCGATCGATCGTCGAGGTCGGCCGCCGCGCCCAGCGCGACGAGTTCGTTGTCGTCTCCGACGGCTCGGGCGGCGCCCTGCAGCTGCAGCGCGCCCAGCGGGTCGGCCAGGCGCTGTCCAACGCCGGCGCGCGCTGGGTCAGCACCTCGGTCGAGCCGGCCATGGCGATGGGACCGAACACCGTGGTGGTGGTGCGCTCCGAGTACCTGCTGGGCTTCCGCGACTGCCCCGACTTCATGCCGGCGACGTCGGCCAATCCCAACGAGGCGGCGATGCCGGGCTTCGGCTGCTCGAACGCCTACAACATGGGCCAGATGCTGTGGCGGCCGCGCGATGCGGCGGTCGGACGGCCGGGCGGCCCGGCCGACGCCACCGTCACCGCCGCGGCGATCGCCCGCTACCGCGCGGGCCAGGTCCCGGCGCTCAACACCACGGGCCTGATCGGCAACACGCCGGTGAGCACCGGCGGCGGTACGGGTGTCGGCACCGGCGGAACCGGCGGCGTCGGCGCCGGCGCTTCGAACTGAGGTCGGCCATGGCGAGTTCCGCACAAGCCAAGGTCGCCGTCGCCGGCGAGCCGCGCCGGTCCGTCAGCGCCATGGCGTTCGTCTCCGACTCGACGACGCTGGGACGCGTGTCGGCCGACCTGTTCAACCTCACGATGGGCAAGGCCAACGTGAGCGAGGGCTCGATCGACAACGCGCTGGCGATCAGCGAATGGCCGCGCAACCTCGACATCCTGATCGTCGACCTGGCCGACTCGGCCGACCCTGTGGCCGACGCCGCCGCGCTGCGCACCGCCACGCCGGCCGGCTGCATGGTGATCGGCATCGGCCGCATCAACGACGTCGCGCTGTACCGCGACCTGATCACGGTGGGCTTCGCCGACTACCTCGCCATGCCGTTCGCCGAGGGCGTCATGGGACGCACCGTCGAGCGGGCGCTCGAGGTCCGCGAGCGGGGCGGCGCGGTGGCGCCGCAGCCGCAGGCGCCGGGCAAGGAGACCAAGCCGCGCACGCTGGCGGTGCTGGGCGCCCGCGGCGGCGTCGGCACCACGACGACCGCGGTGGCGATCGGCTCGATGCTGGGCAGCGCGATCCGCGAGGACGTGCTGCTGATCGACTTCGACCTGCACTACGGCACCTTGATGCTGGCGCTCGACCTCGAGGCGATCGACGCGCTGCGCGAGGCGCTCGACCAGCCCGACCGCATCGACACGCTGTTCATCCAGCAGGTCGCCCAGAAGAAGGGCGATCACCTCTACGCCATGGGCGCCGAGGAGGCGCCCAACGCCGGGTTCCAGGCGCGGCCGCACGCGGCCAGCGATTTCCTGCGCGCCGTGCACCGGCGCTTCCGCTGGATCGTGGCCGACGTGCCGCGCGGCGACCCGGTGATCCAGCGCCAGGTTCTCGAGGCGGCGACCGACGTGCTGCTGATCGTCGACCTGACGTTGCCCGGGGTGCGCGACGCGCTGCGGCTGCAGCAGATGGTGCACGACGTGGCGCCGGGCGCGCGTCTCCTGCTGGCGACCAGCGGCGCCATCGACTCGCGCCGGTCGGCGGTCAAGATCGCCGACGTCGAGCGCTCGCTGAAGCGCAAGATCGACTGCCAGATCCCGTCCGATCCGGCCGCGGCACTGCAGGCCGTCAACTTCGGCAAGCCGCTGCCCGAGGTCGTGCAGGGCAGCGCCGTCGTCAAGGCGCTGCGTCCGCTGCTGGCGACGCTCGACAAGTCGCCCGACAGCGACGTCGCCAGGAAGGGCGCCACGAGCGTCATCGCCCGGTTCCGCCAGGGCCTTCGCAAGAAGTGATCGAGATGTTCGGACTGAAGGGAAGCAAGTCGGAGACCCAGCCGGAAGCCCCGGGCGCGATGGATCGCCTGATGCGCCGCGGGCCGTCCGAGGCCAAGGCCCGCCCGGTCGAGGCCAGCGGCGACCGCGACGCGCGCATCGCCGCGGCGGCGGCGGCGCTGGAAGAGTCCGTCGCGCCGCGCCTGCGCGCCCTCCTGAAGGGCGGCGCAGCCTCCGGCGAGGTGACCCGCCAGGCCGGGCTGCTCGCCCAGGCCCATTTCCGATCCGCCGGCGTGGCGCTGGCGCCGCTCGAGCTGCGCGGCTACGTCGCCGGCCTCGTGCGCCCGTTGCTGCCGGCCCAGACCTTCGCGCGCCCGTCCGAGGACGGCGAGCCCGAGCCGCGGGAAGCGGCGCCCCCGTCCGAGGACGAGCGCGCCGCGGCGAGCCCGCAACCCGAGACCCCGATTGCAGCCCCGACTGCGCCCCCGTCGGCCGCGGCCGCCGCGGCGCCGCCCGCCACCGCCGGGCCGGCCCCGGCCGCGACCAAGCCGCCGGAGCAGGGGGCAGTGGTCACCGCCGATCGCGATGCCCAGGCCCGTCGCCTGATGGAAACCGGGCCGGCCCGCGCCGAGCCCGTCGTCGACAAGTCCGGCGGCCGGCTGTCGCGCAGCAAGGTCGACCAGGCGCGTCGCACGATCCAGCCGCTGGTG
This sequence comes from Pseudomonadota bacterium, assembly GCA_020160955.1. GTDB lineage: Bacteria > Pseudomonadota > Alphaproteobacteria > Reyranellales > Reyranellaceae > Reyranella. Next base: position 36,534 of record JAIUOX010000022.1, read on the forward strand.
ATGCAGCGCATCGATCTCGCGGCCGCGGTCAGCCTGCCGCGCAAGGAACTGGTGCGCCAGCTCGAGGGCGTGGTCGCCGAGCTTCTGGGCGAACAGCGGCTCCAGCTCAACCGGCCGGAGCAGGACGACCTCGTCTACCAGATCGTCAACGACATGATGGGGCTCGGCCCGCTCGAGCCGCTGCTCGAGGACGAGGGCATCACCGACATCATGATCAACGGGCCCAAGCAGGTGTACATCGAGCGCCACGGCAAGCTCGACCTGTCGTCGGTCACGTTCGAGGACAACGCGCACCTCCTCAACATCTGCAACCGCATCGTCAGCCGCATCGGCCGCCGCGTCGACGAATCCAGCCCGATCTGCGACGCCCGCCTGGCCGACGGCAGCCGCGTCAACATCATCATCCCGCCGCTGGCGATCGACGGCGCCTCGGTCTCGATCCGAAAGTTCGGCAAGCGCCAGATCGGCTTCGACCAGATGGCGCACCAGGGCAACATCTCGCCGGCCATGGCGACGGTGATGCGCATCGCCGCGCGCTGCCGCCTCAACATCGTCGTCTCCGGCGGTACCGGCTCGGGCAAGACCACCATGCTGAACGCCCTGTCGGGCATGATCGACAACGGTGAGCGCGTCGTGACGATCGAGGACGCCGCCGAGCTGCGCATGCAGCAGCCGCACGTCGTGCGCCTCGAGACGAGGCCGGCCAACCTCGAGGGCAACGGCGAGGTCAACATGCGCGACCTCGTGAAGAACGCCCTGCGCATGCGGCCCGACCGCATCATCCTCGGCGAGGTCCGCGGTCCCGAGGCGATCGACCTCCTGCAGGCGATGAACACCGGCCACGACGGCTCGATGGGCACGCTGCACGCCAACCGTCCGCGCGAGGCGCTGACCCGCCTCGAGAACATGGTGACGATGGGCGTCGCCAGCCTGCCGCCCAAGGCGATCCGCTCGCAGATCGCCGGCTCGCTCAACCTGATCGTGCAGATCAGCCGCATGCGCGACGGCGTCCGCCGCGTCACCCACATCACCGAGGTGATGGGCATGGAAGGCGAGGTCATCATCACCCAGGACCTCTTCACCTACGAGTTCCAGGGCGAGACCGTCGACGGCAAGCTGGCCGGCGTCTTCAAGAGCTCCGGCCTGCGGCCGCACTTCATGCCGCGCGCCGCCTACTACGGCCTCGACAAGGTCCTGATGGAGGCCATGGGATGATCCGGGCGCTCGACGTCAACACGATGTCGCTCCTGATCGCGGGCGGCTTCCTGCTGACCTTCATGGCCTTGTACGGCGTGTTCGGCGGCTTCTTCGCCGAGCGCCGGCTGCGCGATCGCATGGAGGACGTCGAGGGCAGGGCGCGCAGCGGGCCGCGCACGCTGCAGATGGCGACGCTGCGCCGGGTCGAGAAGCAGGGCCGCCTGCCGACCCTCGACGCGCTGCTGTGGCGCTTCTTCCCCAATGCCTCGTCGGTGCGCGCCAAGCTGGCGGCGACCGGCACGAACATGACCTTGGGCGACTACGCCTTCGCGTCGCTGTCGCTCGCCATCGGCATCGCCTTCGTGCTGTTCCTGGTGTTCGACATGTCGCCGGGTCCGACGCTGGCCGGCGCGGCGATGGTCGGCTTCGGCCTGCCCAACGTGTGGGTCGGCTGGCGGGCCAAGCGGCGCGGCCAGAAGTTCAACCTGCTGTTCCCCGAAGCCGTCGACCTGATCGTCCGCGCGCTGCGCGCCGGCCTGCCGGTGCAGGAGGCGATCGGCAACGTCGCGCGCGACATCAAGGAGCCGATCGGCAGCCTGTTCCGCCGGGTCCAGCAGGAGGTCCAGCTCGGCATGCCGATCGAGGCCGCGCTGTGGCGCGCCGCCCGCACCGTGCAGACCAACGAGTTCAACTTCCTGATCGTCGCCCTGTCGATCCAGCGCGACACCGGCGGCAACCTCGCCGAGACGCTGGCCAACCTCAGCGCGCTGCTGCGTGCCCGCCAGCAGCTGCGCCTCAAGATCCGCGCCTTCACCTCGGAGGCCCGCACCACGATGATGATCATGGTCGGCCTGCCGTTCCTGGTCGGCGGCGGCCTGTTCCTGATCTCGCCCAACTACATCGGCGCGCTGTTCTCGACCGAGACCGGCCAGATGATCGCGCTCGGCGCGGCCTGCAGCATGGCCATGGGCGTCTTCATCATGAACCGGATCGCCACGATCAAGGTGTGACGACATGGACGCCGACCTCTCCGAGAAGTTCTTCGTGTCGATGGTGGCGGTGGCGACCTTCATCGTGCTGTTCGCCGGCTGGGCCGCCCTGTCGTGGCAGCGCCCGATCCAGGTCCGCATCGACTCGCTCGCCTCGCGCCGCGTGAAGCGGCGCCAGGAGCAGGAACGCAAGGCCGGCGCGCCGGCGGCGGAGGCGGCGGCCAACTCGCCGCTCGGCTTCATGCGCTCGGTCGCCGACCGCCTGAACCTGCTGCGCGGCAACGCCGCCGACCAGACCTCGCGCAAGCTGCGCCAGGCCGGCTACTACGCGCGCGACGCCAGCGTGGTCTACGTGTTCGTCAAGCTGGCGCTGCCGCTCGGCCTCGGCTTCATCATGGTCGTGCTCACGTCGCTGGTGCTCGACGTGCCCGAGGACCTCGTCCTGCCGCTGTGCGTCGGCGGCGTGCTGGCCGGCTTCGTGCTGCCCGACGCCTACCTCAAGAACAAGGCCGCCAAGCGCCGCGAGATCCTGAACTACGTGCTGCCCGAGGGCCTCGACCTGCTGACCATCTGCGTCGAGGCCGGTCTCAGCATCGACGCCGCCTTCCGCCGCGTCTCCAAGGAGATGCAGGGCTCGATGCCCGAACTGGCCACGGAGTTCGACATGACGGCGATCGAGCTGACCTACCTGCCGGACCGCCAGCAGGCGCTGGAGAACCTGTCCGAGCGCTCGAACTCGCAGGCCATCGCCGCGCTCGTGAACGCGCTCCGCCAGACCGAGAAGTACGGCACGCCGCTGGCCGGCTCGCTGCGCATCCTGTCCCAGGAATTCCGCCAGACCCGGGCGTCGAAGGCCGAGGAGAAGGGCGCGCGCATGCCGGCGCTGATGACCGTGCCGCTGATGGTCTTCATCCTGCCGACCCTGATCACGGTGCTCGTCGCGCCGGCGGTGTTGCAGGTGCTACAATTGACATAATTGAAATATTTGCCTTCCTGCACTGACGCTTAAGATAGATTTGTAGATTTTCGTAAAGCTTATTCAGTCCCTCCGGGGACGCCATTGATTGATCGGGTCCACACATGCTGCGCCATTTCTGCAGCGTTGATGCCGTTTGCCGCCTGCGCCGACGTCTGGCCGAGGATCGCAACGGCGCCACACTCGTCGAGTTCGCCATCGGTGCGCCGGTCCTGCTGCTGATCGGCATCGGGATGATGAAGTTCGCCCTGGCGATGAGCCAGTACATCATGCTGACCAGCGCCGCCTCGACCGGGGCGACGGCGCTCGCCCTGGCCCGCGGCAGCACCACGCCCTACACGACGGCCACCACCGCCATCTCCAACGCGGCGCCCAACCTGACGGCCGGGTCGATCACGACCACCGTCACGGTCAACGGCACCAGCTGTGCCACCAACACCGCCTGCGCGGCGCTCCTGACCGCCGGCGCGACGGCGCGCGTCACCACCACCTATCCCTGCGACCTGTCGGTCATGGGCCGGAACTTCAAGACCAGTTGCACCCTGTCTGCGCAGTCGGCGCAGATGGTTCAGTGAGGAGAGAGGCCATCATGCTTAAGCGAGTAAAGGCGTGGCGGCGGAAGCCGCTTCGCGACCTGCTGCGGGATCGCAAGGGATCGACCCTGGTGATTATCGCCGCCCTGATCCCCGGCCTGCTGGGAGTCACGGGCCTGTCGATCGATGTCGGGCGCGCGCTCGCGGCCAAGAAGCAGCTCGAGGACGCCACGCAGGCGGCGGCCTTCGCCGGCGCCTATGCCCTGGCCCAGACCGGCGGGACCACGACGACGGCGACGACGGCGATCACCAACTGGAACACCGCCAACGCGCCATCCGGTCTCACCATCACCAGCACGACGACCAGTTTCTCGTGCGACTCCACGACCACGGGCCTGCCGTCGTGCAACGGTACCAACCCCAACGTCGTGACGGTGCGGCAGACCGCCAGCACCTCGACCTACTTCCTGAAGGCGGTCGGAAAGACCTCCTTCGCGCTCAGCTCGACGGTCGCCGCGGCCAAGGCCGGCGGCGTCGCCAAGCCGCTCAACGTGATGTTCGTGATCGACGCCACGGGCTCGATGGGCAGCACCGACACCGGCTGCACCGTGCCGGGCATCAGCAGCCCGACCCGCTGGCAGTGCGCCCTGTACTCGGTGCAGAGCGTGCTGAAGGTCATGCCGACCTCGATGGACAAGGCCGGCGTGATGATCTTCCCGGGCATGGGCACGCAGTTCAGCCCGACCTCGCACCCCTGCGCGACCCAGCCGAACTCGGTGCCGTACCTGTCGACCGGCATCAAGTACCAGATCGGCACCACCCTCAATAACACCTACAACAACGGCGCCGGTGCGCTCGCCAGCGCGTCGCCGCTGGTCCAGGCGGTCGGAATCTACCCGACGTCCGGCGGCCTGACGCCGTGCCTCACCAACAAGGGCGGGCAGGGCTCGTACGCGGCGGAGGTCCTGACCAAGGCGCAGGCCGCCCTGCCGGTCGAGACCGGCGTCCAGAACGTCATCATCCTGCTGAGCGACGGCGACTACGGCGCGTCGGCCAGCGAGCTCAGCAACCAGACGGCCAAGGTCTCGAAGCAGTGCGGCCAGGCGGTCGACGCGGCGAAGGCGGCGACCGCCGCCGGCACGGTGGTCTACTCGGTCGCCTACGGGGCGCCGAGCAGCGGCTGCAGCTCGGGCGACACCTACAATCCCTGCACGGCGATGCAGGCGATCGCGTCCGACTCGACCAAGTTCTTCACGACCAATACGGCGTGCAAGATCAACGGCTCGGCCAACCCGCCCAGCCAGCTGCCGGACCTGTTCAAGGCGATCACCACGACGCTGACCAAGCCGCGCCTGCTGCCGAACTAGGCTGAGGTCGAGGCGACAAGAAAGGGCCCGCACCGCAAGGTGCGGGCCTTTTCTGTTGGCCGGTGTGAAAGCGCATCAGAAGCGCAGAGAGATTTGACGGGTTCGGCTGCGCGGCCTACCAACGGGTTGTATTTCTAATATCACATAAAACCTGAGAATTGTTTCTCGGGAAGAAGCCCGTGATGATGCCGTCCGCGTTCACCCGTCCCCTGGCTGTCGCCGGCGCCTGCTGGCGTGTCGTCCGCCGCCTGTGCCGGGACGATCGGGGCACGCCGGCCATCGAGTTCGCGATCGCCGCGCCGGTGCTGCTGCTCATCATCGTGGGCGGGCTGAAGTTCGGGATCGCGATGCAGCAGCACATCGGGCTGACCAATGCCGCGTCGCAGGCCGCCACGGTGTTCGCCTTCTCGCGCGGCAATGCCACGCCCTACACGCGGACGACCACGGCGATCACCAATGCCGCGCCCTCCCTGCGGGCGTCGTCGCTCACCACCACGCTGAAGGTCGGCGGCGCGGCCTGCGCCAGCGACACCGACTGCAAGGCCCTGCTCGTGCAGGGCGCGAGCGCGCAGGTCGAGATCACCTACCCCTGCGACCTCGCGGTCCTCGGGGTCAATTACTTCGCGCGCTGCACCCTGACCGGCAAGTCGACGCAGATGGTTCAATGAGGAGAACGACGCCATGCTGGAGCCCCTGAAGGCGTCGTGTCGCCGGTCGATGCACGCCCTCGCGCGCGACCGCCGCGGGACGATCGCCCTGCTGGTCGCCTTCCTGACGCCGGTCCTGCTGGGCGTGGCCGGGCTGTCGGTCGACGTCGGTCGCGCCTACGTCGCCAAGCGACAGCTCCAGGACGCGACCCAGGCGGCGGCGCTCGCCGGGGCGGCCGCGCTGGCCGCGCCCGGGGCCACGGCATCGACCGCGACGACGCGGGTCGATGCCTGGCGGTCGGCGAACGCGCCGTCGGGCCTGACCGTCAGTGCCAGCACCACCACCGCGTCGTGCGATTCGACGACGTCCGACCTGCCGCCCTGCACCGCGACCATGCCGAACGTCGTGACGGTGTCGCAATCGGCCAGCGTCCCGACCCACTTCCTCAAGGTCCTCGGCAAGGCATCGTTCGGCCTGGCCGCCACCGCGGCCGCCGCGAAGGCGGGCGGCGAGCTTGTGCCGCAGAACGTCATGTTCGTGTTCGACCTGACGGGATCGATGCATGTCCCGGACACGTGCACCATCCCGAGCCGCCCCAGGCCGACCAAGATCCAGTGTGCGTTGTACGCGGTCCAGGAAATGCTGAAGGTCATGCCGACAGCCTCCAACAAGGTCGGCCTGATGTTCTTCCCGGGCATCGGAGGAAATTGGAGCCCGACAGCGCGGTCGTGCGCCACCAAGCCTGACGCCATCCCCTACCTGACCCCGGGGATCAAGTACCAGATTCGCACGGCGCTCGACGATACCTACAACGATGGCGCCGGCACTCTCGTCGACGATTCGCCGACGATCGTGGCGGTGGGAAACTACCCCCGCCATCCCGGTTGTCTCGAGCAAAGTTCAGCCAGCAGCGTGAACAGCTACGGGGCCGAGGTCATCGCCAAGGCGCAGAATGCGCTTCCTGTCGAGCCGGGTGTCCGGAACGTCATCGTGTTCGTGAGCGACGGCAACTACAACGCTTGGGCGGCAGGCCTCAATGAACGCACCGACAAGGTGCCAAACCAGTGCGCGCAGGCCGTGGAAGCCGCCGGTAACGCCACGAGGGCCGGGACGACCGTCTATTCCGTGGCCTGGGGGGCTCCCAATGCGGGTTGCCCCCGCGATACGACCTACACGCCTTGTACGGCGATGAAGGCGATCGCCTCCGACGCGACCAGGTTCTACAGCACCACCAGCGATTGCCAGATTTCGGGCTCCGCCAACACCGTCGGTCAGCTGGCCGAAGTTCTCGGAGCCATCCGGAGGACGATGACCAAGCCGCGCCTGCTGGCCGTGCAATAGGAAGGGCCCCCAAGACTTGCGGTACCGGTTGCGGGTTGCCCCTAGACTTTGATATTCTAAGCGAGTCGATTGAGGGGCAGAAAGTGCTCGAGACCGAATGAAGCTTTTGCCCGTCCTGGTCGTAGGCCTCGCCGTTGTCCTGGGAGCCTGCGGTTCGGATTACCCCTTCGCGTCCGAAGGCGGCGACGAATATACATCTGCTGTGAAGCAGGCCGACGAAGCCCGCAAGGAAGGCGCCTACGAGGCCGCCGCGTCGCTTTACGGTCGTGCCCTGCAGGCCAAGCCGGACGGCGTCGCGGCCAAGGTCGGGCTGGGCGAGACCTTTCTCGCGCTCGGCCTGCCGGACGAGGCCGCCGCGTCCTTCCGCGACGCCCTCGAGCGCAAGCAGAACGATCCCGCCGCCCGCCGCGGGCTGGCCATGGCCCTGATCTCGATGGGCCAGATCGACCTCGCCGAGCGCCAGCTCGACGCGGCGCTGCAGGCCAATCCGCGCGACGTCCGCACGCTCAACGCCTACGGCATCCTGCTCGACATGCTGGGCCGCCATGCCGAGGCGCAGGCCAAGTACCGCGAGGGCATCGCGCTGGCGCCGCAGAACGTGGCGTTGCGCAGCAACTTCGGGCTGTCGCTGGCCATCGCCGGCCAGCCGCAGGAGGCGATCGCGCAGCTGGTGCCGCTGGTCGGCGCCCGGGGCTCGGACGCGCGGGTCCGCCAGAACCTCGCCTTCGCCTACGCGATGGCGGGCGACATGGAGGCCAGCCTGCGCACCAGCCGGGCCGACCTCGACGAGGCCAGCGCCCAGCGCCAGCTGCAGTACTTCATATCCCTGCGGAACCTGCCGGTGGAGGTGCGCAGCGCCGAGTTGAGGCGCAACCCGGCCTTCTTCCCCCAGGTCACTCCCGCAGGCTAAATAGCCGGACGGAGGACATCATGCGTACAGTCAAGCTGTTGGCCATCGGCCTGCTCGCCACCACCTCGCTCGCCGCGATCGCGCCGGCCCAGGCGCAGGCGCCCGCGCCGCGCAGCAGCGTCGACATGCCGGTGAGCCCGCCGGTCCAGGAATTCCGCGATCCCAAGACCGGCCAGGTCTGGACGGTGAACAACGTCGGGCTCCAGAGCGGCCCGCCGACTCCCCAGGACCTCGCCTTCGACCCGCTCGCCCAGGCCGAGCAGGTCCAGGGCGTCGTCACCCAGCGGCCGCGCCTCGGCGCGCTGTCGTCGGTGCCGATCACGGCCGGCCCGACGGTGCCGATCGTCAACATCGGCGACGCGTCGCTCAGCGCCATCCCGAGCCAGCGCTGGCAGGTCGTTCTCTACATCCAGAACAACAGCGCCAACACCGTGGTGCCGCTGCTCAACTGCAAGTTCACCAACAACGGCCGCCTGGTCGAGCAGACCCACGTCCTCGTGCCGGCGCTGGGTGCAGGCATCCGCGCCGGCCTCGTGATCTACGGCCCGAAGACCGAGTTGTTCGTCAACCGGGCCAATTGCGACGTGAAGTCTCCCTGAGCCTCACGCCTCGATATCAAGCCTGAATCCTAGGCCGAGACCGAGTAGCCGCCATCCACGGTGATGGCGGCGCCGGTCACGAAGTCGGACGCCTTCGCCGCCAGGAAGACGGCGATGCCGGCGAAGTCGTCCGGTACGCCCCAGCGACCCGCCGGCGTGCGCTTGAGCACGTTGTCGTGCAGCCCGTCGATCTGCTCGCGGGCGCGGCGGGTGAGGGCGGTGTCGATCCAGCCGGGCAGGATCGCGTTGACCTGGATGTTGTCCTTGGCCCACGCCGTCGCCATCGCCTTGGTCATCTGCACGATGCCGCCCTTGCTGGCGGCGTAGGCGGTCGCGAACGGCGCGCCGAAGATCGACATCATCGAGCCGATGTTGATGATCTTGCCGGCGCCGGTCTTCTTCAGCTCGGGATAGGCGGCGTGGCTGCACAGGAAGGCGCTGGTGAGGTTGCTGTCGAGCACGGTGTGCCACTCGGCCAGCGTGTAGGCCTCGGGCTGCTTGCGGATGCTCATGCCGGCGTTGTTGACCAGGATGTCGAGGCGGCCGTGCGCCTTGACCGTGGCGGCGACCATCGCGCGGATCGACTCTTCCTTCAGCACGTCGACGGCGATCGCCGAGGCGCGCGCGCCGGCCGCCTCGATCTGCTTCACCGCGTCGGCGCTCTTCGCGGCGTCGCGGCCGGCCACCACGATGGTCGCGCCCGCCCGCGCCATGCCGAGCGCCATGCCGAGGCCGATGCCGCCGTTGCCGCCGGTCACCACGGCCACCCGGCCCGAAAGATCGAAAAGGTCCATCTGCGTTTCCTCCGTTGCCGCCTGTATAGCGCACTGGCTGCAACCGGGAACCGGGATCGGACGCTGGGCCGGGCATTCGAGCCGACGGGCGATGACGGCCCCCGCCGTTCGGGCCGCGTGCCCGCGGTGAGTCGTCAGGTCGACGGCTTCTTCGGATCGCCCTCGGCCGGACCGGGCGCGCGCGCCGCGCTGGCGTCCTGGTCGATCAGGTTCAACAGGTCGGAGGGCAGCGGCTCGCTCGCGATCTCGTCGTACATCGCGTGCAGCTGCTTCTGCAGCCACAGGTCGAACGGCCGGTCGTTGCCGCGCGTCCTGCCGGACGCCGGGGCATCCCGGACGGCACTCGGCCGTGCGGGGCGCTTTTCGTCAGCGGCCATCGCGTCGTCCACGAGGAATGACGACCATTCCTCCGGGGCCCGCTTCAGCCATCGGTCTCTCCCCCACGAACTACCCATGACGAGTGTACATCCTCTGTCGGTGGCCGGCAGCGGCGATCAGCGAACCGGCCGGAGGGCTTCGCCCCCGGCGGTGTGGGCGGGACGCGGGGCGGGACGAGGGGCGGGCTCGGCGCGCGCCGGCCGGCTCTCGCCCTCGAGCAGCAGCCGCTCGAGCGTGTCGCGGGCGCGCGAGATGCGGCTCTTGACCGTGCCGACCGAGACGCCGGTGTGCGAGGCGATGACGTCGTAGGGCAGGCCCTCGAGGACGGCGAGCAGCAGGGCCTCGCGCTGGGTCGGCGCCAGCCTGGAGAACGCCGAGACGAACTCGCGCATGACGAGGCCGCTGTCCTGGTGGGCGGGCTGCGACAGCGAGTCGGCGATCGCGGTGTCGACCGGGACGGTCGGGCGCCGGCGGCGCAGGCCCGAGATGAACTCGTTGCGCTGGATGCGGAACAGCCAGGCCGCGAGGTTGGTGCCCGGCTGGAAGCTGTGGCGGCCGGTCAGGGCCTTGATGACGGTGTCGTGCACGAGGTCGTCGGCGGCGTCGCGGTCGCGGGTGAGGGACAGGGCATAGATCCGCAGGCGCGGCAGGATCTCCTTCAGACCCTCGTGAAAGTCGTCGAGGTCCTTGCTCGCGGTGGCGGCGGTCGCGTCGATGGCCATGAACGGTCTCCAGGCAGTTCCAGATGACCTGAGCAACGCCGCGGCGACGAGAAGGTTACATCGGCCGCCGATCGCGCCGTGACCCGCCGACATCGTGCGGTCTATCCGAGCCGCCCCGACAGCTGCTTGCGCGCCCGCGAGACCCGCGCCTTGAGCGTGCCGACCGAGCAGCCGCACAGCGCGGCGGCTTCCTCGTAGGAGAACCCGCCGGCGCCGACCAGCACCAGCGCCTCGCGCGACTGCGGGCTCAGCTCGAACAGCGCCGACGACAGTTCCTTGAGCGCCAGCGCCGCCTCGGGATTGTCGACCGCGGTGAGCATCGGCGCGGTAGCGCTGTCGATCGAGGGCGGGCGGCGCCGCAGCGTGCGCAGGTGCGAGTAGAAGCGGTTGCGCATGATGGTGAACAGCCAGGCCTTGAGGTTGGTGCCGGGAGCGAACTGGTCCTGCTTGTCGAGCGCCGACAGGATCGTGTTCTGGACCAGGTCGTCGGCCGATTCGCGTTCCCGGCACAGGAACCGGGAAAAGGCCCGCAGGTCGGGCAGCAACGCGACGATGTCGTCCCTGATCAAGTCTTTCTCCCGCAGTACGCGTTCGCAACCGCGTTCAACTCGCGACGTTGATGCGTCGTTCCCTGAAGAGGAGTCGCGCATGAACTGGGACCGTGTCGAAGGCAACTGGAAGCAGATGACGGGCAAGGTGAAGGAACAGTGGGGCAAGCTGACCGACGACGACCTGGCGGTGATCGGCGGCAAGCAGGACCAGCTCGTCGGTCGCCTCCAGGAACGCTATGGCATCGCAAAGGACGAGGCCGAACGGCAAGTCACGAAGTGGATCGGTCGCATGTGAGGCGGGAACCATTCTGTGACCTCGGCGTTTTCAACAAGAACCGGAGGTGTGCGATGGCACGCGGCGCGCTGCTGTGGCTGCTGGGAGTTCCGATCCCGGTGCTCCTGCTGATGTGGGTCCTCGGCTGGCTTCATTGAAGAACGGGCCACGGCGAATCCGCATCGGGTCGATAACGTACCAAGCGGCCGATGCACTTCTGTCCCGGGCGACCGGGCATTGTGATGCCGCGACGAAGGCTTAAGTCAGGCGTGCGGCCGAACCCCGCCAGGGGTCCGGCCGCACGGCATTGGACTGCGAGAGGAGAGAGGCCGTGGCAGAGGGCGTAGCGACCCACAGGATTTCCGACGCGATCAGCCAGGCGCTGCCCTTCCTCCGGCGATACGCGAGGGCCGTGACAGGGTCGCAGAAGCAGGGCGACGAGTGGGTGCGCCTGTGCGCCGAGGTCGTCCTGCAGCAACCCGAGCTGGTCGCGCAGGCCGAGGACACCAGGCGCGGCGTGTTCGCGCTGTTCCACCGGCTGCAGCAGCCGTTCGGCACCCTCGATCCCGCGGCGTCTGAGAACAGCGTCAGCGGCCGGCTCAAGGAATCGCTGACCGACATGGCGCCGCTGCAGCGCAAAGTGTTGCTGCTCACCGTGCTCGAGGGCTTCACCGTCGAGGACGCGGCCCGGATCCTCGGCATCGATACCGAGGTGGCCGAGCGCAACCTCGAGGAGGCGCGGCGCGAGCTGCAGCGCGTCGCCGCGGTGCGCATCCTCGTGATCGAGGACGAGGCGGTGATCGCGCTCGACGTCGCCGACATCGTGCGCAACGCCGGGCACCAGGTGGTGGGTATCGCGGCCACCGAGAAGACGGCGGTCGAGCTGGCGCGGCAGCATGCGCCGCACCTCGTGCTGGCCGACATCCAGCTGCGCGGCAGCGACAGCGGGATCGTCGCCGTGAACGAGATCATGCGGTCCATGAACGTGCCGGTGATCTTCGTCACCGGCTATCCGGAGCGGTTGCTGACGGGGAAGCGGGTCGAGCCGGCCTTCGTCATCTCCAAGCCGTTCGACCCGGACCTGCTGCGGGCGGCGATCGCGCAGGCGCTCGACACCGTCGCGATCTAGTCGCCGCGCGCCGCGATGCTGCCGCGCTGGACGCTTCGGACGAGGCTGGCGGTGGCCGTGACGGCGGCGGTCGCGCCAGTCCTGCTGCTCGCGGCCTGGGCCGGCGTCGAGGGACGCGCCGACGCGGCGAGCGCCCGGGAAGCCGCCGCGCGGGGCGCCGCCGACCGCGTGCTGGCGCGGGGCCGCGAGGTGCTCGAGGCGTCGCACCGCATGCTGTTGGCCCTGTGCGCGGACTCGTCGGTCCGCGCCAGCGCGGGCCCCGAGGCCGCGGCCGCCGATTTCGGGCACTGCGAGGCCTACCTCGGCAGCGTCCTCAAGGATTTCCCGGACCAGTACTCGGCCGCCGTGGTGACCGGCATCGACGGCGTCGTGCGGTGCGCCAACGTGCCCACCGCGGTGGGAATCAGCCTGGCCGACCGCGACGTCTTCCAGCGCGTGCGCGACGCGAGGCGCTTCGCGATCGGCGAGCAGATGGCCAGCCGCGTGACGCCGCATGCCATCGTGCCGGTCGGCCTGCCGGTCCTGCAGGGCGACCAGTTCCGCGGCATCTGCGCGCTGGGCATCTCGATGCGCGGCTTCGCCGACGGCGTCGCCCCGGCGAACCGTTCGCCGGGGGCCGCGCGCGTATCGGTGGTCGATCGCCTGGGAAATCCGGTCGAGGGCGAGCCCGAGGTGACGCGCGCCCTGCCGGTCTCGGCGCGCGTCGCGACGGCGATTCGCGACGGCACGCTGTCGTTCCGCGACGTCGGCCAGGATGGCCAGGCCTACCTGTACCGCCTGGTGCCGCTGGCCGGCGCAGCGCTGCATGCCGTCACCGCGACCGCCCAGCCGGTCGGTGTCGCCGCGCTCGGCCCCGAGTGGCTACCGCTCGGGCTGGTCGTACTCGCCTGGCTGGCGTCGCTGGTCGCCCTCTGGTTCGGCGCCGACCGGTGGTGCGTGCAGCCGCTACGCTCGATCCGCGACTTCGCCGACCGGGTGGCGCGCGGCGAGGACATCGAGCTGGTGGCACGCCGTCCGTGGGGCCCCGAGCTCGCCTCGGTGGGCGACGGGGTGCGGGCGATGGCGGCGGCGATCGCCAGCCGCGAGGCCGAGCTGAAGGCCGGTCTCGAGCAGCGCGACCACATGCTGCGCGAGATCCATCATCGCGTGAAGAACAACCTCCAGATGATCTCGAGCCTGCTCAACCTGCAGGCCGGCGAGATCCGGTCGCCGCGCATCCGGCGCTTCTTCGGCGATGCCCAGAACCGGGTCCTCACCCTGTCGATCCTCCATCGCCATCTCTACGAAAGGTCGAGCTGGGCGCTGGTCGACTTCCAGCAGTTCATCAGCGACCTCGTGCGCCAGATTTCCGTCGGGCGTCGCGGTCCGGATCGGCCGTCGCCGCGCTTCCACATCCGCGCGCCGATCATGGCGGTCGGTCCCGACACCGCGATCCCGATCGGCCTGATCGTGACGGAAGCGGTGGGCAGCGCCCTCAACCGGGCGCGCGACGGCAGCACCACGCCGGAGATCCGCATCGAGGCCGCCGACCGTGACGGCACGGTGGAGCTGGTGATCGAGGACAACGGCCCCGGCCTCGATCGCTCGCTGGGCCCGGGGACACGCGGCGGCTTCGGCCTGACCCTGATCCGCGGCCTCGCCATGCAGCTGGGCGGCGAGGCGAAGGTCCTGGCGCGCGAGCCGGCGGGCATGTGGGTGGTCGTGACCTTCCCGATGCCGCGGGACCCCGATCCCCATGACTAGCCTTGCCGGGACGGCGCGCTCCTGGGGCGTGATCCTCGGCCTCACCATCGCGGTCCTGATCGGCACCGCCGCGCTGCTGGCGCTGAGCCATTCCAACTCGGCCGCGCGCCAGCAACGGCTGGTCGTGTCGAGCTACGAGATCCTCGGCACGATGCAGCAGACCGTGGTGGCGCTGCAGGACAGCGAGCTGGGACAGCGCGCCTATCTCGGCACCGGGCAGGCGAGCGATCTCGAACCCTACGACAAGGCGCGGCTGCGGATCGAGGGCGGCCTGCGCCAGCTCGAGGGCGCGGTGGCCGGCGATCCCGACACGGCGCGACAGGTCCGCGAGTTCCGCGCCGCCGCCACCGAGAAGCTCGGCCAGATCAACGCCACCATCGCGACCTACCAGCTGTATGGCCGCGAGGCCGCGCTCGCGCAGCAGCGCGACGGCTCCGGTCGCGTCACC
>JAIUOX010000023.1 GCA_020160955.1 Pseudomonadota bacterium
TTTTCCGCAAGATCCTGCGCGCCTCGGCGGCGATCCCCGGACTGTTCCAGCCGGTGATGATCGACGTCGAGATCGACGGAAAGAAGTACCAGGAGATGCACGTCGACGGTGGCGCGATCGCCCAGCTGTTCCTCTACCCGGCCTCGGTCGAGTCCGGGCGCTTCACCAAGCGCAAGCGCGTCGCCTACATCATCCGCAACGCCCGGCTCGACCCCGACTGGGCGATGGCCGAGCGGCGCACCGTCAACATCGCCGGCCGGGCGATCGACACCATGCTGTCGGCCTCCGGCCAGAACGACGTGCTGCGCACCTACTTCATCTCGGCGCGCGACGGCGTCGACTACAACCTCGCCTACATCGGCAAGGACTTCGAAGCGCCCAAGAAGGGTGAGTTCGACCAGGCCTACATGAACGCGCTGTACGACTACGGCTACCGGCAGGCGCAGGCCGGCCGCGAGTGGCACAAGCTGCCGCCGGGCCTGGCCACCACCACGATGACGCCGACCCGCTGAACAAGGAGCGACCATGGACAAGGCAACGATGGAGCTGCTGGCCCGGCGCGCCGGCCTCGACAAGGCACTGGCCGAATTTCCCGAGGACGTCGCCGCGGCGGCGAAGCAGGCGGCCGACGTCACCAGCAAGATCAAGGCGCCGGCCAGCGCCGCCGCAGAGCCGTGGCCGCCGATGCGCGCGGGGAGGGGCCTGTGACCGACCTGCACTGGCTGACCGCCAGCGAAGCGACCCACCGCATCGCCGCGCGCGAGCTGTCGCCGGTCGACCTGATGCAGGCTCTGCTCGAGCGCACGCAGAAGCTCGACCCGAAGCTCAACGCCTTCATCCGCGTCGACGCCGAGGCGGCGATGGCGGCGGCGAAGGCGGCCGAGGCCGAGGCGAAGGCCGGCCGGCTGCGCGGCCTGCCGGTCGGCATCAAGGACATCATCGACGTCGCCGGCCTGCCGACGACCTGCCACTCGAAGGTGCTGCAGGACAACGTCGCGACGGCCGATGCCGTCTGCGTCGAGAAGCTGCGCGGCGCCGGCGCCATCGTGGTCGGCAAGCTGTCGACCCACGAGTTCGCGATCGGCGGGCCGAGCTTCGATCTGCCGTGGCCGCCGGCCCGCAACCCGTGGAACACCGACCACCATCCCGGCGGCTCGTCGTCCGGCTCGGGCTCGGGTGTCGCGGCCGGCCTGTTCCCGATGGCGCTCGGCACCGACACCGGCGGCAGCGTGCGCAACCCGGCCAGCGCCTGCGGCATCGTCGGCCTGAAGCCGACCTACGGGCTGGTGTCGCGGCGCGGCGTCTTCCCGCTGTCCTTCACGCTCGACCATGTCGGGCCGATGACCCGCACGGTGACCGACAACGCGCTTATGCTGGGCGTGCTGGCCGGCCACGACCCGCTCGACCCGGGCAGCGCGCCGTCGCTGCCGGGCCACTACGCGGCGGCGCTCGACCGTGGCGTGAAGGGCCTGCGCGTCGGCTTCGTGCGCCACTTCCACGAGACGGACATGCCGGCCGCGCCGGAAGTCGACGCTGCGCTGACCCATGTCGAGCGCACGCTGCAGATGGAGGGGGCCGAGGTCCGCACCATCCGCCTGCCGACGCTGACCGAGTTCGGCGCCGTGAACCGCGTGATCCTGCAGAGCGAGGCGTGGTCGATCCACGGCCCGTGGCTGCGCGAGCGACCGGGCGACTACGGCCAGCTGGCCCGCCGCCGCCTGATGCCCGGCGCCTTCTTCGGCGCCGGCGACTACGTCAAGGCCCAGCGCCGGCGACGCGAGATGATCGCCGAGGTCGAGGCGGCGCTGCGCGAGGTCGACGTGCTGATGTGCGCCAGCTCGATGGACCCGCCGTGCCGCATCGACCGGCCGGCCGACGTCGAGCGCACCTACCCGCGCCAGGCGCGCACGCCGTTCAACGTCACCGGCCACCCGGCGCTCGCCATGCTGGCGGGCCTGTCGGTCGACGGCCTGCCGCTGTCGGTCCAGTTCGTCGGCCGCTACTTCGACGAGGCGACGGTGTTCCAGGTCGCCCGGGCGTGGGAACGCGCCGCCGGGACGGACAAGAAACATCCGCCGATCGTCTGATAAGGAAAAAGACTCGTTGAATGAGAACTTGTCGCGCGAGGCCGGCTTGCCGGCCCGCGCGGCAGGGGCAAGATGGGGAGCATGAGCTCCCGCCGCCAAATCCGTCTCGGCGCTTTCATGCGCCCCGTCAGCATCCACACCGCCGCCTGGCGCTATCCCGGCGGCACGCCGGACGCCAACTTCAATCTCAAGGCGCTGATTTCCTACGCGAAGACGCTCGAACGCGGTCTGTTCGACGCCTTCTTCATGGCCGACCACCTCGCGGTGCTGAACATGCCGATGGAGGCGCTGAAGCGAAGCGCCACCGTCACCTCGTTCGACCCGCTGACGCTGCTGCCGGCGCTCGCCCAGCACACGCAGCACCTCGGCCTGATCGCCACCGCCTCGACCACCTTCGAGCCGCCCTACACGCTGGCCCGCCGCTTCGCCTCGCTGGATCACATCTCGGAAGGCCGCGCCGGCTGGAACCTCGTCACGACGTCGAACCCCGACGCGGCGCTGAACTTCGGCATGGACGACCAGATGGAGCACGGCGAGCGCTATGCCCGCGCCCGCGAGTACTTCGACGTCGTCACCGGCCTGTGGGATTCCTGGGCCGACGACGCCTTCATTCGCGACGTCGAGTCGGGCATCTACTTCGATCCGTCGCGGCTGCACGTGCTCGACCACAAGGGCAAGTACCTGAAGGTGCGCGGCCCGCTGAACATCGCCCGGCCGGTGCAGGGCTGGCCCGTGCTCGTGCAGGCCGGCGCCTCCGACGCGGGGCGCCAGCTGGCGGCCGAGACCGCCGAGGTGGTGTTCGCCGCCGGTGGCCCGATCGACGCGGGCCGCGCCTTCTACGCCGACGTCAAGGCGCGCACCGCCAAGGCCGGGCGCAATCCCGACCACATCAAGATCCTGCCCGGCGCCTTCGTGATCGTCGGGTCGTCGCTCGACGAGGCGCGCGAGAAGCGCGCCCGGCTCGACAGCCTGGTGAACTACGACAGCGGCATCGCCGCGCTGTCGATCGCGATCGGCCAGGACGCGCGCGCCTTCGATCCCGACGGGCCGCTGCCCGAGATCCCCGAGACCAACGCCAGCAAGAGCGGCCGCGAGCGGGTGATCGCGCTGGCCCAGCGCGAGAAGCTGACGGTGCGCCAGATCGCGGGCCGGCTGGGCGGCTACGGCGGGCTGGCGATGATGGGCACGCCGGCGATGATCGCCGACCAGATGGAAGAGTGGTTCACCACCGGCGCCTGCGACGGCTTCAACGTGATGTTCCCGTACCTGCCGGGCGGGCTCGACGATTTCGTCGACAAGGTCGTGCCCGAGCTGCAGCGGCGCGGCCTCTACCGCACCGCCTACGAGGGCCGCACGCTGCGCGAGAATCTCGGCCTGCCGCGGCCCGACAACCGCTTCTTCCCGGCGACCGCCAAGGCAGCCGAGTAGCGCGGGTGGCCTCGCGTCATTTCAGGTGGATGATCGGCGTCTGCTGTCCCTGGCACTTGAAGCAACAGTTCTCGCAGCCCTGCTTGCCGTCGGCGCCGACGCCCCAGTAGAGCTTGCCGTTGCCGGTCACCCAGCCGCCGTAGCAGATCTTCTCGCCGCCCAGGCAGGCGATCTTGATGGTGTGCGCCGCCGCGTCGTCGAGGTTGTAGGCGCGGTTGTTGCCCGGCCACACGAAGCCCTTGCGATCCGACGAGAAGAACTTCACCTGGACCTTGTACTTGTAGTCGGACTGGAACCGCCACGTCATCTCGGACTGCGCCTGCGCGCCCTGTCCGCCGGCAACCAGGCAGAACGCCGCCAGGACGATGGCCAGCACGGTCTTGATCATTCCCTTCGTCTCCCCAAGCATCGGGGACCTGTCGTCCCCACCCCCGCGGCGATTGGAGTGTATTCGCGTCAAATGTGCAAGATTGGACGCGCTCAAGATTTGGAGAGGCAAGGACGATGGCGAACTTCGACGTCGCGGTGGCGAGCGCCACGGATGTCCAGCGCATGGCGCGCTGGGCCAACGACGAGGGCTGGAACCCGGGCAACACCGACTGGCCGGCGTTCTTCGCCGCCGATCCCGGCGCCTTCCTGGTTGGCCGGCTCGACGGCGAACCGCAGACCTGCATCTCGGTGGTGAAGTACGGCGCGGGCCAGGCCTTCCTCGGCTTCTACATCGCCCGGCCGGCGGTGCGCGGGAAGGGCTTCGGCCTCCAGACCTGGAACGCCGGCATGGCGCGGCTGGCTGGCCGCAACGTCGGGCTCGACGGCGTCGTGGCGCAGCAGGCCAACTACCGCAAGTCGGGCTTCCGCAACGCCTGGAACAACATCCGCTACGAGGGCGCGGCGCCCGACGCGCCGGCGCCGGCCGGCGTCACGCTGGCCGATGCGCAGGGCGTGCCGTTCGACCGGCTGGCGGCCTACGACCGGCGCTTCTTCCCGGAGGCGCGCGACAGCTTCCTCGCGGCGTGGATCACGCTGCCGGAGCGGGCGTCGCTGGTGGCGATCCGCGACGGCCAGCTCGCGGGCTTCGCGGTGATGCGCGCCTGCGCCTCGACCTCGCGCGTCGGGCCGTTGTTCGCCGACTCGCCGGCCATCGCGGCGGCGTTGGTCTCGGCGCTGGCGAAGCGGACCGGTGCCGCCGGCATCGCCATCGACATCCCCGACACCAACAAGCCGGCGGTGGCGCTGGCCGAGGCGGCGGGTCTCAAGCCGTCGTTCGAGACCGCGCGCATGTACACCGGCGAGGTCCCGGCGATGGACCGCGCCGGCCTGTTCGGCGTGACCAGCCTCGAGCTCGGCTGAGCCCCTTCGATTGACCTTCCTCCCTGCGCGCAGCGCGGGGAGGAGGGGCTTTGCCTCAGGGCTTCTTCGACACGTTCCAGAACACCGGGGCCGGCGCCTCGAGGTTGCCCTCGACCGACTTGCGCCGCGCCATCGGGATGTTGAACTGCCCGAGGTGGGCGAAGGTCGGGTACTCCGCCAGCCGCAGCTGCACCTGCTCGGCCACCGCCTTGCGCTGGGCGGCGTCGGGCGCGCGGGCATAGGCGTTGCGCAGCTCTTCGAGCTTCTGGTCGCAGGGCCAGCCGATCGCCGCCTTCTCGCACGCCGCGCCGACGAACGACGAGACGATCGGGTCGAGCAGGTCGGCCGAGACCCACGAGGTCATGAAGCCGCTCCAGCCGCCGGCCGACGGCGCCTCCTTGCGGGCGCGCCGCGACAGCACGGTCTGCCAGTCCATCGGCTGGATATCGACCGTGAAGCCGCCGCGCTCCAGCAGCGCCTTGACGATCGGCGACAGCCGGCCGGTGTTGGTGTCCGTGGCGTAGAGGATCACCACCGGCGAGCCGTCGTAGCCGGCGTCCTTCAGCAGTTCCTTCGACTTCGCGAAGTTCGACTCGAGCTTGTCCTCGAAGCCCTTGTCGGTGCCGTTGGGCGTGCCGCAGATGAACACCGCCTTGCACTCGCGGAAGTACTTCGGGTTGCCGACGCCGGCGACCAGGAAGTCCTTCTGGTTCAGGGCGTAGAGCGCGGCCTGGCGGATCTTCGCGTTGTCGAACGGCTTGTGCAGCGTGTTGAAGCGGAAGCTGTACTGCGAGCCCAGCGGGTTGAAGTCGCGGACCTCGATGTTCCTGTCCTTCTCGAGCAACGGCAGCAGCTCGATCACCGGCTGCTCGATCAGGTCGATCTCGCCGCTGAGCAGCGCGTTGACCGCGGTCTGCGGGTCGGAGATCGCCAGCCACTCGACGCGGTCGACCTTGACGACCTTGCCGCCGGCCAGGCCCGAGGCCGGCTCGGCGCGCGGCTTGTAGTCCTTGAACTTCTCGTAGACCAGCGTCTCGCCGGCCCGCCACAGGTCGCGCCGGAAGACGAACGGGCCGGAGCCGACGAACTCGGTGATCTGGGTGTTGGCCGGCGTGTCGGCGACCCGCTTGGGCATGATGAACGGCACCAGCGAGCTCGGCTTGCCGAGCGACTCCAGCACCAGCCCGTACGGCTCCTTCAGTGTCAGGGTGAAGGTCCGGTCGTCGACGACGGCCAGCTCCTTCGTGAAGTCCATCAGCTTCTGGCCCATCGCGTCGCGCGCCGCCCAGCGCCGGATCGAGGCGATGCAGTCCTCGGCGGTCACCGGCTTGCCGTCGTGGAACTTCAGGCCGTCGCGCAGGGTGAAGGTGTAGACCAGCTTGTCGGGGCTGAGCGTCCAGCGATCGACCATCTGCGGCTGCACCGCCAGCTTGTCGTCGAGCGCGAACAGCGTGTCGTAGACCATGTAGCCGTGGTTGCGCACGATGTAGGCCGTGGTCCAGATCGGATCGAGGATCTTCACGTCCGAGTGCATCACGACCTTCAGCGTCTGCGCCGAGGCCGGCGTGCCCGGCCCGGCGGCCACCGCCAGGCCGGCCGCCACGACGGCGGCCTTCATCGCCCGCTTCACGACCTGCATGCTCGCCTCCTTGTTCCGTTGGCCCGCAGCCCCTATCGTTTTTCGACGCACTTTCTATGCAACGAGCATGCCTTTGGAGACCGACCATGGCTAGCCGCCCGACCTCGATCCGCAACCTGTCGTGGGCCGTGGTCGGCGACGATGGCGCGCGGCGCCACGTCTACCGCCGCGCGGTCGACCTGTTCCTGAAGGACGGCCGGATCGAGGCGATCACGCCGGCCGGGGCGCGGCCGGCCGAGGCCAACGAGCCGGCGATCGACGGCAGCGGCCTGCTGGCGCTGCCAGGCCTGGTCAACATCCACAGCCACCCGACCACCGAGCCGGGCTACCGCGGGGTGCGCGAGGACCACGGCGTGCCCGAGCAGCAGATGACCGGCCTGATCGAGCGGCTGCAGGCCTTCCGCCTGCCCGAGGCGGGCCGCGCGGCGGCGGCCGAGATGTCCTACGCCGAGATGCTGCGCGCCGGCACGACGACGGCCTGCGACGTCACGGTGCCGTTCGCCGGCTGGCTCGACACCATGGTGAAGAGCGGCATGCGGTTCTACGCGGCGCCGACCTTCGCCTCGGCGCGCTGGGGCATGGACGCGCCGCAGACCGTGACCTGGCTGTGGGACGAGGCGGGCGGCTTCGCCGCCTTCGAGCGGGCGCGCCGCGTGATGGACGAGGCCGAGGCGCACAATTCCGGCCGCCTGCACGCCATGGTGTTCCCCAACCAGGTCGACACGGTGAAGCCCGACCTGTTCGCTGCCGCGCGCCGTCTCGCCGACGAGACGGGCCGCGTGTTCTCGACCCATATCGGCCAGTCGGTGGTCGAGGTGCGCGAGATGATCCGCCGCCACAACCTGACGCCGATCCAGTGGGCGGCGGAGCAGGGCCTCATGAAGCCCGGCACCGTGCTGGCCCATTGCATCCTGCTCGACGATCACCCGCAGATCCGCTGGCACACCGCCAAGGACCTCGACCTGATCGCCGGGTCCGGCGCGGCGGTCGCGCATTGCCCGCAGCCGTTCGCCCGCTACGGCCTGGCGATGGACCATGTCGGCCGCTACCGCGCCAAGGGCGTGACCGTCGGTCTGGGTACCGACTGCGCGCCGCACAACCTGGTCGAGGAGATGCGACTGGCCATCGTCGCCGGCCGCCTGATGAGCGAGGACATCGCCAGCCTCGATACCGGCGGCGCCTTCGAGGCGGCGACGCTGGGCGGCGCCAGGGCGCTGGGCCGCGACGACATCGGCATCCTGGCACCCGGCGCGCGGGCCGACATCGTGCTGGTCGATCTCGCCCACCCGCTGATGCAGCCGGTGCGCGACCCGCTGCGCTCGTTCGTCTTCCACGCCGCCGACCGCGCCGTGCAGACCGTGCTGGTGGGCGGCGAGGTCGTGCTGCAGGACGGCGAGCCGCTGACGCTCGATTCGGCGGCGGCGGCGGAGCGGCTGGCCGAGGCGCAGGCCAAGATGCTGCGCGACACGCCCGGCCTCGACTATGCCGGCCGCACCGCCGAGCAGATCGCGCCGCTCGCCCTACCGGTCCGTTGACGGGGGCGCGGCCTGGCGGCCCGGCACCAGCGCCAGCCACAGCGACAGCACCGTCGAGGCGATGGCCGCGGCCTGCAGGAGCGACAGCGGCTCGTCGAAGATCAGCACGCCGCTCACGATGGCGACGATCGGGATGGTGATCGACGACAGCGCCGCGACCTGCGCCGGCAGGAGCTTTACCAGCGCGAACCAGGTCGCGGTGCCCAGCGCCATCGGGATGGCGCCGTTGTACAGCGTGACCGCCAGCACCAGCGGCGACGGCCAGCGGGTCGGCAGGCCGTCGAGGATCAGCATGCCGGCGAAGATCGGCGGCAGGCTGATCACCAGCTGCCAGAAGGTCAGCGACAGGCCCATGCCCGGCCACGCCGTGCGCTTGACGATGAAGGTGCCGATCGCCCAGCACAGGCCGGCGAACAGGCCCCAGAACAGGCCGAGCGGCGCCTGCTCGTAGCTGCGGAAGTTGGGCGCCATCAGCGCCAGCACGGCGATCGCGCCGATCGCGATGGCGGCCATCAGCCGGCCGGTCAGGCGCTGGCCGAACACCGCGAAGCCGATCAGCGCGACCCACAGCGGCATGGTGTAGGCCAGCACCGAGGCGTGGCCCGACGGGATGTAGAGCACGGCCAGAGACGTCGCGATGTTCCAGATGAAGATGTTCATCGCCGCCGCGCCGATCAGCGCCGGCCACTTGCCCTTGGGCACGGCGAAGCTCTCGCCGCGCAGCCTGACGATCAGGCCCAGCGAGGCGATCGCCGAGACCAGGACGATGCTGCGGAAGGTGAAGACCGGCAGCTCGGCCAGGGCGACACGGAACAGCGGCCAGTTGGTGCCCCAGACCAGCGTGAGCGCCGCCAGCAGGGCGAGGACCTTGGGAGAAACGCGCGACACGGGGATGCGATCAGGCCTGGTGGTCTTCCGGCGCCTTGAGGTAGCAGCCGTTGATACGCCACGTGCCGTCCGGCAGTTGCACCATCGGGTAGTAGGCGGTGACCGGCCTGCCGTCGGGGCCGACCACGTGCACCTTCTGGGTCGGCTGGCCGTCGAGGCTGACGATCTCGCGGAAGTCGAAGACGCGCGGCCGGTAGACCGGCTGGTAGCCCTGCCGGACCATGTCCATGAAGATCTCGGGCGTGCCGAACATGCCCTGGATCATCGGCGAGGCCAGCCCGAAGGCCTGGCCGCCGTCGTCGCGCCGGAACGCCTCGACCTGGCCCTGGATCACGTCGCGGATGGCCGACCGGTCGGTTGGCGACAGGTCCTGGGCCAGGACCGGCGCAGCGAGGCCGAAAAGCAGGAGAATCAAGGTGATAGAGGCCCGTGCCGTGGCCCCCCAACGTGCCTGGAGCATCCCTGCCGTCGCGGCCATGAACCGTTCCTCCCGGCGGCCAGACTACCCCCGAATCGGCGGTCTCGCCCCTGCGTCGGCAAGGCCGCAGACCCGTCCAACGACGGCTTGCATCGGGCGGCCGGTTTCACTAGGGTGCGCCCCTTCGCCGGACCCCCCGGGGCTCCGGTTGCGCGCCCGTAGCTCAACTGGATAGAGCATCTGACTACGGATCAGAAGGTTAGGAGTTCGAATCTCTTCGGGCGCGCCATTCTTCTTTCGACACGATCCGGTCTTCGCGTAACGCCGTCGCGCCGTCAGTGCCCGTGGCCGACGATCTCGCGCGCGACGTAGTCGGCGACACGGGCGTGCGCTGCCGCGTTGGGGTGGCGGTCGAGCGGGCTCAGCACCCACTGGCGCCACGCCCGCGACCAGCCCGGGATGATCGCCTCGGGTCGATGCAGCACGAGACCGGCCGCCGCGAGCTTCGTCGCGATCGAGTCCATCAACGCGTTGGGTTCGTCCTTCCAGAACAGCACGTGCAGCTTCAGCCCGGGCGCCAGGCGCCCGAGTTCGCGCGCCGCCTCGATCAGGACCGCGGCGGCCAGGTCGGCTTCCTCCGGCGTGCCCATGGCGTCGACGCCGACCAGCCGGCGCCACGTCAGGATGCCCTCGTCGAGGTCCGGCACCGGCCGCGCCGGCAGGCCCGGCGTGTCGAAGTTGCCCTCGCGCACCAACTGGCCGTCCTTCAGCGCGTAGCGCGGGCCGTGCGTGTCCCACGAAGTGCGGCCGGCGACGCGGGCGACCTGCTCGGGGATGAAGGTGAAGACGGCGTGCGTCGGCTTGCACTGCAGCGCGTGGGCGAAGCGGCCCGACTGCAGGCCGGCCAGCATCTGGTGCGGGCCCCAGCCGCTGACGGCGAAATTGTGCACCGCGATCCGGCCGCCGCTCTGCTGGGCCAGCCGCCACGCGAAGGTCTCGCCATCGTTCACGCCTTCGCCGAAGGTGTTGGAGTCGCCGAACAGCAGGACGCACGCCTCGGCGCCGGCCGGTCGCGGCGCGACGCGGAACGAATCGGCGCCGATCGTGTAGGTGACGTCGTAGATCGTCTGGCCGTCGAGGACCTTGCGCGCGGTGGCGCTGCGGTTGGGCCACGGCACGTAGCCCACGTCGTCCACTTCCTCGTAGAAGTTCAGTGCCGACGTACCCTCGATGCGATGACCCATGCCAGGCACCGGCTGCGCGCGACGCCAAACGTCGAAGGCCAGGAGCGCGATCACGGCGGCCGCGAGGTTGACCGCGATCGCCCAGGAGTTGCTCTTCATTCCTTTACGATCGACCTGCTTGAATCGCGGCGGTTATAGGAGACGGCCGCGCGCCCCGACAACCCGCCGCGCCGGCTTCCCTTCGCCTTTTGTCTGCGTCACGATGCGTGCAACGAGCCGAGTTTCCTCATCGCTTCTGAATCGCCATTCCTGACCCACGTCGGCCTCGGCCAGCCGCGCCGCCTCGAGCGGCTGCTGCTGGCGCTGGGCGCCGTCCTCGTGGCCGTGCTCGTGCTGGCCACCGCCGGTTGGCTGCGCCTCGCGGGCGAACTGCCGATGGGTGGGCCGCGCGCCCACTACTTCCTCTACCTGTTCGTGCTGCTGGGGGCCGTGATCGCGCTGGTGCGCTGGCCGAGGATCGCCGGCGTGCTGCTGGCGCTCGCCGGCCTCGACCTGGCACTCGGCATGACGTCGCCCGAGTTGCTGCCGCCGGCCAAGGCCGAGCCGCAGCGCTTCCAGTGGCACCCGCTCCTGCAGGCGGTGCCGATCCCGTCGCTGTCGCTCACCAGTTCCACCGGGCTGGCGATCCGGCACACCCGCGAGGGTACGCGCGGGCGCGATCCCGAGGGCAGCCTCGACGGCCGCACGGTGATCGCCACCTTCGGCGGCTCGACGACCTACGACATCGGCGCCGGCGACGGCGAGACCTGGCCCGACCGGCTGGGCGAGGCGCTGGGCAACCGCTTCTACGTCGTGAACCACGGCGTGCCCGGCTACACGACGTCGGAGCACCTCGTGCAGACCGCGTTCTACCAGGACAAGTTCGGCCGGCCGCGCTGCGCGCTCTACTACGTCGGCTGGAACGACCTGCGCAACGCGCACATCCCGAACCTCGATCCCGCCTACGCCGACTTCCACCTGCCCAGCCAGGTCGACTCGCAGAAGGTCCGCCGCATCGGCGGCGCGCACGTCACGATCTCGCCGCTGCTCACGCTCGTGCTGCGGCTGGTCGGCCCGGAGGTCGACACCGTGCACTACTTCGCCGATCCCTACGGCAAGCCGCCGGTCGACGGCGGCGACCCGGCGCTGGAGGCGATCTACCGCCGCAACATCGCGGCGATCTCGGCGATCAACCGCCAGCGCGGCGTGCGCACGATCTGGATCGGCCAGCTGCTGAACCGCGACCGCCTGACCGGCGACGGCCGCTACGGCTGGCTGCCGTTGGTGCGCGATCGCGACCTGTGGCCGCTGCAGCAATCCTTCAACGCGGTCCTGCAGCGCGAGGCGACGGCGCTGGGCGACACCTATGTCGGCCTGCCGCCCGACTCGTTCACCGCCGCCGACTTCGTCGACCAGGGCCACTTCTCGCCGCAGGGCGCGCGGCGCTTCGCCGACGCGCTGGCGCCGGTCGTGCGCCGGGAGTGTGCGCCGTGATCAGTCACGTCCATGTCGGCATCGACGACTTCGATCGCGCCGTCGCCTTCTACGGTGCCGTGCTGCCGGTGCTCGGGCTGGCGCCGCGCTTCCGCGATCCGGCGAAGGGCTGGGCCGGCTGGCAATGGCCGGGCGTGGCGCGGCCGCTGTTCCTGGTCGGCAAGCCGTTCGACGGCCAACCGGCGTCGCCCGGCAACGGCCAGATGATCGCCCTGCTGGCGGCCGATCGCGCGACGGTCGACCGCGCGCATGCCGCGGCGCTGGCGGCGGGCGGCACCGACGAGGGCGCGCCCGGCCTGCGGCCGCACTACCATGCCGACTACTACGGGGCGTACTTTCGCGACCCCGAGGGCAACAAGCTCTGCATCTGCTGTCACCAACCGGAAGCCTCGCCATGACCCGCATCCTCCTGACCGGCGCCTCGTCCGGCATCGGCGCCGCCACCGCCCGCGCGCTGGCCGCGTCCGGCGTGTCGCTCGCCCTGCAAGCCCGGCGCAACCGCGCCGGCGCCGAGCGCGTGGCCGAGGCGGCGCGCGCCGCGGGCGCGCAGGCGATCGTGGTCGAGGGCGATCTCGCGCAAGCCGGCACCGGCACGCGCCTGGTCGAGGAGGCGGCCGCCGCGTTCGGCGGGCTCGACGTCGTGATCAGCAACGCGGGCTTCGCCGACCGCCGCGCGGTCGGCGCCCTCGACCGCGCCGCGTTCGAGGACAGCCAGGCCTCGATGACCACCGCCTTCTTCGAATTGTCGAAGGCGGCGCTGCCGTGGCTGGTGAAGGCCGGGGCGGCCGGCCGGCTGGTCGGCGTGTCGTCTTTCGTCGCGCACGCCTTCGGCCGCGGCCTGCCGGTCTTCCCGGCGTCGGCGGCGGCCAAGGCCGGCATCGAGGCCTTCGCGCGCGCCATGGCCATGGAACTGGCGCCGTCCGGCGGCACCGCCAATTGCGTGTCGCCCGGCTTCATCGAGAAGGACGCCGACGCGCACGCCGCCGTGCCGCGCGACCGCATGGCCGAGATCAGCCGGATGGTGCCGCTCGGCCGCTACGGCAAGACCGCCGAGGTCGCCGCCGTGATCGCCTTCCTGTGCGGGTCGGGCGCCGCCTACGTCACCGGCCAGACGATCCACGTGAACGGCGGCCTGACGCTCTAGGATTCGCGAAACGCATCGCCGGCCGCGAGTCGGCCCGCCGGATTCGCGGAATGCGACGGCGCGATTCCGGAAAAATCGTTCATTATCAATTACTTGGCGCGTGGCATCCGGCTTGCGCCCGGGGCGGTCGACACCCTTTCGATGGTGGAGACCATGTCCGATCTTTCGAGCCAGAAGACCCCTTCCCGCAGCATCTCGCTGGGCCGCGCCCTGGTGGGAGGCGTCGCCCTGCTGGCGACCGGCTTGACGCTGGGCGTGCTGGTGGGCCAGATGTCGGCCCCGACCCTGGCCTCGGCGCCGACCAAGGCGCCGGGCAAGGAAGCCGACCTGCTCAACGTCGGCGAGGCGACCAACCCGCTCGCCACCGGCCAGCTCGCCGACCTGATGCGCGGCTCGCAGGAGCGCGGCTCGGCGCTGCAGTCGTCGGGCCCGCTGGACACCGCCCAGCCGCTTCAGAAGACCGGCCCGATCAACGGCCTGCTGGCCTCGGCCGGCGCGATGCCGCTGCTGCCGGGCGACACCGCCGCGCCGGTCGATCGCTGGGCGGCGCTGAACGACCGCGTCGCCACGGTGCTGGGCAACGGCACGCCGACGCGCGAGGCGCTGGAACAGCTGGTCGGCCTGGTCAACGAGACGTCGCCGGCCGGCTCGCCGATCGTCCTGACGGGCGGTACGGTCCCGCCGCCGATCGCGCCGCCGACGCCGCTGCCGCCGCCGATCTACGAAGGCATCAACAAGGCCAGTCCGAACTGAGGCGGGGCCCGCAAACGACGACGGCGGAGCTTGCGCTCCGCCGTTGCCTTTTCCGATGCGATCTCGGGAGCGCGCGGGCGCTCAGAGATGCTTCAGCACGTACTCGGCCGACGACACCTCGAAGGCGCCCGGCTTCTCGACGAACAGTTCCTTGATGACGCCGTCCTGCACGACCATGGCATAGCGCTGGCTGCGCGTGCCGAGGCCGAACTTCGAGCCGTCCATCGTGAGACCCATCGCCGTCGTGAACTCGGCGTTGCCGTCGCCCAGCATGAGCACGGCATCGCCCGCCTTCTGATCCTTGCCCCACGCACCCATCACGAACGCGTCGTTGACGGAGATGCAGGCGATGGTGTCGACACCCTTCGCCTTGAGCTTAGCTGCTTCGGCCACGAACCCGGGCACGTGCTTCGCTGAACAAGTGGGAGTGAAAGCTCCCGGCAACGCAAAGGCCACGACCTTCTTGCCGGGAGCGAAAAGTTCTTCGGTGGTGACCGCTTTCGGTCCCTCCGGGCCCAGCATGCGCAGCGTTGCGCTGGGCACCTTGTCGCCGACTTTCGCCATTGGTTCTCCTTGAAATGCCAGTCCCGCCCGAACGGGCGAAACGACGGGCGGACCGTAGGCGAGGGCGTCCGTTTTGTCGAATCCGGCGGGGATTTATCGGCCGCCGGCTTGATCTTTGCCCGGACAATCCCCATGGATTTAGAGGATCATTTCACCATGCCCGGCTCGAGCTCACCCTCCGCTTCGTTGGTCGGCCGCTTCCTGGTCGCCGCACCGTCCATGCCCGACGAGCGCTTCCAGAAGAGCGTCGTGTTCATCTGCAAGCACGACGACGACGGCGCGCTGGGCATCATCGTGAACAACAAGGTCGACGACCTGCCGCTCGGCCAGGTCTACAAGCAGCTCGGCATCGAGGTGCCGGCGGCGGCGGCGGAGAAGCCGGTGCTGTTCGGCGGCCCGGTCGAGACCTCGCGCGGCCTCGTGCTGCACTCGGCCGACTACAAGCGCGAGGAGACCCTGCTGATCGAGGGGGGAATGGCCCTGACCGCCTCGCTCGAGATCCTCAAGGACATGGCCGGCGGCGCCGGGCCGAAGCAGGCGTGGCTGGCGCTCGGCCATTCCGGCTGGGCTCCCGGCCAGCTCGACCGCGAGATGCAGGACAACGCCTGGCTGGTGGTCGATGCCGACCCGACGCTGGTGTTCGACGCCGACTTCGGCGCCAAGTGGCAGCGCGCGCTCGAGAAGCTGGGCGGCAGCCTCAGCCGCCGCTTCGACCCGGCCTTCTTCTCGCACCAGACGGGACGGGCCTAGGTCGCTTCGCCCTTCCTCCCTGCGCGCGAGCGCGGGGAGGTGTCGGCGTCTTCGCCGACGGAGGGGTCATGAGCTTCCATCGAGGGGATCATGACCCCTCCGTCCGCTTCGCGGACACCTCCCCCTGCTCACGCAGGGGGAGGAAAGCGATCGGCGCCGCTCCGCCTATTCCGCCGCGACCGACTGCGTCGCCGGGCTGCGGTAGGCGGCGAGCAGGCTGGCCTCGCGGGCCTTCGCCGCCGCGACGTTCTTCTCCTTCACGTGGCCGAAGCCGCGCATGCTCTCGGGCACCGACGCGATCTGGACGGCCAGCGCGTGGTTGTTGCCGTCCAGCGTCGACAGCACGTCCTCGATCGTCTTCCGGTACTCGTCGATCAGGCGGCGCTCCATCTTGCGCTCCTCGCTGCGGCCGAAGATGTCGAGGGCCGTGCCGCGCAGGCGCTTGAGGCCGGCCAGGAAGCGGAAGCCGTGCAGCATCCAGCCGCCGTACTCCTTCTTCACGAGGTGGCCGGTCTGCGGATCGCGCTCGGCGAACAGCGGCGGGGCGAGGTGGAAGGTCAGCGTGTAGTCGCCCTCGAACTGGCTCGCGATCTTCTTCTGGAAGGTGCCGTCGCTGTACAGGCGCGCGACCTCGTACTCGTCCTTGTAGGCCATCAGCTTGTAGAGCGACTTGGCGACCGCCTCGGCGAGGCCCTTGCGGCCGGGCGCCCTGGCCTTCTCGGCCGCGGCGACCTGGTCGACGAAGGCGCGGTAGCGCTGGGCATAGGCCGCGTCCTGGTAGTCGGTCAGCAACGCCACGCGCTTGTCGACGATCTCGGCCAGCGTGCGCGCCGCCGGCCGCTCGACGCGCAGCGTCGGCTTGGCGGCGGCCTGCACCGCAGCCAGGTCGTGGGCGGCGAGGCGGCCCCACGCGAAGGTCCGCTTGCTGGTCTCGACGGCGACGCCGTTCAGCTCGATCGCCCGCTCGATCGCCTCGAACGACAGCGGCACGAGGCCCTTCTGCCAGGCGTAGCCCAGCATGAAGAGGTTGGTGGCGATCGAGTCGCCGAGGATCGCGGTGGCAAGCCCGGTGCCGTCGATGAACGACACGGCGTCGTCGCCGGTGGCGTCGCGGATCGACTTCATCATCGACTCTTCGCCGAGGTCCATGTCGCCGTTGAGCACGAAGGCCGCGACCGGCGTCATGTGGCCGTTGATCACCGCGCGGGTGACGCCCGGCTCGACGCGCGACAGCGCGGCCGGCGAGGCCGCCACCACCATGTCGCAGCCGAGCACGAGGTTGGCGCCGCCGGCGGCGATGCGCACGGCGTGCAGGTCCTCCGGCGCTGGCGCAAGGCGGACGTGGCTCATCACCGCGCCGTTCTTCTGGGCCAGCCCGGTGAAGTCGAGCACGGTGCAGCCCTTGCCCTCGAGGTGGGCGGCCATGCCGATCAGCGCGCCGACGGTGATCACGCCGGTGCCGCCGATGCCGGTCACCAGGATGCCGTAGGCCTCCGACAGCGGCCGGACGGTCGGCATCGGCAGCTTGGCGAAGGGATCGTCCTGCACGACCTTGAGCTGCGGCCGCTTCGCCTTGGCCGGCGTGCCGCCATGGACCGAGACGAAGGACGGGCAGAAGCCCTTCACGCAGGAGAAGTCCTTGTTGCAGTTGCTCTGGTCGATCTGGCGCTTGCGGCCCAGTTCGGTCTCGAGCGGCTTCACCGACACGCAGTTGCTCTGCTCGGAGCAGTCGCCGCAGCCCTCGCACACTGCGTCGTTGATGAACACGCGGCGATTGGGATCGGGGAAGGTGCCGCGCTTGCGGCGGCGGCGCTTCTCGGCGGCGCAGGTCTGGTCGTAGACCAGCACGGTGAGGCCCGGGATGTCGCGCAGCTCGCGCTGCACGGCGTCGAGCTCGTCGCGGTGGCGGATCGTGACGCCGTGGGCGAAGTCGGTGCCGACCGGGTACTTGTCCGGCTCGTCGGTGACGACGACGACGCGCTTCGCGCCCTCGGCCGCGACCTGCTTGGTGATCTCCGGCACGGTCAGCGGGCCGTCGTGCGGCTGGCCGCCGGTCATCGCGACCGCGTCGTTGAACAGGATCTTGTAGGTGATGTTGACGCCCGACGCGGCGGCAGCGCGGATCGCCATCAGGCCGGAGTGGTAGTAGGTGCCGTCGCCGAGATTCTGGAAGATGTGGTTGTCCGAGCTGAACGGCGCCTGGCCGACCCAGCCCACGCCCTCGCCGCCCATGTGGCTGATCATCGAGGTGCGGCGGTCGGGCATCCAGATCGCCATGCCGTGGCAGCCGATGCCGGCCATCGCGCGGCTGCCCTCGGGCACGCGGGTCGAGGTGTTGTGCGGGCAGCCCGAGCAGAAGAACGGCGTGCGCGCCACCTTGGGCGGCGGCGCCGACAGGAGCTTCTCCTTGGCCTCAAGCCGGGCCAGGCGCTGCTTGAGCTCGGGCGACTCGCCCAGGTGCTTCATCAGCCGGCCGGCGATCACCACCGCGACGCCGGTCGGCGTCAGCTCGCCCTCGCTCGGCAGGATGATGCGGCCGGTCTCGTCTTCCTTGCCGATCACCAGCGGCCGCTCGCTGTTGGGCATGTTGTACAAGAGGTGGACCAGCTGCTCCTCGAGGTTGGAGCGCTTCTCCTCGATGACGATCACTTCCTTGAGGCCGCGGGCGAACCTGCGCGCGCCCTCCGGCTCCAGCGGCCAGGTCATGCCGACCTTGTAGAGGCGGATGCCAATCTCGCGGGCGCGGGCCTCGCTGATGCCGAGGTCCTCCAGCGCCTGGCGGGTGTCCATGTACGCCTTGCCGGTGGTCATGATGCCGATGCGCGGGTTCGGCGGATCGATCACCGTCTTGTCGAAGCCGTTGGCGCGCACGAACGCCTTCACCGCCGCCATCTTCGGCCCGTGCAGGCGCTTCTCGGCCTCGAGCGGCGGGTCGGGGTTGCGGATGCCGAGGCCGCCCGGCGGCAGCTCGAAGTCGGTCGGCATGTTGATGCGGATGCGCTCGGGATCGACCCACACCGAGGCGCCCGATTCGACGGTCTCCGAGATCGCCTTGAAGCCGATCCAGCAGCCCGAGTAGCGCGACAGCGCGAAGCCCAGCAGGCCGAAGTCGAGGTATTCCTGGACATTGCAGGGATTGACCACCGGGATCATGGCGGCGCTGAACACCTGCTCGCTCTGGTGCGGCAGCGTCGAGGACTGGCAGCCGTGATCGTCGCCGGCCAGCACGATGACGCCGCCGTGCGGCGACGAGCCCGCCGCGTTGCCGTGCTTCAGCACGTCCATCGAGCGGTCGACGCCCGGGCCCTTGCCGTACCAGATCGAGAACACGCCATCGACCTTGGCGCCGGGGAACAGGTTGACCTGCTGCGTGCCCCACACCGCGGTGGCCGCGAGGTCCTCGTTGATGCCCGGCTGGAAGTGGATGTTGTGGTCCTTGAGGTAGCGCTTCGCGGTCCACAGCGCGTGGTCGTACATGCCGAGCGGCGAGCCGCGGTAGCCGGAGATGAAGCCGCCGGTGTTGAGGCCGGCGGCGAGGTCGCGCTGGCGCTGCATCATCGGCAGGCGCACCAGCGCCTGGATGCCGGTCATGTAGACCCGGCCCCGGTCGAGCCGGTAGCGGTCCTCCAGCGCGTAGTCTCCGAAGACGAGGGGAACGGGAGTGGCGACGTTCATCGCGGGAGCCCTCCGAAGCGGCGGCGTGAATGGGCGTTCATGTGGCCCGCAGCATAGCGGTCGCCGGGCCGCCGGGGAAAGGCCCGCGCCAAATGCCCCTCGGCGAGAAGGGGCTTGAGAAAGGTCCCTCGCTGCGCTCGGGATGACAGCCTTTCCTTGTCATCCCGAGCGCAGCGAGGGACCTTTTCATTTCGTCAGCCGGTCGCCCAGTTCGCCCTGGAAGGCGCGGTAGCGTTCGACGTCCTGCTTGAGGTAGGCGCCGGTCTGGGCCGGCGTGGCCGGCGGGTAGGTCTCGATGCCGGCCTTGAGCAGGCGCTCCTTCACGTCGGCCTCGCCGATCGCCTCGACGATCGCCTTGTTCAGCTTCGCCACGATGTCGGCCGGAATGCCCTTCGGGCCGATCATGATGACCCACGAGGTCATCGTCGTGTCCTTCATGCCGAGCTGGTCGAGCAGCGGCACCTTGGCGACCAGCGGCGTCTGGCTGGGCGCCGCGAGCGCCAGCGGGCGCACCGCGCCGGAGGCGATCAGCGGCACTGCCGAGGCCAGCACCGCGACGCCGAAGTCGGCCTCGCCCTTGGCCAGCGCCTCCATCATCGGCGCGCCGCCGCGGTACGGCACGTGGACGGCGGTGAGGTTGCCGGCGCGCTTCAGGAACACCTCGGCGCCGAACTGGGTGATGCCGGCGGGGCCCGACGAGGCATAGGACGCCTTGTCGGGATTGGCCTTGAGGAAGGCGATCAGCTCGGCGGTGGTGGTGAAGGGCTTGCTGGCCGGCACGACGACGATCAGCGGCGACTGCCCGACCAGCGCGATCGGCGTGAAGTCGGCCAGCGGGTCGTACTTGGCGTTCTGCGGCTGCACGATCGGGTTGATCGCGAAGGCGCCGGGATCGGACAGCATGATGCGGTAGCCGTCGGGCGTCGCCGCCGCGGTCGCGGCCGCGGCGATCGAGCCGCCGGCGCCCGGCTTGTTGTCGACCACGACCGGTTGGCCGAGCGTCCTGGTCAGGCGCTCGCCCAGGATCCGGGCGGCGACGTCGCTGGTGCCGCCCGGCGCGAAGCCGACGGTCACGTTGATCGCCCGGTCGGGATACTCGGCGCGGACCGGCGCGGCCGCCAGCCCGGCGACGGCCAGCGCGAGCGCGAGGGCAGGGAACAGTCGGGTCATCTTCACCTCCGCGTCAGGCCATCATCTCGGGGATCGTCACGATGCTGCAGCCCGCCGCCTCGAGGCCGCGACGCACGTGGCGTGCCACGTTGACGGCGGTCGGTTCGTCGCCGTGCACGCAGATCGTCTCGACCTCGACCTTGACCGTCTTGCCCAGCCGCGAGGTCAGGCAGCGGTCGCGCACCATGGACAGGCATTGCGCCAGCGCCTTGTCGGGATCCTTGAAGACGGTGCCCGGGATCGAGCGCGGGCTGAGGTTGCCGTCGTCCTCGTAGTGGCGGTCGGCGAAGCCCTCGCGTGCCAGCGGCAGGCCGAGCTTGCGCGCCGCCTTCTCCATTTCCGAGCCGTACAGCGCGACGTAGACGATCGTCGGGTCGACGGTCTGGATCGCCCGGCCGATCGCCATCGCGTAGTCCTCGCGCACCGCCGCCATGTTGTTCAGCGCGCCGTGCGGCTTGAGGTGCGTCACCGGCAGGCCGGCGTAGCGCGCCATGCCCTGCAGCGCGCCGATCTGGTAGGCGACCATCAGCTCGAGGTCGCGCGGGTCCATGTCGATCTTGCGCCGGCCGAAGCCCCACAGATCGTTGAAGCCCGGATGGACGCCCAGGCTGACCTTGTGCTGCTTCGCCAGCATGGTCAGCCGGTGCATGGTGTTGGCGTCGCCGGCATGCAGGCCGCAGGCCACGCTGGCCGAGCGGATGACGGTCATGAGCTCGGCATCGTTGCCGATGTCGTACGCGCCGAAGCCCTCGCCGATGTCGGCGTTGAGGTTGATCTTCATGGACTCCCTTGCCTTCACTCGAGGTGCAGGGCGGCAGCTTAGACAAGAAAAGTCATGCAGTGCCGAGAAATCTCGTCTCGACGGGCGAACCGGGTCCGTGTTGAAAATGAACGGACCCTAGGGAGGAACGATGGCACAAGCCAAACGCAATGCCTCGGCCGCGATCATCGGCGCCGGCGACTTCATCGGCGCGGCGATCGCCCGGAAGTTCGCCGCCGAGGGCTTCGACACGATGCTCGGCCGGCGCAACGGCGACAAGCTGGCGCCGCTCCTGGCCGACATCCAGGCGGCCGGCGGCCACGCCCACGGCCGCTCGCTCGACGCCCGGCGCGAGGACGACATCACCGCGTTCCTGGCCGAGGCCGACGCCATCGCGCCGCTCGAGGTCTGCATCTTCAACATCGGCGCCAACGTGAACTTCCCGCTGGTCGACACGACCGAGCGGGTGTTCCGCAAGGTCTGGGAGATGGCCTGCTACTCGGGCTTCCTCGCCGGCCGCGAGGCCGCCAGGCGCATGCTGGCGCACGGCCGCGGCGCGCTGTTCTTCACCGGCGCGACCGCGTCCCTGCGCGGCGGGGCCGGCTACGCCGCCTTTGCCGCGGCCAAGGCCGGCCTGCGCATGATGGCCCAGTCGGCGGCGCGCGAACTCGGCCCGCAGAACATCCACGTCGCCCACCTCGTGATCGACGCCGGCGTCGACACCGCCTTCGTGCGCGAGCGCATCAAGGCGCGCGAGGGCGAGGCGGCGCTCGACAACCTGCCCCCCGACCGGCTGATGCGGCCCGAGGCCGTCGCCGACGCCTACTGGTCGCTCTACACCCAGCCGCGCGACGCCTGGACGTTCGAGCTGGAAATCCGTCCCTTTGCCGAGAAGTGGTGAACCATGCCCAAGGTCGATTTCCTGTTCGATTTCGGAAGCCCCAACGCCTACCTCTGTCACCGGGTGATCCCGGCGATCGAGCAGCGGCAGGGCGTGCGCTTCGACTACGTGCCGGTCCTGCTGGGCGGCATCTTCAAGGCGACCAACAACCGTTCGCCGGCCGAGGCCTTCGCCGGCATCCGCAACAAGCCCGAGTACCACCAGCTCGAGATGAAGCGGTTCCTCGCGAAGCACGGCATCACCGACTACGTGCGCAACCCGCACTTCCCGGTGAACACCCTGGCCCTGATGCGCGGCGCCTACGCGGCGCGCGAGCTGGGCATCTTCGAGAAGTACGTCGACGAGGTGTACCGCCACATGTGGTCGGCGCCGAAGAAGATGGACGACCCGGCGGTGCTGCACGCCGCGCTGGTCGAGTCCGGCCTGCCGGCCGACAGGCTGCTGGCGCTGTCGCAGACCCAGCCGGTCAAGGACGCGCTGATCGCCGAGACGACCCGCGCGGTCGAGCGCGGCGCCTTCGGCTCGCCGACCTTCTTCGTCGACGGCGAGATCTGGTTCGGCAAGGACACGCTGCGCGACGTCGAAGAGGCGATCGCGGCAGCGAAGTAACGATGCGCTGGGACGGCCTCGCCGACGAGGCCTGCTCGCTGGCCCGCACCGTGTCGGTGATCGGCGACCGCTGGACGCTGCTGATCCTGCGCGACTGCTTCCTGCGGGTCCGTCGCTTCGAGGACTTCCAGGCGCGGCTGGGCATCACCCGGCCGCTGCTGGCGCGTCGCCTGCGCGACCTGGTCGAGGACGGCGTGCTGGCGCGCGTCGCCTACCAGGAGCGGCCGCTGCGCCACGAGTACCGGCTGACGCCGGCCGGCCGCGACCTCTACCCGGTGGTCATGGCGATGGTGCACTGGGGCGACGTCCACCGGGCCGGCCGCAAGGGCAGGCCGCTGCTGCATCGGCACCTCGAATGCGGTAGGGATTTCGACCCGGTGATGACCTGTTCGGCCTGCGGCGAGGCGCTCGATCCGCGGCACGTCCATGTCCATCCCGGTCCCGGCGCGCGCAACCCGCGCCACCTGCCGGCACGTCAGCGATCGTTGGAGAGGAACGCCAAATGAAGACGCGCATCACCGAGCTGCTCGGCATCGAGCACCCGATCATCCAGGGCGGCATGCACTTCGTCGGCTTCGCCGAGATGGCGGCCGCGGTGTCGGAGGCGGGCGGGCTGGGCATCATCACGGCGCTGACCCAGCGCACGCCGGCCGACCTCGCCAACGAGATCGCGCGCTGCCGCAAGATGACCAGCAAGCCGTTCGGCGTGAACCTGACCTTCCTGCCGTCGGTCACGCCGCCGGACTATCCCGGCTACATCAAGGCGATCATCGACGGCGGCGTGAAGGCGGTCGAGACCGCCGGCAACAACCCGCAGAAGTGGATGCCGATGCTCAAGGAAGCCGGCATCAAGGTGATCCACAAGTGCACCTCGGTGCGCCACTCGGTGAAGGCCCAGTCGATCGGCTGCGACGCCGTCAGCGTCGACGGCTTCGAGTGCGGCGGCCATCCCGGCGAGGACGACGTGCCGAACTTCATCCTGCTGCCGCGCGCGGCCGAGGAACTGACCATCCCGTTCGTCGCCTCGGGCGGCATGGCCGACGGCCGCTCGCTGGTCGCCGCGCTGGCACTGGGCGCCGACGGCATGAACATGGGCACCCGCTTCATCGCGACGAAGGAGGCGCCGGTGCACGACAACGTCAAGCAGGCGCTGCTGGCGGCCAGCGAGCTCGACACCCGGCTGGTGATGCGGCCGCTGCGCAACACCGAGCGCGTGCTGAACAACGCCGCGACCGAGCGGCTCCTGAAGAAGGAGAAGGAGCTCGGCGACAAGATCAAGTTCGAGGACATCCTGCCGGAGGTGGCGGGTGTCTACCCGAAGATCATGAAGGACGGCGCGATGGAAGCGGGCGTGTGGTCGTGCGGCATGGTCGCTGGCCTGATCCACGACATCCCGACCGTGAAGCAGCTGATCGACCGCATCATGTCGGAGGCCGACGCCATCATCGCCAAGCGGCTCGAGGGCTTCAGGGCGGCATGAAAAAGGTCCCTCGCTGCGCTCGGGCTGACGACAAGGCTGTCATCCCGAGCGCAGCGAGGGACCTCTTGCTTCGCGGCGAACAAGAGAGCGGGCGGGACGCCCGCGCTCCGACGTGACGCCTTCCGGAGCGCGGGCCTCTGGCCCGCTCGTGAGTGCGCGCTCCCCGATCAGATCGTCGGCTTCTTGCCCTGCTTGTAGTTGGCGATCGCCGCCTTGAGCATGCGGTACTCGGCGCAGCCGAACACGCACAGCGAATCGAGGCGGGCCAGCATCTGGTCGGCCTCGGCCGGGCGGTCGAGCATCAGGTAGGCCTCGCCGAGATACTCGTGCGCGCCGAGGTGCTTGGCGTCGATCGCCAGCGCCTGCGTGTAGTACTGCAGCGAGCCCTGCGGGTTGCCCGAGGCGCGCGTCGCGAAGCCGAGCAGGTTGTAGGCGTCGGCGTTGCGCGGGTCGCGCTGGACGACGCCCTGCAGCAGCGGGATCGCGCCGGCATAGTTCTTCTGCTGCTCGATCATCGCCTTGGCCTGCGCGAAGGCGGGGTCGGCCGGCTTCGACGGCTTCACGGCCTCGATCTTCGGCGGGTCGGCGCCGCCGCCGGCGGCGAAGGTCGAAACGGGAAGGCCGAGAGCGAACACAGAGAGAGCAGCGAGAACGGTCGGGCGCATGGGCCACCTCCTGGAGAGGGGCAATTGTCGCGCGGTCCGGCCGCCCGGCAACGAAAACCTTATGACATTGGCGTGAGGGCGTCGCCCAGCGAGGCCAGCGAGCCGACGGCGCGCACCTTGAGCCGTCCCTGGCGGCCGCGGATCTCGACCTCGTGCTGCGGCGCGTCGCCGAGGTCGAGGCCGGCGCGCTCGACCAGCTCCTGCGACACCACCAGCTCCGCGGCGAACTCCTTGGTCAGGGTCTCGAGCCGGCTGGCGATGTTCACCGTGTCGCCGATCGCCGTCAGGTGGGTGGCGCGGGCGTAGCCCATCTCGCCGACGATGGTCGGGCCGGCATGCAGGCCGATGCCGATGCGCAGCGGCTGCGCGAGGTCGCCCGACAGCGCCTCGTTGAGGTCGGCCAGCGCCTCGCCCATTCGCCGCGCGGCGTCGAGCGCCTGGCGGCACGCCTCGCGCGGCTCGTGGCCCAGCCCGAAGATCGCCATCACGCCGTCGCCGATGAACTTGTCGAGCCGGCCGCCGGCCGCCTCGATCGCCTGGCCGGTGGCGCGGAAGTACCGGTTGAGCAGGAACACCACGTCGTAGGGCAGGCGGCCCTCCGAGATCGAGGTGAAGCCGCGGATGTCGGCGAACAGGATGGCGACGTAGTGCTCGCCGCCATGGGCCTGCGGCTGGCGGCGATAGGCCTCGACCGGGCCCGCCGCCGGCGGCAGCAGCGGCGTCACGCGGTAGTGGCCGGGCGGCGGCCGCAGTTGGCAGGCCAGCCGCACGTTGGCCGGGGCGCCGACGCGGTCCAGCACCTTCTGCTCCTCGGGCAATGCCGCCGGCAGGAGGACGCGGTCGGGCCCGGTGACGCGCACGCGGCAGGTCGAGCAGCGGCCGCGGCCGCCGCACACCGAGGCGTGCGGGATGCCGGCCATGCGGCTCATCTCCAGCACGCTGAGACCGGCCGGCTGGGCGACGCTGCGCCGCTCGTCGTAGTCGAGGCGCACCACGCCGGCCCGGCGTTCCCACAGGTCGCGCAACGGCCGCGCCACGAGGGCGGCGACCGCGAGGCCGAGGCTGGTCGCGAGCAGGCCGTTGGCGATGGCGTAGAGGTTGGCGACCTGCTCGGCGCGCGGCACGCGCACGCGCTCGAACAGCTCGGCGAGGAAGCCCGGCTGCTGCGCCAGCTCGGCGACGTCGCGCAGCGCGATCGCCGCGCCGGTGAGACCGGCGACCGGGACCAGCAGCGCGGCGGCGTAGAGCGCCGGCAGCCAGCGGCGGTACCACGGCCTTAGGCGCCACGCGAAGTGCAGGCCGATGCAGGCATGCAGCCAGACGACCAGCGGCAGGGCGAACTGGCGCGTCACGCCCCAGGCGTCGCTGGTGACCAGCGACGCCAGCACCCACGGGTAGCCCGCGTCGACGCCGTAGAGCGCGTGGGCGAGGCGTGTGCCGACCGCGTGCATCACGCCCAGCGGCACGACGAGGCCGCCCAGGATCCACTGGGTCCACTCCCACGGCGACAGCTTGAGCGGCCGGCGCCGGTAGAGCGACGCCAGCGCCAGCGCGAAGTGCACGAGCAGCGCGCCGTAGAGCAGGAGCTGGCCAACCGGGTTGTGCCACGCCAGCGCGAACCAGTACCGGCCGGCCTCGAGCGCGCGCAGCGAGACCACGCCCAGCGCGTGGTTCAGCAGGTGGGTGACGACGTAGAGGAACAGCACATAGCCGGACCAGAGGCGCAGCCTGCCGGCCATCGGACTACTTCAGGATCGCCAGCACGGCTTCCGGCGGCCGGCCGATCGCCGCGCGCTTGCCCTTCACCACGACCGGCCGCTGCAGCAGCACCGGGTGGGCGGCGATCGCCTTGACGATGTCGGCGCGGGTGAGCTCGGCCTTCTTCTTGCCGAGCGCCTTGAACTC
This sequence comes from Pseudomonadota bacterium, assembly GCA_020160955.1. Lineage (GTDB taxonomy): Bacteria > Pseudomonadota > Alphaproteobacteria > Reyranellales > Reyranellaceae > Reyranella. The sequence goes on from JAIUOX010000023.1 coordinate 26,439, forward strand.
GGCCTCGCCGTCGCGGACCAGCGCCGTCGCGTCGCCGCCCAGCTGGTCGAGCAGCGTCTCGATCTCGGCCTTGGTTGGCGGCTGCTTCAGGTACTCGCGGATGGTCGGCGTCACGCCCTTCTTCTCGAGCAGCGCCAGCGTCTCGCGCGACTTGGTGCAGCGCGGGTTGTGCCAGATCGTGACGGTCATCGAACTCTCCCTCGAAACGGAATTCTAGTCGTCGTCCAGCGCCGCGACGTCGGCGGCGTCGATCACTTTCCTGGCAACGGCCAGCGCGAAGCCGGCGCGCGCCATCGCCGCGAGGTCGCGGTGGCGCCGGTCGGCGCGCTCGGCCTCGGGACGGAATGGCCCGAGCCGCCGCCGCCGCGCCAGCGCGATCGCCGCCTGGCGCTCGCGCCGCTCGGGATCGGTGTCGAGTTCCTCGTCGAGCGCGACCAGCGCGCGGTCGAGCGTGCCGGCGTCGACGCCGGCCAGCGTGAGCTTGTGGCGGGTCATGCGGCTCGACGTGCCGCGGCGATGCATCGACCGCGCCTTGGTCTGGGCGAACTCCTTGTCGTCGATCGCGCCGGCCGACACGAAGCGCTGGACTACTGCCTCGATCGCCGCCTCGACGCCGTCCATGACGGGCGCCTCGGCGATCTCGGCCTTGCGCACGCGCCGGCGCAGCACGCGGCGCAGCCCCTCGGCGGTCGCCGGGTAGCGTTCGAGGTAGAACGCGGCGGCGTTCTGCAGGTACTGGGCCGTGATCGGTCGTGCCGGGCGTCTCACGGCTTCGGTCTCCTCAGTCGCGCAACCGGATGCCGACCATCGCCTGCAGCTCGTCGATCGCCACGTCGGGATCGCCGACCTTGATGGTGCGCATGCCGAGCGCGCGTGCCGGCTTCAGGTTGATCCCGAGGTCGTCGAGGTAGATGCACTGCTCCGGCCGCACGCCCAGCAGGTCGCAGGCATGCTGGTAGATCCGCGGGTCGGGCTTGCGCACGCCGACCTTGCTCGATTCGACGACGTGCTCGAACAGCGTCATGACCTCGGCCACGGCGCGCGCCTTCTCGGGGCTGCGCGCCATGCCGGGCCCATCGCCGGCCTTCATGTTGTTGGTGATGCAGGCGACGCGGAAGGCCCCGCGGACGCGCCGCAGCGCCTCGACCATCTGCGGCCGAATGTCGCCCGAGATCGCCTGCAGGACCCGCCAGCCGTCGACCCGGTGGCCGAGCTCGCGGGCCTCGGCCTCGAACAGCTCGACGAAGCCGTCCAGGGTGACTTCGTTCCGTTCCATCCGGGCCCACGCATTGGTGTCGCCGTTGCGCGCATTGATGCTGCGAATGAAATCTTTGGGAAGTCCGGCCTCCGCCTCGTAGCGGTTGAAGGCCTCGAACGGGCTCGTGAGGATCACGCCCCCGAAGTCCCACAGCACGGCAGCGGGGATTTTTGCATGGCTCGTATTCATTCGAACTGGACCCGATCGACCTTGTTCCTGCCCAAGTCGGCTCTTATTTCACGCAGACACACTCAATAAGCGACGGGTCCTGCGAAGACCACACCCGTTCGCCCCCACTCCGAGTAGGAACCCAGCATGAGCGAAGCAGCGGTCCAGCCGCGCGGCAGCGCATTTTCGAACGAGGCATCCATGGGCGACAAGGCGGGCGAGAAGGGCCACGCGCCGGCCGGCCGGCCGGACGGCCGTAACCGGCGGGCCGCCGAGACCCGCCGCAAGATCATCGCGGCGGCCAAGGACATGATCGCGGAGACCAGCACCGCCCCGACCGTGGTCGCGGTGGCCAAGCGGGCCGACGTCTCGGTGCGCTCGGTTTTCCAGCATTTCGGCGATGTTGAGTCACTTTTCGTAACTGTGGTCGACAGCATCCGTAACGAGCTCGTGAAGCCGGCCCCGACCCCGGTCGACCGGCCGTTCGCGGCCCGGATCGCCGGCCTGGTCGACAACCTCGCGCAGGTCTTCGACAAGATCGTGCCGCTCAGGGTCGCCGCCGGCCAGTTCGCCCACAACCCGGCCATGATCGAGCGCTCGCGGGCGGCCAAGCAGGAGGTCCAGGACGCCGTCCTGAAGCTGTTCGCCGCCGAATTCGACCAGCTGAAGCCGGAAAACCGCGAGGAGCTGGCCGACGCCATCGGCGCCGCCCTGTCGCTCGACGCCTGGATCGTCCTGCGCCGCCAGGACGGGCTCAGCTACGAGCGGGCCACGGCGGTCTGGCGCCTCACCCTGTCGGCGCTGCTGGAGCACGCCTTTCCGGCCGGTGCGAACGACTAGGACGGCGCTCGGGGATCATTGACTTCGCGGGTGTTTTCCGTGAGTTAAAGGCCCCCGAATCACCGCCCGAGACGCAGTACCGCCCCATGGCGACCAGCCAGCTCCACGAGGACTATTCGCGCGAAGAAGAGGTGAAGGCCGGATCCGACCGCAGCTTCGGATTCGTCTTCGCCGGCTTCTTCGCCATTCTCGCCGCGATCTCGCTGTGGCGCGGCAGCGTGACCTGGCACTACACGCTGCCGGTCGCGGCCGCCTTCCTGGTCGTCGCGCTGGTCTACCCGAAGATCCTCGGGCCGCTGAACCGGCTTTGGCTGAAGTTCGGCCTGCTCCTCTACAAGGTCATGAACCCGATCATCCTCGGGCTGCTGTTCTTCGTGACCATCATGCCGATCGGCCTGCTGATGCGGGCCCTGGGCAAGGACTTCCTGCGACTGAAGCGCGACCCGGCCGCCAAGAGCTACTGGATCGAGCGCACCCCGCCGGGGCCGCCGCCGCAGTCCATGAAGAACCAATTCTGAACCGGAAAGGACCGGACATGGGTTCCATCATCGTCGAGCTTTGGGCGTTCATGAAGGAGCGCAAGAAGTTCTGGCTGCTGCCGATCCTCATCATGATGGTGATCTTCGGCGGCCTGATCGTGCTGACCAAGGGGTCCGCGATCGCGCCGTTCGTCTACACGTTGTTCTAGCAGGAAGAGGCGCTTCTCATGCGCGTGCTCGGCATTTCGGCCTTCTACCATGACAGCGCCGCGGCGCTGATCGAGGACGGCCACCTGGTCGCGGCCGCGCAAGAGGAGCGTTTCACCCGCAAGAAGCACGACGCGGGCTTCCCGCAGAACGCGGTGCAGTACTGCCTCGACGAGGCCGGCACGACGCTGGCCGACATCGACTACGTCGCATTCTACGACAAGCCGTTCCTCAAGTTCGAGCGGCTGCTCGAGACCTACCTCGCCTACGCGCCGCGCGGCTTCCAGTCGTTCCGCATGGCCATGCCGCTGTGGCTGAAGGAAAAGCTGTTCCAGAAGACCGTGCTGCGCGACGAGATGAAGCGCTGGCAGCCCGACTTCGACTGGAACAAGCGCCTGCTGTTCGGCGAGCATCACCAAAGCCACGCCGCCTCGGCGTTCTTCCCGTCGCCCTACGAGGAAGCGGCGGTGCTGTGCATGGACGGCGTCGGCGAGTGGGCGACCACGTCGCTGGCGTGGGGCCAGGGCAACAAGCTCGAGATGCTGAAGGAAATCCACTTCCCGCACTCGCTCGGCCTGCTCTACTCGGCATTCACCTACTACACCGGCTTCAAGGTCAACTCCGGCGAGTACAAGGTGATGGGCCTCGCGCCCTACGGCGAGCCCAAGTACAAGGACAAGATCCTCGAGCACATCGTCGACCTCAAGGAAGACGGCAGCTTCCGCCTCGACCAGAAGTACTTCGACTACTGCACCGGGCTGCGCATGACGAACGAGAAGTTCGGCGAGCTGTTCGGTGGCAAGGCGCGGACCCCCGAGCAGCAGCTGACCCAGCATCACATGGACCTCGCGGCTTCCGTCCAGGCGGTGACCGAGGAGATCGTGATCCGGCTGGCGCGTTCGGTGAAGAAGGAAACCGGCGCGAAGAATATCTGCCTTGCCGGCGGCGTGGCGCTGAACTGCGTCGCCAACGGCAAGCTGCTGCGCGAGAACCTGTTCGACGGGATCTGGGTGCAGCCGGCGGCCGGCGATGCCGGCGGCGCGGTCGGCGCGGCCTTCGCCGCCTACCACGGCTACCTCGGCCAGGGCCGCAAGCTGAACGGGCACCTTGACGGCATGGCGGGTTCCTACCTCGGCCCGGTGTTCGAGGACGACGAGATCGAGCGCCGCCTGGCCGCGGCCGGCGCGCGCTACACCCGCCTGACGCGCGAGCAGCTGATCGAGCAGACGGCGCAGGCGCTGGCCGACGAGAAGGCGGTCGGCTGGATGCAGGGCCGCATGGAATTCGGGCCGCGCTCGCTGGGCGCCCGCTCGATCCTCGGCGACGCCCGCTCGCCGTCGATGCAGAAGACGCTGAACCTCAAGGTCAAGTACCGCGAGTCGTTCCGCCCGTTCGCGCCGGCGGTGCTGCGCGAGGACGTCGAGAAGTACTTCGATATCAAGACCGACAGCCCGTACATGCTGATGGTCGCGCCGGTGAACGAGGACCGTCGCCGCGCCATGAGCAAGGACGAGGAAGCGCTGTTCGGCATCGAGAAACTGAACGTGCCGCGTTCCGACATCCCGGCGGTCACGCACGTCGACTACTCGGCGCGCATCCAGACCGTGCACAAGGAAACCAACCCGGCCTTCCACGACCTGCTGACGTCGTTCAAGGCCAAGACCGGCTACTCGGTGGTGGTGAACACCTCGTTCAACGTGCGCGGCGAGCCGATCGTCTGCACGCCCGAGGACGCCTTCCGCTGCTTCATGGGCAGCGAGATCGAGGTGCTGGTGGTCGGCAACTGCTTCCTGCGCAAGGAAGACCAGGACCCGGCGCTCAAGCTCGACTACAAGAACGCCTTCGAGCTCGACTAGGCGCATGCGCGCCGTCGTCTGCGACCGCCTCGACGGCGACCCGTCGGTCCTCCGCGTCGCGGAGATGCCGGTGCCGGAGATCGGCGACGGCGACCTGCTGATCAAGGTCGGCGCCGCCTCGGTCAATTTCCCCGACGTGCTGATGCTGTCGGCCTCCTACCAGCACAAGCCCGAGCTGCCCTACATCCCGGGCATGGAAGGCGCCGGCACCGTGGTCGCCGTGGGCGCCGCCGTGACGCCCTGGAAGGTCGGCGACCGCCTGATCTTCGGCGTCAAGCCGGGCGCCTTCGCCGAGTACGTGAAGGTGCCGGCGGCCGGCCACCTGATGCGCGTGCCCGACGGCTGGTCCGATGCCGAGGCGGCGTCGTTCCGGGTCGGCGCCGTCACCGCCTTCCACTCGCTGGTCCACCGCGCGGCGCTGAAGGCCCGCGAGGTCCTGCTGGTCCACGGCGCCTCGGGCGGCGTCGGCATGGCGGCGGTCCAGCTCGGCAAGCATCTCGGCGCGCGGGTGATCGCCACCGGCAGCGACGATCGTCGGCTGGCCGTGGTGCGCGAGCAGGGCGCCGACTTCGTGGTCAACCTGCGGACCGACGACATGGTGTCGGTGGTCAAGGGCCTGACCGACGGCCGCGGCGCCGACGTGGTGTTCGACCCGGTGGGCGGCGAGGTGCTGGAGAAGTCGATGCGCGCCTCGGCCTACGGTGCGCGCCTGCTGGTCGTCGGCTTCACCTCGGGCGGGCCGACCAAGATCATGTCCAACCACGTGCTGATCAAGGGCCTGTCGATCCTCGGCGTGCGGGCCGGCGAGACGGCGCGCCGCGAGGGCACGGGCTACTTCCGCGACTACGCCACGGAACTGCCGAAGCTCGCCGCGCAGGGCGTGATGCGCCCCCACATCTCCCACCGCTTCCCGCTCGAGCGCGTGGCCGACGCCATGCGCGTCCTGATCGACCGCCAGGTCATCGGCAAGGTCGTCATCGAGATCTGAAGGGGCCCTCGCTCACGCTCGGGATGACAGCTCTTCTTGTCATCCCGAGCGCAGCGAGGGACCTTTCCCATCATCGCGCGAACAGGATCGTGACCTTGCGGTCTTCCTCGGAGGAGTCGCGGCGGCCGAGGCTCATGTTGCCGAAGGCCTCGGGGTCGGCGGCGATCACCACGTCCTTCGCCGGGTAGCCGTCGCGGATCAGTTCCGCCGCCACCGCCTGCGCGCGCTCGCGCGCCAGCTTGAGGTTGTAGGCCTTGTCGCCCAGCTTGTCGGTGTGGCCGATCAGGCAGATCTGCGAGACCTGGCGATCCTTGGCGGTCTTCACCGCGGCGGCGATCACCGGCTTGTCGGCCGGCCGCACGTGGGCGCTGTTGAGGTCGAACAGCACCCATACCGGTGGCGGCTGGTTGGCGCCGCCGCCCCGGGCGCAGGTCCCGATGGTCTGGGCGAAGGACGGGGCCGTGCCGAGGAGGAGGGTGGCGGCCGCCATCGCTGCGATCTTGTTCATCTGTCTTCTCCTTGCTTGTCGCCAGCCTGCTCTGCTTCTAGCCTCGGCTCAAGAAGATCGAGGGACGGAAACCGCCAGCGGAGACGGCCATGCAGCACGCCGACCAGGTCGCGTATCTCGAGCGCATGTTGCGCATGGTGCGGACCAACACGCGCGACGACGGGCCCGGCCTGTCCTACACGGCGGTCGACAGCTACTTCGACCCCGAGCGATATCGCCGCGAGGTCGGGCTGATGTTCCGCCGCCAGCCGGTGGTCGTCGCCTTCTCCGGCCAGCTGCGCCGCCCCGGCGACTTCGTCACCCACGACGCGACCGGCCAGCCGATCCTGGTCGCCCGCGGCACCGACGGCGTGCTGCGCGCCTTCCTCAACGTCTGCCGCCATCGCTCCGGCACGGTCGAGCAGAAGCCGTGCGGCGCCAACAAGCGCGCCTTCGTCTGCGCCTACCACGGCTGGAGCTACGACCTCACCGGCCGGCTGGTCGGCATCACCGACGGCGCGGGGTTCGGCGACCTCGACAAGTCGACGCACGGGCTGCGGCGGCTCAAGGTCGCCGAGAAGTACGGCCTGGTGTGGGTCGTGCCGACGGCGCTCGACGACGGCGAACCGGCCGATCTCGACATCGACGCCTGGCTCGGTCCGCTGGCCCCCGACCTCGCCGGCTGGGACATGGCGGGCTGGGAGGTGCAGGAGTCGTTGCCGATCCGGCCGCGCATGAACTGGAAGCTGGTGATCGACACCTTCCTCGAGCTCTACCACTTCCGCTACCTCCACCCCGGCAGCGTCTACCCGCTGTTCCTCGACAACATCGCGACCTACGAGCGGATGGACCGCCACGTCCGGCTGTCGGCGGCCAAGCGGTCGCTGGTCGAGCTCGAGGGGCAGCCGAAGGAGACGTGGAAGATCCTCGACCACGCCATCGTGCTCTACCTGCTGTTCCCGAACACCGTGCTTGCCTACACGCAGGACCATTGCGGCGTGTTCTCGAGCTTCCCCGTGGGACCCGACGAATCGGTGATGCAGCTCACCATGCTGGTGTCGCCGGAAGAGAAGGCGCGCAAACCCGACAGCTACTGGAAGACCAACGTCGACCTGTTCACCGCGGCGCTGGGCGAGGACTTCGCGATGGGCGAGTCGATCCAGCGCAACTTCCGCAGCGGCGCCAACCGGCACCAGACCTTCGGCAAGTTCGAGAAGGCGCTGGGCTGGTACCACCGCGAGATCGACGCGGCACTCGAGGCAGCCTCCTGAAACGACAACGGCCGCATCCCGGAGGACGCGGCCGTCGCGCTTCCCCGCAGGGAAGGAACTACTTGATCGTCACCTGGTGGGTGACCTTCTCGCCGTCGGTCACGGTCAGCTCGCGGAAGCCCAGCAGCTTCAGCAGGTCGAAGAAGGTCGCGTCCTCGGCCACGGTGCGCTCCTGGAAGAACGGCGACAGGCGCGACATGGTGGTCATGTTCGCGAGCAGCGCGCGCATCCGGTAGACCGTGTTCAGCTCGCCGCCCTGCATGCCGACGATGATCATCTTGTCGGCCTTCTCGCCCTTGGCGAAGACGGCGTAGGGAACGCGGTAGGCCGACTGGATCGTGCCCTGCGAGACCACGGTGGTGAACTGGATGCGCTGGGCGCGGTCCATGTTCGGCAGGGTCTGCAACTGCGACTCGAACACCTCGGTCGAGGTCGGCTTCGGGTAGTAGTAGCCGATGTAGCGGTCCTCGCCCTTGGCGGCCGGGGCAGCGGTGGCCGGCTTGGCCGGGGCCTGCTGGGCCAGCGCGGGCACGGCCAGCGCGGTGAGGGCGAGGGCCATCGCGGCCACGGCAGTCTTCTTCATCTGGGTGTCTCCCCGAGGGTGTTTCCGGCTAGAAAAGGGTATAGCCGCCATCGATCACAAAGTCGCGGCCCGTCGTGTAGGCCGTGGCGTCGCTGGCGAGGTACACCGCGATCGGGCCGAAGTCGGCGCCGACGCCCCACCGCCGCTCGGGAATGCGCGGTAGCACATTGCCTGCAAACTTGGGGTTGGCGACGGCGTTGGCCGTCATCTCGGTCTCGATCCAGCCCGGCAGGATCGAGTTGACCGAGATCTTGTAGCGGGCCAGCTCGACCGCCAGCGCCCGCACCATGGCGCAGACGCCACCCTTGGAGGCGCCGTAGTGGCTGGAGCGGGCGGCGCCCTCGATCGCCGCGGTGCTGGCCATGGCGACCAGCGAGCCGCCCTTGCCGCGCTCGGCCATGTGGCGGGCGGCGGCCCGGAAGGTGAAGAACACGCCGTCGAGATTGACCCGCATCACGCGGCGCCACTCTTCGTAGTCCATCTCGAGGATCGCGCCCTTGCCGCGGCCGGAGACGCCGGCGTTGGCGACGCAGTTGTCGACGTGGCCCATCACCTTGAGCGTCTCGGCGAAGGCGTCCTGGACCTGCTTCTCGTCACCGACATCGACGATCTGGGCGTGGACCTTGCGGCCATGGCGCTTCAGCTTCTCGACGGCGGCGGCGTTCTTGGTGGGGTTGGTGCCCCAGATGCAGACGTCGGCGCCCGCCTCGGCCAGGGCATCGGCCATGCCGAAGCCGATGCCGCCGTTGCCGCCGGTCACCAGCGACACCTTGCCCGTCAGATCGAAGCCCTTGTAGGCCATTGTGCGTTCCCCCGGAATTCCAGTCCGAATCGAAAGACCGGGCGGATATGACCCCGCCCGGTCCCGACCGTCAATTCCGCGAACGCTCAGGTGAGCGGGTCGGTTTCGACCAGCACAATCTCGGCGTCCTCGAGCGCCTTCAGCTCGATCTCGGCCACGTCGACGACCGCCACGCCGTCGCGCGCCTTGGCGGTGACCGGGGCGCCGCCGGCGCCGCTGACCTCGATCTTGCCGCGCGCCGGCACCAGGTAGGCCGGCTTGCCGTCGAGCTTCTGGCGGATCGTCTGGCCGGCCTTCAGCGTGCCGGCATAGAGCGCGCCGTCGGCGTAGAGCGGGATCGCGCCCTCGTGGCCACGACCGGACGCCAGCGGCTGCAGCGCGCCGTCGCGGGCCTCGGCCGGGAACTTCACGGTCTCCCAGCGCGCCGGCACGCCCTGCTGGTTGGGCAGGATCCAGATCTGGAACAGCTCGGTCTCCGCGCCTTCCATGTTGTACTCGGCGTGCTGGATGCCGCGGCCGGCGCTCATCACCTGGATCTGCCCGGCCTCGGTACGGCCCTGGTTGCCGAGATGGTCCTGGTGGGTGATCGCGCCGCGGATGATGTAGGTCACGATCTCCATGTCGCGGTGAGGATGCGGCGGGAAGCCCGACTGCGGCGCGATGCGGTCGTTGTTCCACACGCGCAGGGCGCCCCAGTGGACGCGCGCCGGGTCACGGTACTCGGCGAAGCTGAAGTGGAAGTTGGCGTTCAGCCAGCCGTGGTCCGACTTGCCGAGCTTCTCGAAGGGTCGCAGTTCGATCATGGTTGTTCACCTCTTGGGGCCAATGTGGCCAAGGACCAAGGGCGATCAAGTTTCGGATTGGTTACCGTTCCTTGCGGGGCAGCGGGGCGACAGCCCGGCGCGACCAACGCGTGGTCAGTCGGGAACGACGATGATCTTGCCGTCGAGCCGGACCGACTTGTCCTCGAGCAGGCGATGGGCCTCGCGCGCCTGCGACAGCGGCAGGCGCCGCGCGATCGCGCCGCGCAGCCGGCCGTCGGCGGCCAGCGCGTTGATGCGGTCGGCGCAGCGCCGCATCTCGTCGACCGTGGCGTAGGTGATGGCGAAGCCGACGATCGACACGTCGTTCACGTACAGCGCGCCGACCGGCAGGACCGGCTGCGCGCCCAGCCCCGACATCACCACGATGCGGCCGCGCCGTCGCAGGTGGGCCAGCGCGAAGGCGAGGTCCTGGCGGCCCGACAGGTCCCAGTAGACGTCGATGCCGTCCGGCGCCGCGGCGCGCAGCTCGTCGGCCAGCGCCGGGCTGCGGTAGTCGAGCGCCGCCGCCGCGCCGTCGGCCCGGCAGGTGGCGCGGCCGGCGTCGGTGCCGGCGGTGGCGATCACGCGGGCGCCCAGGCCGGTCGCGACCTGGACCAGCGCGCGCCCGACGTTGCCGGCGCCGCCGTTCACGAACACGACCTGGCCGGCTGCCAGTCCGCCCAGGCGCTCGATGCCGAGGCAGGCGGTCAGGCCGGCATGGGCCACCGCCATGATGTCCTCGAAGCCGACCGCGGCGGGCAGCGCGTAGAGCAGGTCCTCGCGCACCGCGGAGAACGCCGCGAAGCTGCCCTGGCGGCCGTCGATGCCCTGGTTGTTGCACCACACCCGGTCGCCGGCCGCGAAGCCGCGCACCGCGCCGCCGACCGCCTCCACCGTCCCGGCGAGGTCGCGGCCGATCACGAAGGGGAAGGGCAGGTCCATCGCGACCAGGCCCTGGCGGATGTAGGTGTCGACCGGGTCGACCGCGGCGGCGTGCAGGCGCACCAGCACCTCGTTCGCGGCCGGTGTCGGCACCGGCAGGTCGCCGATCTCGATCACGTCGGGCGGGCCGGTACGCCGGATGAAGGCGGCTTGCATCGCCCGACCCTAGGAGATGCCCCGGCCGGGCAGAAGCGGCTATCGTGCCGGTCCCGATCAGATTCCGGTGACCGCATGCCCTCCGTCGACCCGTCCTCCGCCCTCGTCCTGTTCTCCGGCGGCCAGGACTCGACGACCTGCCTCGCCTGGGCGCTGTCGCGCTACGAGAGGGTCGAGACCATCGGCTTCGGCTACGGCCAGCGCCACGCCGTCGAGATGGAGGTGCGCGACCCGGTGCGACGCGGCCTCGCCGGCCTGTCGCCGGACTGGGCGCGGCGGCTCGGGCCCGACCACGTCGTGCCGCTCGACGTGCTGGGCCGCGTCAGCGTCAGCGCCCTGACCGCCGACCAGCCGATGGGCACCCGCGCCGACGGCCTGCCCAGCACTTTCGTGCCGGGGCGTAACCTCGTGTTCCTGACCTTCGCCGCCATCGTCGCCTTCCAGCGCGGCATCAAGCGGGTCGTGACCGGCGTCTGCGAGACCGACTTCTCGGGCTATCCCGACTGCCGCGACGACACGGTGAAGGCGCTGCAGGTCGCGCTCAACCTCGGCATGGAGGCGCGGCTGGTGCTGGAGACGCCGCTGATGTGGATCGACAAGGCCGAGACCTGGCAACTGGCGCACGACCTCGGCGGCGGGCCGCTGGTCGACCTCGTCGTGGCCGACACCCACACCTGCTACGTCGGCGACCGCAGCCACCGCCACGACTGGGGCGCGGGCTGCGGCGCCTGCGACGCCTGCCGGTTGCGGGCCGCCGGCTGGGCGAAGTGGAAGGGCCTGCCGACCCCTTGAAACCGGCGCGGCGGTTCCCAAATCGTCCGCCGCGGAGCGCCCATCCCCGGGGCCCGCGCGTTTGTCTCGACATGTTGCTCCACGGAGGACGTGATGATTCAAGCAGGCGACCCGACCCGGACCCGGCCTGTTTCCCCGGTGACCGACCCCGATGCCGGACGCGCGCCGCCGCCGCGGCGGCTGGACGACGACACGGAGGCATCGGAAGAGGCGACTTTCGCCGTTCCGCCCCCGCCGCCGCCTTTCCCGCGGATCTTTCCGGGGCTATAGCCGGCACCGTCAGGACAACGACAAGGATCGGGAGAGCATGACCGCGGACGCCGGCGCGCCAGCGCAGACGCATCAATTCCAGGCCGAAGTGGCCGAGCTGCTGAACCTGATGGTGCACTCGGTCTACTCGGAGACCGACGTGTTCCTGCGCGAACTGGTGTCCAACGCGTCCGACGCGCTGGACAAGGTGCGCTACGAGGCGATCGCCCGGCCCGAGCTGCTGGCCGGCGACGAGCGCCTGGCGATCCGCCTCGTGCCCGACGACAAGGCGAAGACCCTGACGGTCGCCGACAACGGCATCGGCATGGATCGCCAGGAACTGATCGACAACCTCGGCACGCTGGCGCGCTCGGGCACCAAGGCGTTCCTCAAGGGCCTGAAGGACGCCAAGGACGGGCTCGGCCTGATCGGCCAGTTCGGCGTCGGCTTCTACGCCGCCTTCATGGTCGCCGACCGCATCGTCGTGACCAGCCGGCGCGCCGGCAGCGACGAGGCGTGGAGCTGGACCTCGACCGGCGGCGCCGGCTTCGAGGTCGCGCCGGCCGATGCCTCGGCGGTGAAGCGCGGCACCGAGATCGTGCTGCACCTCAAGGAGGACGCGCACAAGTACCTGCAGCCCTACGAGCTCGAGCGGATCGTGCGGACCTACTCCGACCACATCCTGTTCCCGATCGAGCTGGTCGACGAAAAGGGCGAGGCCCGCCAGGTCAACGCCGCCAGCGCGCTGTGGCAGCGCTCGAAGTCGGAGGTCAAGCCGGAGGACTACACCCAGGCCTACCGCTCGATCGCCATGGCGTTCGACGAGCCGGCGCTCACCCTGCACTACAAGGTCGAGGGCCGGCAGTCCTACGCGGTGCTGCTGTTCGTGCCGACCACGCCGCCGTTCGACCTCGCCGATCCCGGCCGCAAGGGCCGCGTGAAGCTGTACGTGCGGCGCGTCTACATCACCGACGACGCCGATCTGCTGCCGCCGTGGCTGCGCTTCGTGCGCGGCGTCGTCGACAGCGAGGACCTGCCGCTCAACCTGTCGCGCGAGATGCTGCAGAACAACCCGCAGGTCATCCAGATCCGCAACGGCCTGGTCGGCCGCGTGCTGGGCGAGTTCGAGAGCTGTTCGGCCAAGGATGCCGAGGCGTGGGGCAGGATCTGGGACGCCTTTGGCCCGGTGCTGAAGGAGGGCCTGTACGAGGACGGCGAGCGCCGCGGCCAGCTGCTGGCGCTGGCGCGGTTCGCGACCACGGCGGGCGACGCGCCGCGCACGCTCAAGCAGTACGTCGCTGACCTGCGGCCCAACCAGTCGGAGATCTACTACCTCGCCGGCGAGAGCGCCGAGCGTCTGCGCGCCAACCCGAAGCTCGAGGCGGCGCGGGCGCGCGGCATCGAGGTGCTGCTGCTCAGCGACCCGATCGACGCCTTCTGGACGATGATGCCGCAGGAGTTCGAGGGCCATAAGCTGCGCTCGCTGAGCCAGGGCGACGTCGACTTCGGCGAGGTACCGCTGGTCGACGACAAGGCCCCGGCCGACGACGGCGCGGCGCAGGACGACACGGCGGCGGCGATCGCGGCGGTCAAGGAAGCGCTGGGCGACGCGGTGTCCGACGTGCGCGCCTCGCAGCGCCTGACCGAGAGCGCGTCGTGCCTCGTGGCGAGCGCGCAAGGTCGCGACCGCGAGCTGGAACGCCTGCTGGCGCGCAGCCAGCGCGGCAGCGGCGCCAAGCCGATCCTCGAACTGAACGGGCGCCACCCGCTGGTGAAGGCGGCGGGCGCCGCCAAGGCCGCCGGCCGGGCCGAGGAAGCGGCCGACATCGCCCACCTGCTGCTCGACCAGGCGCACATCCTCGATGGCGAGGTGCCGGCCGATCCGGCGGCCTTCGCGCGCCGGCTCAACGCGCTGGTGGTGCGCGGCCTGTCGCCGGGCTGACCCGGGAAGCCGGGCCGATCGTCACGAAGGACTGACGCCGAGGTGGACGTGCTGTCCACGCCCGCCGCCGCGCGCGATCAGTTCCTGATGTTCACCGTGAAGGCGATGTCGCCCTCGAGCACGCGGACGCCGGCCATCGTGCGCACCGCCCAGTGCAGCCGGTAGACGCCGTTGGGCAGGGTCGGCGCGCGGGCGAACAGGACCTCGGGCGCCGCGTCGAGCCGCGGCGCCAGCCGCTCGATCAGCTTGTCGCCCTGCCAGATCGACAGGTTGGAGCGCTCGTGGTCGATCGGCCGGTCGAAGCGGACATAGAAGTTGCTGCCCGGTTCGCCGATCACGGCCCGCGCCATGGGATGCGAGTCGAGAATGGAGATGTACTCGCCCTGCGCCCGCGCGGCGGCGGCGAACAGGGGCGCCGACAGCAAGCCGGCGAGGAGGCGTCGTCTCGTCACCTTGCCGTTATGCGAAGGGAACGGCCGCCTGTCACGCGAAAGCGGGCGGCGACACCGCGCGCCGGGTTCACCCTGCAGGTTCTGTCCGCCCCGTGAGGCTTGCGGTATAAGGGTTCGGGTGGTGCGCGGGGAGCGAGGCTGGTTTAGGTGGCAGGACGGCAGACGGTACGGCGCAAGACGAATTCGACATCGACCAGCCCGCGGCGCGGCACCCGCGGACGCCGTGCCACGGCCCCGCCGCCGCCCACCCAGTTCTGGCCGGACGATCCGGGCCGGCGTCCGTTCCAATGGAACCCGCGCTACTGGAACTGGCGGCGCGGCATCGTGCGCCTGTGGTTCCTCGCGTCGCTGGCGTGGGCCGGCTACTGGCTGTACCGCCTGCAGTTGGCCTGCGCGTTCTGGTTCGCGCCGTGGTGCGCCGCGCCGACCCGCGTCGATTGGCCGAACAACGACATGGCGCTGGGCCTCGCCCTGGTGCTGCTGAGCGGTCCCCTGCTGATGCTGTTCGCCGGCCTCGCGATCGCCTGGGCGATCCGCGGCTTCCGCGCGCGCCGCGCCGCCTGAGGCGCCCGGCAAGCGGCCCCGACGCTACTTGTAGGACGCGATCTCGATCAGGCTGCCGTCGGGATCGCGGCAGTACACCGACACGATGGTGCCGCGCGCGCCGCGCTTGTCGATCGGCCCCTCGATGACCGGCACGCCGCACGCCGCGAGGTGGTCGACCACCTGCTGCGGCGTCGAGGCGGTGAGGAAGCAGAGATCGTCGCTGCCCGCGCCTTCGTGCTGCGCGGTGAACCACTCGCGCTGGGTCGCCGACACCGGCCGCAGGTTGATCTTGTGCGGCCCGAACTTCATCGAGGTGCGCGGCGCCTTGCCATGGCCGGGATCGAAGTCTTCGCGCACCATGCCGAGGACGCGACCATACCAGGCGGCCGCGACCTCGACGTCCGTCACGTTGATGACGAGATGATCCAGCGCATCGACGACCAGCGGCATGTCCTGTCCTCCCCGGGGCCCCGCTGTAGCATGAAAGCGCGCGACGGGAAGGGCGCACCGGCGGGCCGGGTTGCCGGGGCCCCCGGCCACCAGTTGGTCATTCGACTCGGGCCCCCGGCGGGGTCTCTGCTGGCGCGATCCACCGGGGAGGAAGCCATGCTGCAGTCGCTCCTGGCAGGCGCTTTCACCGTCGCGATCCTGGTCGTGGCGACGGCCAGCTCGGTCGCGACCACGGTCGCGCTGAGGGGCTGGGCGCATTCGAGCTACGAGGCGTCGCTCCACGCGCCGGCGTGGCCTGCAGCCTGCGGACGCAACGGCGACGCGTGGTGTGACAGGACCGGGATACGGGACCGGCCATAAAACAACGGCGCGGGGTGGTCCCGCGCCGTTTTCCGATCGGTTGCGACGTCGCTCAGTTCGGGCTGACGTTGCTCGTCGTCGTCGGGTTGAACACCGTCGGCGGCGACGGCGTCGGAGTCGGGAAGAACGTCGGACCACCCGGACCCGACGGGCCCGGCGGCGTCGACGGCGGCGTGTTGACCACCGTGTTGACGATGTTGCTCAGCGTCTCCGGCGTGGTCTGCGGCGAGCCGAGCAGGTTCTGCAGCTGCTGCAGCGCGCCCGGGACACCGGCCACCAGCGCCGGGACGAAGTTGGCGTCCTGGAACGGGATGTTGGGCATCGCGCCGCCCGGCGGCGGTTCGCCGAACGCCAGCGTGCCGGGCATGCCGACAGGACCGGTCTGCTGCAGCGGCGTCGCCGCCGCCAGCGGGCCGGCGTTCTGCAGCGGGCCGGAAGACTGCAGCGGACCGCTCGCCTCCATCGGGCCGGAGCCTTCCATCGGGCCGTTGCCTTCCATGCCGTTACCGTCGTTCACGGCTTGCAGCGGACCGCCACCCTGCAGCGGGCTGCCGCCCTGCAGCGGGCCACCGCCCTGCTGCGGGCCGCCGGCCTGCTGCGGGCCGTCGCCCTCGCCCTCGCCGGTGCCGTTGCCATGCACGCCGAGCTGCGCCTGCTGCGTCGACGGGATGGCGCCCTGCGCCTGGCCCGGCGGGATGCCGGAGTTGTTCGCCCCGAAGTTCGAGTTCTGCAGCGCCTGGGTGATGCCGGGGTTACCCGGGCCGCCCGGGGGACCCTGGAAGAACGACGAGACCTGCTGCATCACGCCCGGCGGGATCGGCGTCGGCGGGTTCGGCGCGCCGCCCGGCGGCACCGTGATCTGCGTGCCCGGCTGGTTGGTGACCTGGGTGACGCCCTGGCCGGTGACCGTCAGCGACCGGCCGAACAGGAAGTTCGCGGTGAACTGGCCGTTCTGGCCGACCGAGAAGGTCGCGATGCCGCCGCGGATGCCCATGGTGGCGCCACGCGACTTCACCGTCACTTCGGAGTTCTTGCTGATCGCGCCGCCGACGTAGCGGAACACGCCGCGGCCGGCGTCGAGGCTGAGCTGCCCCGCGCGCTTGTCCGGGTCGTACACGAACTTGTCGATCGTGATCTCGCTGTTCGGGCCGACCGTCAGGGTCGAGCCGTCGAGGAACACGAGGTGCGCGCGGTCGTTCGCCTTGGTGGTCACGACCTCGTTGGCCACCATGTCGTTGCCGATGTGCAGCACGCGCTCGTTCTCGGCCGGCGGCTTGGCGATCGGCTCGCCGTTGACCACCGACGCGATGCCGACCTTCGCCCACGCGGGATCGGTCATCAGCAGCGCCGGCAGCACCGCGAGCAACAGGCCCCCGACCTGCCACTTCGACGACTTGGAAATCATGTTCTTCGACATTCTAGCCTCCATCCCCTGCCGACTGGGCGAGGGGACCGATGACGCTCTTCTGAAAACTTCCCACACCTAACATGTAGGAACCCCGGACCCCGGCTACCAGCCGGTGCGACGTCAGGGCGTTCCCGTCTGCTTGATATACGACTCCGCCTTGGCCTTCTGGTCCGCCGACGCCCGGCGCGAGCCGGTGACGCCCTGGAGATAGGACTTGGCGGCCTCCATCGACCCCAACCGAAAATACAGCACGCCGAGCTCGAGCTTGACCTCGGGGTTCTCGCCATCGACCAGCAGCAGGCGCTCCAGCGCGGCGATCGCGCCCTCGAGGTCGCCGATCTTCAGCGCCGCCTCGGCGTAGCGCACCAGGGTCGGCGGGTCGATCGGGTTGCGCAGGCTCTCCTGGAACGCGGCATTGTACGCCGCGCGGTCCGCCGCCGTGACCTTCGGCGCCGCCGGCGCAGCATCCTGCTGCGCGCCGGCGGCGGAAGCCGCGGCGATCGAAAATGCCAGGACGAGAACGAACTTCTTCATGCCCACGCCGTAACTCTAGTCCCCCGATTGGGACGGAACAGTGACCCGCATCACGAAGTAATCGCGAAAAACACCGGCCGCGGCAAGACCTCGCAGTTCAGATGCTATTAGTTCCCGGCCGCGATTCCCAAGGAAATTGCATCCGCGGATACAATTGTTGAAATTTTCCTAGCCGAAATGGTCTCGGCCGCGCTGGTCGCTGACCTGGTCGGCGACCGAGGCCAGCCAAGCCCGGGCTTCCGCCTCGGTGCGGAACAGGCGGGCTGGCCGCTGCGACGGCGAGATGTTGACGAACCGGCGGAACGCGCTTTCCAGCGCCTCGCCGCCGCCGACCACGGCCAGCGGGCCGCTCTTCATCGTGGCGGTATAGGCGCTGAGCCGGGCGCCCAGCGCCAGGACGTCGTCGTCGCCGTAGACCGGCTCGGCCCGGCTGGCATCGAACAGCTTGCCGTACTCCAGGGCATCCTCGACCACCACGGCGTCGAAGTGCTCCTCGAGCTCGCGGCGCGTGACCGCGCCCTCGGCCACGACATGGATCAGCTTCTGGTCGTGCAGCACCTTCCAGCGCAGCGGCATCTGTCGGCTTCCTCCGGCCCGCGAACTCGGTCGCAGCGTGCCACGCCGGCGGTTCGAGCGAAACCGCCGGTTGCAGCCGCGCCTCGCCGGGCCCCTCGCCGGGTTGGCCGGCTCAGACGACCGGCACTTGCCGGGCCGCCAGCATGGCCGGCGAGATCACGTCCATGTCGAGCGGCACGTGCCAGCGCCGGGTCAGCCGGATCTCGGGCGGGGCGTTGCGCGTCGTCGCGCCGTCGAGCACGAAGCCGCCGTAGCCGCCGTCCATCTCCTCGTTGCACTTCTGGACGTAGACCGGGAAGCCGCCGATGTACGGCATGAAGACGCGCGGCCGTCCCGGCACGTTGGCGCCGACGTACCACGACGAGCAGGTCGAGCGCAGCGACACCTGGCTGACCTCGTTGACGTGCGCCACCCAGCGGTCCTCGTCCTCGGCCCGTGCCTCGAAGGTGCGCGCGCCGACATCGCGCAGGTGGGCCATCATGTCGACCATCCAGTCGACGTGCTGCTCGATCGCCTGGATCATGCTGGCCAGCACCGACGGGCTGCCGGGGCCGGTCACCATGAACAGGTTGGGGAAGCCGGCCGAGGCGACGCCGAGGTAGGTGCGCGGGCCCGCCTGCCACTTCTCGGCGAGCGTCAGGCCGCCGCGGCCGGTGATGCGGATCTTGTCGAACGCGCCGGTCATCGCCGCGAAGCCGGTGGCGCAGACGACGGCGTCGAGCTCGTAGGTCTTGCCGCCGACCGCCAGCCCGTTGGCGGTGAAGCGCTCGATCGGCGTCTTCGAGACGTCGACCAGCGACACATGCGGCTTGTTGTAGGTCGCGAAGTAGTTGGTGTCGACGCACAGCCGCTTGCAGCCGAACACGTTCTCCGGGCACAGCAGCTCGGCCGTCTTCGGATCCTTGACGATGCCGCGGATCTTCTCGCGCGCGAACTCGGCGATCGTGTCGTTGGCTTCCTTGTTGAACAGCAGGTCGCCGTAGGCGCCGAGGAACGGCAGGCCGCCGCGCGCCCACGCTTCCTCGTACTGCCGCCGCCGCTCCTCCGGCGTCGAGGCCAGCGCCGGCTGGGTGTTGAACGGGAAGTAGAAGCCGGTGGGACGCGAGCGCGCCTTGGCGCGAAGCGCCGGGTAGTTGGCCTTGACCTCGGCGACGTAGGCCGGGTCGAGCGGCGCGTTGTAGGCCGGCACCGAGTAGTTGGGCGTGCGCTGGAACACGGTCAACGCCTTGGCCTGCTCGGCGATCAGCGGGATCGACTGGATGGCCGACGAGCCGGTGCCGATCACGCCGACCCGCAGCCCGGTGAAGTCGACGCCGTCCTTGGGCCATTCGCCGGTGTGGTAGATCGGCCCCTTAAAGTCGGCCATGCCGGCGAACGGCGGCTTGTTGGCCGACGACAGGCAGCCCACTGCCATGATGCAGAAGCGCGCCTCGACGCGGTCGCCGCCGCTACCGTCGAGCCGCTCGGTCTCGACCACCCAGAGGGCACGCGCCTCGTCGAAGGTGGCGGCGACGACGCGGGTCGAGAAGCGGATGTCGCGGCGCAGGTCGAAGCGGTCGGCGACGTGGTTGGCGTAGGACAGGATCTCGGGCTGCGGCGCGTACTTCTCGGACCAGTTCCATTCCTGGTCGAGGTCCTCGGAGAACGAGTACGAGTACTGCAGGCTCTCGACGTCGCAGCGCGCGCCGGGATAGCGGTTCCAGTACCAGGTGCCGCCGACGCCATCGCCGGTCTCGAAGGCGACGGCGCTGAAGCCGGCCTGGCGCAGGCAGTGCAGGGCATAGAGGCCGCCGAACCCGGCGCCGACGACGACGGCGTCGACGGGGCCGGACAGCGGGGCGCGGGAGGTGGGGGGAGCGGATTTCGAGGTCATGGCCGCGATTTTTTGCCGCCCCGGCCGCGACGGCAAGATGGCGCCAGCGGAATTGGCTTTCGGGGTTCGCGTGGCGAAGTCCGCAGTTGCGCCAGATCAAGGAGCAAATACTTCTCCCCGGCGAAACTCGGTTACGGCACTGTTACTGCAGAAAATGAATCGCAAGCTCCCAGGTCCCCCCCATCTCATCCGCCAAGGCGCCGGCGCGCTGTTCTGGCTGGCGGCGGTGTGCCTGGCCGTGCTCGGGCTGCTCGCGATCGCCACGGTCTTCTACGACCGGGCCGGCCTGTCGCCGGCGCTGCAGGCGACGCTGGCGGTCTTCCTGTCGCCGTGGTCGCTCACGACCTACGCGGCGACGACTTGCCTGGTCCTGGTGGGCGGCTGGTACCTGTGGCGGGTGCGCGGCCCGACCGGTCCCAAGGCGGTCGCCATGCCGGCCCCGGCCATCGTCGGCTTCCTGCTGCTGCTGGTCGCCACCATCGCCGGCGCGGGTTACCTGCTGTCGCGCGACATCGATTCGGCATTTCGCGAGGAGCGCTACGCCCAGCAGCGCGGCATCGCGCGGCTCAAGGCGCGCCAGATCGACCAGTGGGTGCAGGAGCGCTTCGTCGACCTGCAATTCCTTGCCACCAACCTGCGCGGCTTTCCCTCGCTCGCCCAGCCGGACGTGCGCGACCTCGTCGAGCTGGTGTTCGGCCAGCTGCTGGCCGGCCACCGCGAGCGCGTCGCCGTCGCGCTGATCGGCGCCGACGGCAAGCCGGTGCTGTCGAC
Source organism: Pseudomonadota bacterium (assembly GCA_020160955.1). Classification (GTDB taxonomy): domain Bacteria; phylum Pseudomonadota; class Alphaproteobacteria; order Reyranellales; family Reyranellaceae; genus Reyranella. Next base: position 47,232 of record JAIUOX010000023.1, read on the forward strand.
CGGGCTGGACGACCTGGCCTCGCCCCTCGCCGCGCCGCTGGCGGCGCTGGCCGAGCGGGCACGGCAGGGCCAGGCGGTCGTGTCGCTGCTGGTGCGCGGGGCCTCGCCGCGCGTGCTGGTCGCGGTGGCCCGCCCGGTCGCCGACAGCGGCGCCAACGCCGGCTTCGTGGTGGTGATGCTGAGCGATCCCACGATCGAGCTGCTGCCCGACATCACGACGTGGCCGTCGGACAGCCCGTCCTCCAACGTCCTCGTCGCCCAGCGCGACGGCGCCGACGTCGTCTACCTCGTGCAGGTGCCCGGCCTGTCGATGAAGCCCTTCCTGCGGATGCCGCTGGCGACGCCCAACCTCAACGCGGGCATGGGCTTCCTGCAGGGCAACGGCGTCCGCGAGGGCGTCGACTTCCGCGGCGTGCCCGTGCTGGCGGCGTCGCACCTGGTCAGCGCGCTGCCGTGGGTGGTGATCGCCAAGACCGATGTCGCCGAGGTCATGGCGCCGCTCGACGGCCGGCGGCATCGCATCGGCTGGATCTTCGGCGGCGTGATCGTGATGTCCATCGTGCTGGTGTTCGCGGTATGGCGCGGCCAGCGGGCCGCCCTGGTGGCGGCGCTGCGCCAGTACGAGAGCGAGCGCGAGGCGATGGCCCGCAATGCCGGCACCCTGATGCAGCATGCCCGCGACGCCATCCTGCTGGTGGCGGAGGACGGCCACATCGTCGAGGCCAACGCCGCGGCCGAGGCGCTGTACGGCTACTCGTCGGGCGAACTGCACAAGCTGACGATCCGCGACCTGCGCGCCGACGACGACGCGGTGGCGTTCGACCACCAGTGGGCGGCGGCGGCGACGGAAGAGGGGGCGCTGTTCGAGACGAAGCACCGGCGCAAGGACGGGTCGGTGCTGCTCGTCGAGGTCTCCAGCCGCGCCATCGAGGTCGAGGGCCACACCTACCGCGAGTCGTCGATCCGCGACATCGGGCACCGCAAGGCGCTCGAGCGCCAGGTCGAACGCCTGCTGCGGGTGCAGCGCGCGCTGCAGGTCGCGACCGGCGTGCTGCTGCGCTCGACCAGCGAGGAAGAACTGTACCAGCGCATGAGCGGCGTCGTCGTCGACGTCGCCGGCTACCGCATGGGTTACGTCGCGCTGGCCGAAGACGATGCCGAGAAGTCGATCCGCATCGTCGCGACGGCCGGCCATGGCGCGGACATCTTCTCCTACGTCCACCTCAACTGGCGCGACGGCAATACCAGCATGACCGGCTCGGCGATCCGGTCGGGCCAGATCCAGGTCAACCAGGACTTCACCATCAATCCGAATGTCTCGGCCTGGCGCGACGAGGCCCTGAAGCGCGGCTTCCTGTCGAGCATCGCCCTGCCGATCCGCGAGGGCTCGCGAGTGATCGGCGTTTTCGGCCTGATATCCAGCGAACGTCACGCCTTCGATGCCCAGGAAGTGAGCGTCCTCGCGACCCTGGCCGACGACATTTCCTACGGCGTCGCCGCCTTGCGCTCCCGTAACCGCGGCGACGGCGACGACGACTAGCTAGGGCCTCCGCACGCAGCGGAAGCCGACGTGGCTGGTCGTCGTGTCGATCTGCTCGGCATGCCACGCCGCCGGGCGGTAGCGGCGGCAGTATTGCGGCGTGCAGAGGTGCGATCCGCCCTTCAGCACCTTGCGGGCCACGCGCACCGCGTCGCGCGGATCGAAGCTCGCCTCCATCGCCACGCCGCGCGGGTTGCGCGGTACGCAGCAGGCCTTGCCGGTGTCGACATCGTGCTTGTCGGCGTACCAGTCGGTCGTCCATTCCCAGACGTTGCCGATCAGGTCGTGGGCGCCGTAGGGGTTGGCCGGAAAGGCGCCGACCGGCGAGGTCCGCGCCCAGCCATCCGCCAGCGAGTTGGCATGAGGGAAGTCGCCCTGGAAGGTGTTGGCCATGTGCTTGCCCCCGGGCGTCAGCTCGTCGCCCCAGGCGAACTCCGCCCCTTCCAGCCCGCCGCGCGCGGCGAACTCGAACTCGGCCTCGGTCGGCAGGCTCTTGCCGGCCCACGCCGCGTAGGCCTCGGCATCGCGGTAGCCGACCTGCACCACCGGGTGGTCGTCCTTGCCGCCGATGTGGCTGCCCTTGCCGAGCGGCCGGCGCCAGTTGGCGCCCGGCGTGAAGCGCCACCACTGGGTGAAGTCGTCGAGCGGGACGGCGTGCTTGGGCGGCGTGAACACCAGCCCGCCGGCCTTCAGCATCCGGGGGATCGCGCCGGGATAGTCCTTCGGATCGGGCGGGATCTCGGCCCAGGTGACGTGGCCGGTGGCCTCGACGAAGGCCCGGAACTGGGCGTTGGTGACCGGCGTGGCGTCGAGCCAGAAGCCGTCGACGGTGACGTCGTGGGCCGGCGCTTCCTCCGGGTAATGCTCGTCCGATCCCATGCGGAAGGTGCCGCCGGGAATCCACACCATGCCGGGTGGGGCGTCGCGCGCCCCCGACTTCGCGGTCTCCATCGCCGGCGATTGTCGGCGGATCGCGCGCGAAGGCAATTGGAACTTCGCGCGGGGCGGCCACGAGCGGGCTTGTCATTTGGCGCCACTCGGGAATGAATGCGCCGCGACAAGCGAGAGGTTCTTCATGCCCGACCCCCTGCCGTACCTGCAGACCCTGCGGCTCAGCCACCTGACCGAGTACCGGTACCGCAAGCCGGTCCGCTTCGGGCCACACAAGGTGCTGGTGCGGCCGCGCGAGGGTCACGACCTGCGGATCACCGGCGCGCGCGTCGAGATCGACCCGAAGCCCGAGGTCCGCTACCTGCGCGACGTCTACGGCAACTCGCTGGCCGTGCTCGAGTTCGACAAGCCGGCGGCGCGCCTGCGCATCCTGATCGAGGCCGACCTCCAGTACATCCGGGACAGCGACCTCGACGACATGGTCGATCCGGCGGCGCGCTTCTTTCCCTTCCAGTATCCGCCGGACGAGCAGGTCGAGCTGATCCCCTTCCGGCTGCCGAGCTATCCCTACGATGCGCCGACGCTGTACGCGTGGCTGCAGGACCTCTACCGGCCCGGCCAGGTGATCGAGACGGCGGACCTGCTGGTCAACCTCACCAGCCACATCTTCCGCTCGTTCCGCTACGAGGCGCGCGAATCGGTCGGCGTCCAGGTGCCGAGCGAGACGATCGCCAAGGGCAGCGGCTCGTGTCGTGACTACGCCGTGCTGATGATGGAGGCGGCGCGGCACTGGGGCTTCGCCGCGCGCTTCGTCTCGGGCTACATCCAGATGGCGGAGGGCCAGCATGGCGCGACCCATGCCTGGACCGAGATCTACGTGCCGGGCGCCGGCTGGCAGGGCTTCGATCCGACCAACGACAAGCGGGTCGGCCGCGAGCACATCGCCGTCGCGGTGGCGCGCGAGCAGGAAAAGGCCATGCCGATCTCGGGCAGCTGGTTCGGCGATGCCGGCGATTTCGAGGGCATGGAGGTGAAGGTCGAGGTGGTTTCCACCTGACCCGGCCCGTCAGCCCCGCGCCGGGTTCAGCAGGTCGTCGCGGTTGTAGCGGAACAGGCCGGGGCAGCCGGCGGGCGGCGTCCGGAACGGCCGGCTGAAGCC
>JAIUOX010000024.1 GCA_020160955.1 Pseudomonadota bacterium
GATGCGAATGTTCTGCCCAGTCATCGGTCAATCCTTCAGGGCCTCAGGCCCATCTAACGACGAAAGGCGCGCCGCCTGAACGGCGCGCCTGACGATCAATTGTACTTACTCGATGATCGAGGCAACGACGCCCGCGCCGACGGTGCGGCCACCTTCACGGATGGCGAAGCGGAGCTTCTCTTCCATCGCGATCGGCGAGATCAGCGTGACTTCCATGGCGATGTTGTCGCCCGGCATCACCATCTCGACGCCATCCGGCAGCTTCACCATGCCCGTCACGTCGGTCGTGCGGAAGTAGAACTGCGGACGGTAGTTGGTGAAGAACGGAGTGTGACGACCGCCCTCTTCCTTGGTGAGGATGTACGCCTCGGCCTTGAACTTGGTGTGCGGCTTGACCGAACCCGGCTTGCAGAGAACCTGGCCGCGCTCGACGTCCTCACGCTTGGTACCACGGAGCAGAGCGCCGATGTTGTCGCCAGCCTGGCCCTGATCGAGCAGCTTGCGGAACATTTCAACGCCGGTGCAGGTGGTCTTCTGCGTCGGACGCAGGCCAACGATCTCGATTTCCTCGCCGACCTTGATGATGCCGCGCTCGACGCGACCGGTCACCACGGTACCACGACCCGAGATCGAGAACACGTCTTCGACCGGCATCAGGAAGGGCTGGTCGATCGGACGCTCCGGCTGCGGGATGTACTCGTCAACGGTCTTCATCAGCGCGAGAACCGCATCACGGCCGATCGCGGGATCGCCGTTGTCGAGCGCAACCTTGGCCGAACCCTTGGTGATCGGAATGTCGTCGCCGGGGAACTCGTACTTCGAGAGCAGCTCGCGCACTTCCATCTCGACGAGGTCGATCAGCTCGGCGTCGTCAACGAGGTCGACCTTGTTCATGAACACGACCAGCGCCGGAACGCCGACCTGACGGGCGAGCAGAATGTGCTCACGGGTCTGCGGCATCGGGCCGTCGGCAGCCGACACGACGAGGATCGCGCCGTCCATCTGCGCAGCGCCGGTGATCATGTTCTTCACATAGTCAGCGTGGCCGGGGCAGTCGACGTGGGCGTAGTGGCGGTTCTTGGTCTCGTACTCGACGTGAGCGGTCGAAATCGTGATGCCGCGGGCCTTCTCTTCCGGCGCCTTGTCGATCTGGTCGTAGGCCGTGAAGGTGGCGCCGCCGGACTCGGCGAGAACCTTGGTGATGGCGGCCGTCAGCGACGTCTTGCCATGGTCGACGTGACCGATGGTGCCGATGTTGCAGTGCGGCTTATTGCGTTCAAATTTTTCCTTGGCCATGGTGGCCCTCCTTCAACAGTCGCTTTTGGGCAGGCTGAACTTCAAAACTTCGGTGTCAGACCAAGCCTCGATTACGAGTACTTGGCCTGGATTTCGGCGGCCACGTTGGCCGGGACCTGGTCATAGTGGCTGAACTGCATCGTGAACGATGCACGGCCCTGGCTGAACGAACGCAGGTTGTTCACATAGCCGAACATGTTGGCCAGCGGAACCATGGCGTTCACGACATTCGCGTTGCCGCGCATGTCCTGACCCTGGATCTGGCCACGGCGGGAGTTGAGGTCGCCGATGACCGAGCCGGTGAACTCTTCCGGTGTCACGACTTCGACCTTCATGATCGGTTCGAGCAGGACCGGAGCCGCCTTCTGCATGGCTTCCCGAAGGGCCGTGCGGGAGGCGATTTCGAAGGCGATGGCGGACGAGTCCACCTCGTGATAGGCGCCGTCGACCAGTTCGATACCGACGTCCACCACCGGGAAGCCGATGATCGGGCCGGACGACATGACCGACTCGAGGCCCTTCTCGACGCCGGGGATGTATTCCTTCGGCACCGAGCCGCCGATGATCTTCGAATCGAACGTGTAGCCCTTGCCCTTTTCGTTCGGGAAGACCTTGAACTTCACGCGAGCGAACTGGCCGGTACCGCCGGTCTGCTTCTTGTGCGTGTAGTCGATCTCGGTCGGCTTGGAGATCGTCTCGCGGTAGGCAACCTGCGGCGCACCGACATTGACCTCGACCTTGTGGGTACGACGGAGGATGTCGACCTTGATGTCGAGATGCAGTTCGCCCATGCCCTTGATGATCGTCTGGCCCGACTCCTGATCGGTCGAGACGCGGAACGATGGGTCCTCGTTGGCGAGCTTGATGAGCGCGAGTGTCATCTTCTCCTGATCCGCCTTCGACTTCGGCTCAACGGCCATTTCGATAACGGGGTCCGGGAACTCCATCTTCTCAAGGATCACGGCCTTGTTCGGATCGCAAAGCGTGTCGCCCGTGCGGGTATCCTTGAGGCCGATCAGCGAAACGATGTCGCCGGCATAGGCCTCGGCGATTTCCTGACGGTCGTTGGCGTGCATGAGAACCATGCGGCCAACGCGCTCGGACTTGCCGCGCACCGAGTTGAGCAGGCTCATGCCCTTCTCAAGCTTGCCGGAATAAATGCGGCAGAACGTCAGCACGCCATACGGATCGTCCATGATCTTGAAGGCAAGCATGGCGAGCGGCTCGTTGTCCGAAGACGGGCGGGTCGTCTCTTCATCGGTCTTGAGGTCGATGCCCTTGATCGCCGGACGATCGAGCGGCGACGGCAGCAGGTCGACAACCTTGTCGAGCAGCGGCTGCACGCCCTTGTTCTTGAACGCCGAACCGCAGAGAACCGGGAAAAAGGCACTGGTCAGAACGGCCTTGCGCAGCATCTTGATCAGCGTCGCCTCGTCCGGCTCATTGCCTTCGAGGTAAGCTTCCATCGCCGCATCGTCCATCTCGACGGCAGCCTCGATCATCGCGGTGCGATATTCCTTGGCCTGCTCGACGAGATCAGCCGGGATCGGGCCTTCGACGAACTTCGCGCCGAGGGACTCTTCCTCCCAGGTGATCGCGACCATACGGACGAGATCAACGACACCCTTGAAGTTGCTTTCCGAGCCGATCGGCAGCTGGATCGCCACCGGACGCGCGCCAAGACGAACCTTGATGTCCTCAAGGCACTTGAAGAAGTCAGCGCCGGTCTTGTCCATCTTGTTGCAGAACACGATGCGCGGCACGTTGTACTTGTCGCCCTGACGCCACACCGTTTCGGTCTGCGGCTCGACGCCCTGGTTGGAGTCCAGCACGCAAACGGCACCGTCCAGCACGCGGAGCGAACGCTCGACCTCAATGGTGAAGTCGACGTGGCCGGGGGTGTCGATGATGTTCAGGCGCTTGTCATTCCAGAAGGCAGTGGTGGCCGCCGACGTAATGGTGATGCCGCGCTCCTGCTCCTGCTCCATGAAGTCCATGGTGGCAGCGCCGTCGTGCACTTCGCCAATCTTGTGGCTCTTGCCGGTGTAGTAGAGGATGCGTTCCGTCGTCGTCGTCTTTCCGGCGTCGATATGCGCCATGATGCCGAAGTTACGGTAGTCCTCAATCGCGTGCGTGCGGGCCATTTCAGTAGTTCCTGTCAGATGACGGTAGCGTGCTTACCAGCGATAATGCGAGAAGGCGCGGTTCGCTTCGGCCATCTTGTGGGTGTCTTCGCGTTTCTTGACGGCGGCGCCACGGTTGTTCGAGGCGTCGATCAGCTCGGCCGAGAGACGCTCGACCATGGTCTTGTCGTTGCGGGCGCGGGCGGCAGTGATCAGCCAGCGGATGGCAAGCGCCTGACGACGCTCGGTGCGGACTTCAACCGGAACCTGGTAGGTCGCACCTCCGACGCGGCGGGAACGGACCTCGACGGTCGGCGCCACGTTGTCCAGCGCCTGCTTGAACACCGGCAGCGGCTCGGTCTTCAGCTTGCCCTCGACGATGTCGAACGCGCCGTAAACGATCTGCTCGGCGACCGACTTCTTGCCGGCGCGCATGATCGAATTCATGAACTTCGTGACGACGATATCCTGGAACTTGGGATCCGGGATGATCTCGCGCTTTTCAGCGGAATGGCGACGGGACATGGGTCGAGCCTTTGATATGCAATTTGACAGCCTGGGCCCCGAACAACGCCGGGGCCGCGGTTCAGGTTACTTCGGACGCTTGGCGCCGTACTTGGAACGACGCTGGCGACGATCCTTGACGCCCTGCGTATCAAGCACACCGCGCAGGATGTGATAACGAACACCCGGAAGGTCCTTCACGCGGCCACCGCGGATCATGACCACCGAGTGCTCCTGAAGGTTGTGGCCTTCGCCCGGAATGTAGCCGATGACCTCGAAACCATTGGTCAGGCGCACCTTGGCAACCTTACGAAGCGCGGAGTTCGGCTTCTTCGGGGTCGTCGTATAGACGCGCGTGCAAACGCCACGCTTCTGCGGGCATTCCGCAAGCGCCGGCGTCTTCTTGCGCGACTTCTGCGCTTCGCGCGGCTTGCGGATCAGCTGGCTGATCGTCGGCATCGTGTTCCCACTCCATTGCAACACCGTCTGGTGTCGCCAAAATCCGGGTTACGAAATCGGTTGACCCGATCTCGAGCAAAAACGGCGCCATGGGGTTTTCGCCCCTGGCGCACGGCGAGCAGAGGACCGATTCATTTCCGAACCGGTCATGTCCCAAAGGTAAACCGCCGAGGCGGATGAAACCTGTAAGAAGCGGCAGCGTTTGATCCCGAAGGCCCTGCGACAGTCGCGCTGGGCACTGGCAGGGATCACAGCCTGCCGATGTGGGCCGCTTCTGACTCGACTGGCGGAAAGTGTCAACCCCGAAAGCTGCGCAGTGCAGCAAATTTCGCGAATTGCCACGTCACGATGCATCTTCGCGCATGAAAGGGTTCATTTGGCGGCAAAGAAGCACCTGTCAGGCACCAATGTATCCGCACAACGCCAGTGATTCCACCGCGCGACACCCGCCGAGCCGACTTGTTCCCGACTCGTCCGGCCTCAGCCGACGATGGCCGCCCAGAGGAGGCTGAGGCCGGACACAAGCATCAGCCCGTCCATCAGCAGCCGGAAGGTTTCCGGCGCCATTGTCTGCACGAACGGTTTGGACAGGAATGTTCCCGCCATCAAGGCGCCGCCAACGCCGAGCCCCATGAAAACGGTCTCGGACGGCAGGGCACCGAAACTTCGGAAGGTCAGGGCCTTGGCAACGAAAATAGCAAGGGACGCTCCGGCCTCCGTCCCGATAAACCCGCCGCCGGTCAGGCCATACCCGACAAAGACCGGCACGGAAATCGGGCCGGTCGAAACGACAATTCCGGTCAGGAAGCCGATAATCGCGCCCGCCACCGCCACATGCCAGAGCGACAATGTGCCGATTGTCCGCGCGATCAGCCGTCGTCCCGGAACCATGGCGATGAAGAAAAGTCCGATCGCCCCATCCACGATGGTGCTCGGCAGCCGCAACATCGTCCCTGCCCCCAAGGCAGCGGCGGGAACGCCCGTGACGACATAGGCAAGCACCGGTCGGGTCGCAACCTGCCGCCACCAGACCATGACGCGCGCGGCGTTGGCCATGTTCTCCTCGACGATCTCGCTGATGCCGAAGGCGGCGTCGATGCGCTTGAGCTCGAGCTTGGCGCCGACCGCGCGATCGACCGCGTCGCCGGCCTTGTCGGGCGACAGCTGGATCGACCCGCCGGCGAAGTAGCCGGGATCGATGCGGCCCAGCACGACGTCGGCGTCGGTCACGGTCGGCTCGGTGCCGCCGCGGCCGTAGCTCGCCGGGCCCGGCTCGGCGCCGGCGCTCTCCGGACCGACATGGACGCGGCTCATCGAGTCGACCGAGGCGATCGAGCCGCCGCCGGCGCCGATCTCGACCATCTCGATCACCGGGATGCGCAGTGGCAGGCCGCTGCCCTTGAGGAAGCGGTACTGCCGCGCCACCTCGAAGAAGCGCGAGTGCTGCGGCTCGCCGTCGTCGATCAGGCAGATCTTGGCGGTGGTGCCGCCCATGTCGAAGCTCAGCACCTTGTCGAGGCCGCACTGGCGGGCCAGCGCCGCGGCCAGGATGGCGCCGCCGGCGGGGCCCGACTCGACCAGCCGGATCGGGAACCGGCGCGCGGTGTCGAGCGCGGCGAGGCCGCCGCCCGAGGTGATCAGGAACAGCGGGCAGGCGACGCCGCGGGCGCGCAGCGCCTCGTCGAGCCGGCCGAGGTAGCGGTCCATCACCGGCTGGACGTAGGCATTGGCGACCGCGGTCGACCACCGCTCGTACTCGCGGATCTCGGGCGAGACCTCGCTCGACAGGGTGATCGACAGGCCGGGCATCGCTTCCTTGAGGATGTCGCGGGTCCGCCGCTCGTGCTTGCCGTCGAGGTACGCGTGCATGTAGCCGATCGCGACCGCCTCGACGCCCCGGGCCTGCAGGACGGGGACCAGCGCGCGGACGGCGGCCTCGTCGAGCGGCAGCAGCACGTTGCCGCGGCCGTCCATGCGTTCGGGCACGCCGAAGCGCAGGTCGCGGGCGACCAGCGGCGGCGGCTTCTGCATGAAGATGTCGTACTGCTCGAAGCGGTGCTCGAAGGCGATCTCGATCGAATCGCGGAAGCCGTCGGTGCAGACCAGCGCCGTCTTCGCGCCCTTGCGCTCGATGATGGCGTTGGTCGCCAGCGTCGTGCCGTGGATGATCAGCGACAGGTCGGCGGGCTTCAGCCCGGCCAGGCCGAGGATCTCCGTGACGCCGGTCAGCACGCCTTCCTCGGGCGCGCGCGGCGTCGTCAGCACCTTCACGCTGCGTCGCCCGCCGCTCCACTCGAGCGCGAGGTCGGTGAAGGTGCCGCCGATGTCGACCGCCAGGCGTGCCTTGCCGTCGTTGCTGACCGTTGCCATTGAACGCTATGCCGCCGTTTGCTGGATGTTGCCGCCGAGATAGGCCTGGCGGATGCGCGGATCGGTGCGCACCTCCTCCGCCGGACCTTCCATGAAAAGCCGTCCCTGTTCCATCACCAGGGCGCGGTCCGAGATCAGCAGGGCGCCGCGCACGTTCTGCTCGACCACCAGGACGGTGACGCCCGTGGCGGCGATCTGCTTGACGGTGGTGAAGACGTCGCCCTGCATGCGCGGCGACAGGCCGAGTGACGGCTCGTCGAGCAGCAGCAGGCTGGGCTCGACCATCATCACCATCGCCATCTCGAGAATCTGCTGCTCGCCGCCCGACAGGTTGCCGGCCTCGGTCCGCCACTTGCGCTCGAGCACCGGGAACAGGCCGGTGACCCGCCCGATCGCCGCCGCGTGGCGCGCCTTGGGCAGGGTGTAGCAGCCCATCTTGAGGTTCTCGGCGACCGACATCGCCGGGAAGTTGCAACGGCCCTGGGGCACGAAGCCGACGCCGCGCTTCAGGCGCTCCCACGGCGGCAGGCGCTCGATGGTCTCGTCGCGGAACACGACCTGGCCGGAGAACAGCCGGTTGGTGCCGTAGATGGCGCGCAGCAGCGTCGACTTGCCGGCGCCGTTGCCGCCGATCAGCGTGGTGATCGAGCCGGGCGCGAGCCGGGCCGAGAAGTCTCGCACGATCGGGTTGTCGCCGTAGCCGGCCGTGACGGCCACCAGTTCGAGGGCGGGGCGCCCCGTCTTCGCCGAACTCGTCATGCCGCACCCCGCATTTCTGCCTCGGCCATCTCGGGCGTCATGCCGAGGTAGGCCTCGAGCACGCGCGGGTCGGTGTGGATTTCCTGCGCCGTGCCCTCGGCCAGCTTGCGGCCCTGGTCGAGCACGATCACGCGGTGGCAGAGGTTGGTGATGAACTCGACATTGTGCTCGACGATCAGGAAGGTCTCGCCGGCCCGGTTGAGCGCCGCCAGCGCCGCCTCGATCTCGCGGATGCGGCTCGGGTTGACGCCGGCCACCGGCTCGTCGAGCACGACGATGCGCGGCCGCGGCATCAGCGCGGCGGCCAGCGCCACCAGCTTCTTCTGGCCGTAGGACAGGATGCCGGTCTCGATCTCCCAGTAGCGCTGCAGGCCGATCAACTCGACCAGCTCGCGCGCGCGGCCCTCGGCGGCGGCAACGGCGTCGCGGTAGCGCCGGGTGCGCAGGAACTCGTCGAGCCAGGTCGCCGGGTCGAACTGCTGCGCGGCGATGGCGAGGTTGTCGCGCAGGCTGAGGCGTTCGTAGATGCGCACCGTCTGGAAGGTGCGCATCAGGCCGGCGCGCGCGATGTGGTGGGCGGGCAGGCCGGAGATGTCGCGGCCGGCCAGCACGATGCGGCCGCCGTCGCGCTTCTGGAAGCCCGAGATGCAGTCGATCGCCGTGCTCTTGCCCGAGCCGTTGGGCCCGATCAGGCCGGTGATGCTGCCGGCCTCGACCGACAGCGACACGCCGTCGAGCGCGTGCACGCCGGCGTAGGACTTGCGCAGGTCGGTGACCTCGAGCAGCGCGCTCATCGCAGGGCCTCGCGCATGCGCTGCAGGCGGCGCTCGCGCAGCCAGCCGGCGATGCCCGACGGCATCACGAACATCGCCGCCACCAGGATGACGCCGTAGATGATCATGCGCAGGTCGGCCGAGAAGCGCAGCACCTCGGGCAGGGCCGACAGCGCGACGCCCGCTGCGACGACGCCCCAGAAGCTGCCGGCGCCGCCGATGATCACGATGATCAGGAAGGTCTGCATGTAATAGAAGTCGAGGAACAGCGGGTCGATGATGCCGAGGTGGAAGGTGTAGACGCCGCCCGCCGCGCCGGTGACGGCGGCGCTGATCGCGAAGGCGGCCAGCTTGTAGGGCATCGGCGAGATGCCCTGCGCCCGCACCAGCGGCTCGTTCTGCTTGATCGCCACCAGGGTGCGGCCGATCCGCGAGCTGCACAGCGCGTAGAGGAAGGCCAGCATCAGCACCGAGAAGCCCCACGCCACCCAGTAGTAGTGGGCGGTGCTGGCGAAGCGGTGGCCGAACGCCGAGGGACGCGGCAGGTCGGGGATGCCGAGCGGGCCGCGCGTCAGGTCGACCCAGTCGCGCGCCACCAGCGTGACCAGCAGCGCGAAGGTCAGCGTCACGATGACGAAGGCATGGCGACCGGTGCGCAGCGTCGGGTAGCCGATCGCCAGCGCGACCACGGCATTGAGCAGCGCGGCCCATACCAGGCCCTGCCAGAAGCTGCCGCCGAAGGTGACGACGGTCAGCGCCGTGGCGTAGCCGCCGATGCCCCAGAAGCCCAGCTGGGCGAACGACAGCAGCCCCGTGAAGCCGTAGATCAGGTTGAGCGCCGCCGCCGCGACGGTGAAGACCAGTGCCGAGATGCCGACACCGATCACGTAGTTCGAACTCGTGACCAGCGGCAGCGCGGCGAAGGCCAGCGCCGCGACGATCCCGAGCAGGAGAGGCAGCCGGTTCATCCGACCCTCATGCCGCCGCTCTTGAACAGCCCGTCGGGCCGCACGAACAGCACGGCGATCATGATCAGGAAGACCGCCGCCTCCTGCCACACGATCTCGAAGAAGCCGCCGATCCAGCTCTCGACCAGGCCGAGCCCGAGGGCCGCCACGATGGCGCCCGGGATGTTGCCCAGCCCGCCGATGATGACCAGCGCGAACGCCTTGAAGATCAGGAACTGGCCCATGTAGGGCGTGACCAGCTGGATCGGCGCGATCGCCGCGCCGGCCAGCCCGCACAGCGCCGAGGCCAGCACCACGGCGTTGCGCGCCACGACGCGCGGCCGGATGCCGACCATCAGCGCGGCCTCGCGGTTCTGGGCGATCGCCCGCATGGCGCGGCCGAACTGGGTGTGGCGCAGCACGAGGTAGAGGCCGCCGAACGCCGCCAGCGCCGCGCCGGCGCCGATCACGCGGGTCCAGGTGATGCGGATCGAGCCGATGTTCACGCCCTCGAAGCCGTACTGGGTGTCGACCATGCGCGGCGTCGCCGTGAAGAAGTACTGCATGACGTGGATGATGATGATCGACAGGCCGAGCGTGATCAGGATCGAGCGCTCGAATTCGTCGGGCTTGAGCGGCGCCAGCAGCAGCTCGTAGATCACGTAGCCGGCCAGCCCGATGGTGATGACCGCGACGACCAGGGCCGGCCAGTAGAGCAGGCCCATCACCGGCAGCGCGAAGGTCATGGCGAAGGCGCCGAGCATCAGCAGCTCGCCGTGCGCGAAGTTGATGATCTCCATCACGCCGAAGATCAGCGACAGCCCGACCGCGATGAGCGCGTACAGCAGGCCGAGCGCGAGGCCATTCAGCGTGAGCTGAAGGAGGTAGACCGCATCGATCGTCATTGCGGCCCGATCCCAGCAATTCCCGGACCAGTCGAATTCAACGCGTCGTCCTCACGTCACCTTGATGCGCCGCCGATCGCCAACGCCGCGAAGTTCGTTGACAGCAAAACAGGATTCCTGCGACCGTTCAACTATCGCAACGATGTACCGATACCCGGAACACTCGGCCGACGGCCGATCCCATGCCCAGGCGGCCCGCGCGAAGCGGCCCGCCGGCTCCCAGTCGCTGGAGCGCGGCCTCGACATCCTCGAGGCGATCGAGGCCGAGAGCGGCGAGGTCGGCGTGCGCGAGCTGGCGCGCCGGCTCGACCTCAGCCCGTCGATCGTGCAGCGCCTGGTCAGTTCGCTGGCGCTGCGCGGCTACATCGAGAAGAACCAGGAAACCGCGCGCTACCGGCTCGGCCACCGCGCCATGATCCTCGGCGCCAGCGGCGAGCGCGACAACGACTGGCTCGCCGCGGCGCGGCGCGAGCTCGAGCGCCTCGCGCAGGAGCACCAGCTCGACGGCTTCGTCGCGGTGCTGCGCGCCGGCCGCGCGATCTACCTGCAGGTGGTGCAGGCCGACCGGCCGGTCGGCGTCCGCGTCGCGGTCGGCAGCGAGATGCCGCTGCACTCGACGGCGGCCGGCAAGACCCTGCTGGCCGGGCTCGAGGACGCGCCGCTGCGCCGCCTGCTCGGCACGCGCAAGCTGGCGGCGATCACGCCTCATACCATCACCGACCCGGCGGCGCTGACCGCCCACATCGCCAAGGTCCGCCGCCAGGGCTACGCCACCGTGGTCGAGGAGAACATTCCCGGCATCCTGTCGGTCGGCGCCCCGATCAGCGACCGCGCCGGCCGCATCGTGGCGGCGCTCAGCGTCGCCTTTCCAAAGTACCTCGACAGCGGCGAGTCGCTGCAGACCGTGATCCCGCTGATGACCGCGGCGGCGACCCGGGTGTCGCAGTCGCTGGGCGCCGGGGTGGCCGGCGGGGCGGCGCCGCGCGCGCTTGGCACGCCGCCTGCTTTGCGTTTGACTTCGATCGGGGAGCGTAACGGAGGGAAGAGATGAGGGTGAGATTTCTGACCGCGGCGGCGCTCGCCGCCCTCGGCGTCGCCGCGACCGGGGCGCTGCCCGCGCTGGCGCAGCAGCCGCCGATCGTGATCGGCGTGTCGACGCCCCAGACCGGCCCGGCGGCGGTCGCCTCGGAATGGGAGATGTGGGGCGTCAACCTCGCGGTCGAAGAGGTCAACGCGGCGGGCGGCCTGCTCGGCCGCAAGGTCGAGGTCATGGTCCTCGACAACAAGTGCAATCCCTCGGAAGGCGTCAACGTCGCCAACAAGCTGGTCGAGGCCAAGGTCTCGGCGATCATCGGCGCGCACTGCAGCTCGGCCCACCTCGCCAGCATGAAGATCGTCGCCGACGCCAAGATCCCGATGATCACCGGCATCGCCTCCAACCCGCAGATCACCGCCCTGGCCGGGCCGGGCCGCAACGAGTACTCGTTCCGCATCAGCCCGTCCGACAGCGCCATGATGGACGCGCTCGGCATCTACCTCGGCAACAAGAAGCAGTGGAAGACCGTGGCGATCGTCGGCGAGGACACCGACTTCGGCCGCGGCGGCGCCGACGCCTTCAAGGCGGTCGCCGAGAAGGCCGGCGTCCAGGTCGTGTCGACCGACTTCCATCCGCAGAACGTGCCGGACTTCACCAGCATCCTGACGCGCCTGCAGCAGCGCCGGCCCGACGCCATCGCGACCTTCCAGCTGGGCGGCGATTCGATCAACTTCCTGCGCCAGGCGATGCAGCTCGGCGTGAAGATCCCCTACACCGGCCGCATCGAGCTGGGCGGGCGCAACCAGCCGATCATCGAGGCCGGCGGCATGGAGAAGTCGATCAGTGCCTGGACCTACAACGCGAAGATCGACTCGCCGTCGAACAAGGCCTTCGTCCAGAAGATCGAGGCCAAGTACAAGTCGGAACCGTACCTGCAGACCTGGGGCGGCTACGACTCGGCGCGGGTGATCTTCCAGGCCATCCGCGACTGCAAGTGCACCGACGGCGAAGGCATCAAGAACGCCATCCAGAAGATGAAGTTCGTCAACGTGATGGGCAAGGAAGTCGCCTTCGACGACCACAATTCCGCCGGTCGCTTCGTCGTCCTGCAGACGGTGCTGGACAAGAAGGTCGGCGTGGCCGACATCGTTGAGGTGAAATAACCCGGGGGATCCGGCCCCCGGACACCGCGGGGGACGGACGGCAATGCAGATCGGTGTCATCGGCCTGGGACGGATGGGCGGCAACATCGTGCGCCGCCTGACGCGCGCGGGGCATGCCTGCGTGGTCTACGACGCCGATCCGGCGCCCGGCGCGGCGCTGGCGAAGGAGGGCGCGACAGCGGTGGCCTCGCTGAAGGCGATGATCGAGGCCCTGGCCGCCCCGCGCACCGTCTGGGTGATGCTGCCCGCCGGCCGCATCACCGAGGACACGATCGCCCAGCTGGCCGGTCTGATGCAGGCCGGCGACGTGGTGATCGACGGCGGCAACACCAACTTCAAGGACGACGTGCGGCGCGCCCGCGAGCTGGCGCCGAAGGGCATCAAGTACCTCGACGTCGGCACCTCCGGCGGCGTCTGGGGCCTGCAGCGCGGCTACTGCCTGATGATCGGCGGCGACGCCGACGTGGTGAACCGCCTCGACCCGATCTTCTCGGCGCTGGCGCCGGGGATCGGCGACGTCGAGCGCACCAAGGAACGGGCCAGCCGCAAGCACGGGCAGGCGCTCGATCCGCGCGCCGAGCAGGGCTACCTGCACGCCGGTCCGGTTGGCGCCGGCCACTTCGTGAAGATGATCCACAACGGCATCGAGTACGGCATGATGCAGGCCTTCGCCGAGGGCTTCGACATCATGCGCAACCGGTCCTCGGCCAAGCTGCCGGCCGACGAACGCTACGACCTCAACCTCGCCGACGTCGCCGAGGTGTGGCGGCGCGGCAGCGTCGTGACCTCGTGGCTGCTCGACCTGACGGCCAGCGCGCTGGCCGGCGACGCCCACCTCGAGGGCTTCTCGGGCCACGTCGAGGACAGCGGCGAGGGCCGCTGGACCATCGAGGCGGCGATCGAGGAGGCGGTCCCGGCCGACGTGCTGGCGGCCTCGCTGTTCGTGCGCTTCCGCTCGCGCCAGGACCACACCTTCGCCGAGAAGGTGCTGTCGGCGATGCGGCTCGGCTTCGGTGGCCACGTCGAAGCGCCGAAGAAGTAGACGTCCAACAAGCAAGAACGACTGGAGGAACGGCGATGCGGCTGGGTGTCTTCTACTTTCCGACCGACTACGGCATCCACCCGGGCGAACTGGGCAAGGCACTCGAGGATCGCGGCTTCGACTCGCTGTTCGTGCCCGAGCACACCCACATCCCGGCCAGCCGCCAGTCGCCCTTCCCGGGCGGCGGCGAGTTGCCGAAGCGCTATTCCCACACCCACGACCCGTTCGTCGCCCTGTCGTTCGCCGCGGCGGCCACCAGGACGCTGACCGTCGGCACCGGCATCCTGCTGGTGCCGCAGCACGAGCCGCTGGTCACCGCCAAGGCGATCGCCTCGCTCGACCAGCTGTCGGGCGGCCGCTTCGTGTTCGGCATCGGCGGCGGGTGGAACGTCGAGGAGATGGAGAACCACGGCGCCACCTACAAGACGCGGTTCCGCCAGATGCGCGAGCACGTGCTGGCCATGAAGGCGCTGTGGACCGAGGAAGAGGCGTCCTACGCCGGCGAGTTCGTGAAGTTCGACCGCGTCTGGTCGTGGCCCAAGCCGATGCGCAAGCCGCACCCGCCGATCATCCTGGGCGGCGAGAGCGACCACACGCTGCGCCGCGTCGTCGAGTACTGCGACGGCTGGTTCCCGCGCACCCGTGCCGGCTTCGACGCGCCGCAGGCGCTGGCGCGGCTGGCGCGCATGGCCGAGGAGAAGGGCCGCGACCCGAATACGCTTTCCGTCACCGTGTTCGGCGCGCCCAACGACGCCGCGACGCTCGAGGGCTATGCCAGGGCGGGCATCCACAGCGCGCTGCTGGCGGTGCCCGACAAGGACCGCGACGGCATCCTGGCCTACCTCGACAAGGTGGCGCCGCTGGTGAAGGCCGCCGCCGCGTGACCGTCGCCGTCGGCCTCGGGCTGATGGAGTTCCCGTTCGCCGGGGCCGGCGACTGGTGGCGCTGGGTCGATCTCTGCGAGGCGGGTGGCGTCGATTCGCTGTGGCAGACCGACCGGCTGGTCAGCCGCCAGCCGATCCTCGAATG
The DNA here is from genome assembly GCA_020160955.1 of Pseudomonadota bacterium. GTDB lineage: Bacteria > Pseudomonadota > Alphaproteobacteria > Reyranellales > Reyranellaceae > Reyranella. The sequence goes on from JAIUOX010000024.1 coordinate 14,407, forward strand.
CCTCGCCACCATGGGCGCGCTGGCCGGCCGCACGCGGCGCCTGCGCTTCGGCATGAACGTGGTGTCGCTGGCGCTGCGCGATCCCGTGCTGCTGGCCAAGCAGTGCGCCACCATCGACGTGCTGTCGGAAGGCCGCCTGCTGCCGGGCTTCGGCATCGGCAGCCCGCAGGGACCGGAATGGCAGGCGCTCGGCATCGACACGAAGACCCGGGGCCGCCGCACCGACGAGGCGCTGGAGGTCATCGGCCGGCTGTGGCGCGAGGACAGCGTTACCTACGTGGGTAAGCACTTCCGCCTGCAGGACGCCTCGATCGCGCCGCGGCCGACGCGGGCCGACCTGCCGATGTGGATCGGCGGCGGCACCGAGGCGGCCATCCGGCGCACCGCGCGCTACGGCACCGGCTGGCAGGCCGGCGCCGAGCTGCCGGCCGACGCCGGCCGCATCGTCGCGGCGATCAAGGTCGCCGCGACCGAGATCGGCCGCACGATCGACGAGGATCACTACGGCGCGGCGTTTCCCTTCTACTTCGGGGAGCCGGGCAGCGCCGTGGTGAGCGGCGCGATGGCGGCCTATGCCAAGCGGACCGACCGCGATCCCACGGGCTACTTCGCGGTCGGCGACGCCACCACGATCGTCGACCGCATCGCCCAGTACGTCGCGGTCGGGGTCGAGAAGTTCATCCTGCGCCCCGTCGGTCCCGATGGCGAGACGGTGATCGCGCAGACGCGGCGCCTGATCGACGAGGTGCTGCCGGCGGTGGCGACGCGGTGGCCAAAGAAGGGTCCCTCGCTTCGCTCGGGATGACAAGAAAGGCCTGTCATCCCGAGCGTAGCGAGGGACCCATGGGCAACGGGGAGGTTTCATGAAAATCGGCGCGGCGATGTTCTTCACCGACTACTCGATGACGCCGGCCGAACTGGGCCGGGCGCTGGAGGAGCGGGGCTTCGATTCGGTGTGGGCGCCCGAGCACTCGCACATCCCGCTCAGCCGCAAGACGCCGTTCCCGGGCGGCGGCGACCTGCCGAAGAAGTACTACGACGCGATGGACCCGTTCGTGACCCTGACCGCGGCCGCGGCGGCGACCACGACGCTCAAGGTCGGCACCGGCGTCTGCCTCGTGAACCAGCGCGACCCGATCCAGACCGCCAAGGCGGTGGCGTCGCTCGACCTCCTGTCGGGCGGCCGTTTCCTGTTCGGCGTCGGCAACGGCTGGAACCAGGACGAGATGGAGAACCACGGCACCGCCTTCGCCACCCGGCACAAGCTGGTGCGCGAGCGCATCGAGGCCATGAAGGTCATCTGGACCAAGTCCAAGGCCGAGTACCACGGCGAGATGGTGAGCTTCGATCCGCTGATGGCGTGGCCCAAGCCGGTGCAGAAGCCGCACCCGCCGATCTGGGTCGGCGGCGCCTTCCCCTACGGTGCGCGCCGGGCGGTGCGCTACGGCGACGGCTGGCTGCCGCTGCGCCGCCGCGAGGTCCGCGAGGTCCTGCCGCAGTTCCGCGCGATGTGCGTCGAGGCCGGCCGCGCGCCGCTGCCGGTCACGATCTGGGAAGCGAAGGAGGACCTCGACTCCCTGAAGCGCGACCGCGACGCCGGCGTCGAGCGCGTCATCGTCAGCCTCGACTCCGCCAAGGCCGACGCGGTGCTGCCGCTGCTCGACCGCTGGGCGAAGTTCATCCCGGCGGTGGCGTAGCCGTCAGACCAGCGGCAGCACGTCCCGCCGGAAGCGCTGCATCTCGCCCAGCATCTCGTCGACCGAGGCGCCGGCGAAGCCGAAGTCGAGGTGGCCGACGCCGAGGTCGCGCAGGCTGCGGATGTCGGCGGCGATCTTCGCCGGCTTGCCGGCGAACAGCCGCGGCTCGCCGTCGTCGGCGGTGGTCGGCGCGGTCTCGCCGAACACCGTGACCCGCAGCGCCAGCGCGACGGCGCTTTCCTGGCGGCCTTCCTTGGCGACCAGCGCGCGCAGCCGCGCGACCTGGGTCGCGAAGCGCTTCAGGCTGTCGAGCGGGTTGGCCGGGTTGGTGCCGATCGGATACCAGCCGTCGCCCAGCCGGGCGGTGCGGCGCAGGGCGGGGCCGCTCTCGCCGCCGACCCAGATCGGCGGGTGCGGCTTCTGAACCGGCTTGGGGTCGAGCAGGATGTTGTCGAAGCGCACGTACTTGCCGGCGAAGCGCGGCTTCGGGTTGGTCCAGAGTTCCCGGAAGGCCGCCACGTACTCGTCGGTGACCGTGCCGCGGGCGGCGAAGTCCGGCGCGTCGATCGCCTCGAACTCCTCCTTCAGCCAGCCGGCGCCGATACCCACCACCAGCCGGCCGTTCGACAGCACGTCGATCGACGACAGCATCTTGGCGGTCAGCACGGCCGGGCGGTGCGGCACCACCATGACCGACGACACGAGGCGCAGGCGGCTGGTCTTGCCGGCCACGAAGGCCATCTGGATCAGCTGCTCGTGGCGCTCGGCGCGGGCACCCGCCGGGAATTCACCGCTGGAGCTGTAGGGATATTTGGCGGTGATGTCGGTCGGGATGACGACGTGGTCGCTGAAGGTCGCGTAGTCGAAGCCCATCGCCTCGGCCTCGACGACCAGCCGCACCATGTGGTCGGTGGCCGAGAGCGGGCCGGCGGTCGGCGCGTTGAAGCCGATCTGCATGTCTGGTTTCCCCCTGGAGAATGGCCCGGCCATACTACACGATGCGGGCGGCGACGATTGCCGCTATCGTCGGCCCCCAAGCGTTCTTCGAGGGTCGAATGTCGGAGCTTACCGGGCTGATGGCAGAAGCCGCGCGGCTGCGCGATGCGGGCCACGGCCGGCTGATCACCTACTCGCGCAAGGTCTTCATCCCGCTGACCCGGCTGTGCCGCGACGTCTGCCACTACTGCACCTTCGCCGAGTCCCCGAGCGCCGGCCATTCGCCCTACCTGTCGCCCGACGAGGTTCTGGCGATCGCGCGCGCCGGCGAGGCCGCCGGTTGCACCGAGGCGCTGTTCACGCTGGGCGACAAGCCGGAGCTGCGCTACGCCGCGGCGCGCGAGGCGCTGGCGGCGCTCGGCTACGCCACCACCATCGAGTACCTCGTCGCGATGTGCGCGCTCGTCCTGCGCGAGACGACGCTGCTGCCGCATGCCAATCCCGGCGTGATGAGCAAAGAGGAAATCGCCGCGCTGCGCGCCGTCACCGCCAGCCAGGGCATCATGCTGGAATCGACCAGCGAGCGGCTGTGCGAGAAGGGCGGCGTGCACTACGGCTCGCCCGACAAGGCGCCGGCGGTCCGCCTCGAGACCATCCGGTTGGCCGGCGAACTGAAGGTGCCGTTCACCACCGGCATCCTGATCGGCATCGGCGAGACGCGCGACGAGCGGCTCGACGCGCTGCGCGCCATCCGCGACCTGCACGCGCGCTACGGCCACATCCAGGAAGTGATCGTCCAGAACTTCCGCGCCAAGGAAGACACCAAGCTGGCCGGCGCCGATGAGCCCGATCTCGACGAGCTGTGCTGGACCATCACGCAGGCCCGGCTGATCCTCGGGCCGGACATGAACCTCCAGGCGCCGCCGAACCTGTCGCCCGGCGTCTACCAGCGGCTGGTCGAGGCCGGCCTCAACGACTGGGGCGGCGTGTCGCCGGTGACGCCCGACCACGTCAATCCTGAGGCACCGTGGCCCGCGGTCGACGAGTTGGCGCGGCGCAGCGCCGAGATGGGCAAGGTGCTGGTCAATCGCCTCGCCGTGTACCCGTCCTACGTCCGGAAGGCATCCGAGTGGCTGGCGCCCGAGGTGGCGACGCGGGCGCGGCGCCTGTCCGACGCCGAGGGGCTGGCGCGCGACGACGACTGGGCGCCCGGCAACACCGAGCCGCCCTTGCCGCCGCAGGCGCTGCTGTCGGCGGTCGATGCGGGCCTCGCCCGCATCGTCGAGCGCGCGACGGCCGGCGAGCGGCTGGATCACCCCGACATAGAGCGGCTGTTCGCGGCGCGTGACGCCGACTACCGCCACGTGACCGGCGCGGCCGACGCGCTGCGCAAGGCCGTGAGCGGCGACGTCGTGCGCTACGTCGTCAACCGCAACATCAACTACACCAACATCTGCTACTTCCGTTGCAAGTTCTGCGCGTTCTCGAAGGGCAGCACGCACGACGACCTGCGCGGCAAGCCCTACGACCTCGGCCTCGACGAGGTCGCGCGCCGGGCCCGCGAAGCGTGGGAGCGCGGCGCCACCGAGGTCTGCCTGCAGGGCGGCATCCATCCCGACTACACGGGCGAGACCTACGAGGCGATCTGCCGGGCGATCAAGCAGGCGGTGCCGGAGATGCACATCCACGCCTTCTCGCCACTCGAGGTGACGCAGGGCGCGATGACCATGCAGGCCTCGCTGCCCGAGTTCCTGAAGCGCCTGAAGGATGCCGGCCTCGGCACGCTGCCCGGCACCGCCGCCGAGATCCTCGACGACGAGGTGCGGGCGATCATCTGCCCCGACAAGATCGACACGGGGCAGTGGCTCGACGTGCAGCGCGCCGCGCACGGGCAGGGGCTGCGCACCACCTCGACCATCATGTACGGCCACGTCGAGACGCCGCTGTCGTGGGCGCGCCACCTTCTGGCGCTGCGCGACCTGCAGGCCGAGACCGGCGGCTTCACCGAGTTCGTGCCGCTGCCGTTCGTGCACATGGAAGCGCCGATGTACCGCCAGGGCCTGGCCCGCAAGGGCCCGACCTTCCGCGAGGCGGTGATCATGCATTCGGTAGCGCGGCTGGTGCTGAACCCGCTGATCCCCAACATCCAGACCTCGTGGGTCAAGATGGGGCCCGCGGGCGCGGCGCTGGCGCTGCAGGCCGGCGCCAACGACCTCGGCGGCACGCTGATGAACGAGAGCATCTCGCGCGCCGCCGGCACGCAGCACGGCCAGGAATTCCCGCCGGAGGAGATGGAGCGCCTGATCCGCTCGATCGGCCGCGTGCCGCAGCAGCGCACGACGGCCTACGGCGAAGTCCCGGCCGACCGCCGCGCCGCGTCCTACAACGCGCCCGAGCTGGCGCCGATCGTGCAGACCCCGCCGCGCAAGCGGGTGGTGGCCTAGCCGCGCCCCAACAACCCCGGGACCTTCATCTCCTCGAGCAGCGCGCGCGTGCGCGTGCCCTTGGACGACGGCAGGGCGAGGAAGGCCGCGAGGTCGGCCGGATGGTCGATGTCCATGGCGATGCCCGGCTGGTGCATCACCGTCGGCTCGATGCCGGCGCGCTGGGCCGCCTCGAGGTGCGGGTAGTAGCTGTTGTCGCCGAAGCGCAGCGGCACCGCGTCGGCCGGCGAGCAGATCACCGTGTTCGAGCCCATGTGGTCGTGCGCTGGCGAGATCGTGAAGGCGCGGCCGGGCAGGTGGGCGCCCAGCACCAGGCTGATCTCCTGCGAGGTCACGGCCGGGATGTCGGCCGGCAGGGTCAGCATGCCGCCGCGGCCCTCGCGCGCCAGCAGCTGCAGCCCGGCATTGACGCTGCCGGTGTGACCGTCGCGCGCGCCGTCGGTCAGCACGCGCGCGCCCAGCCGCCCGGCCAGCGCCGTGGCCTGCGGGTCGAGCGTCACCACGATGGTGCCGGCGAGGCCGGGCACGGTGACCACGGCCTCCAGCACCTCGGCCATCATCACCTCGATGAGGGCGCGGCGTTGCTGCGGCGTCAGCAGCGGGGCGAGGCGCTGCTTGGCGCCGTCCAGTTCCTTGATGGGCACGACGGCCCAGATGTCCCGATGTTTCACGGGATCGAGTCTGCAAAGGAAAGCACCGTCCGCGCCAGCGTTTCCTTGTCGCCGACCGATGTCATCAGCGTGGCCGCCTCGTGGACGCGGCCCGGCACCCCGGCGGCATCGCCGGCATCGACGACGTAGCCCGACAGCAGGTCGCCGTAGCGCTCGGCCACCGTGGCCGAGGTCACGGCCAGGCCCAGCTCCTGCATCATCTTGGCGGTCGGTCCCTTGACCGCCTTGCCGCCGACGATCGGCGACACCGCCACCACCGGCGCGCCGCAATTGGCGATGGCGTCGCGCAGGCCCGGCACGGCGAGGATGGGATCGATGCTGATGAACGGGTTGGACGGGCAGATCACGACCGCGCGCACCGGCCCGGCCAGTGCCGCCATCGCCTCGGCCTGTGGCTGCGCCGTCGCCGCGCCCTCGAACGCCAGTTCGCGCACCACGGGCCGGCACTGCTGGCGCACGAAGTAGTCCTGGAAGTCGATCCAGCCGCTGTCGGAGCGCACGCGGGTGCGCACCCGGTCGTCGCTCATCGGCACGATGCGTGGCGCCACGCCCCAGCGGCGGCAGACCTCGGCGGTGACCTGGCTCAGCGTCTCGCCGGCCGCGAGGCGACGCGTGCGCTCGACGTGCAGCGCGAGGTCGCGGTCGCCCAGCCGGAACCAGTCGGCGCCGCCCAGCGTCGCGATCGTCTCCATGAACGACCAGGTCTCGTCGCGCCGGCCCCAGCCCTGCGCCGTGTTGTCGAGCCCGGCCAGCACGTAGGTCAGGGTGTCGATGTCGGGCGAGATCGAAAGGCCGAGATGCTCGAAGTCGTCACCGGTGTTGGCGATCACCAGCAGGTCTTCCGCCGGCACGACGCGCGAAAGCCCCAGCGCCAGCTTGGCGCCGCCGACCCCGCCGGAAAGGGCGATGACCTTGCCTTCGCGCGGAGTTGTCACCGGAACATGTCCTCCGCCGCCGGGCGCACCAGCTCGGACGCCGGGTTGTCCTCGGCCGACCAGGCGAGGCCGCGCACCAGCACGGCGGGTTGCGCCTCGTTGCCCTGGCCCATCACCAGCGAGGCCGCCGAGGCGATCTCGTCGGCGAAGCCGGAGATGCTGACCTGCAGCGTGCGGCCGAACAGGTCGGGGTTGCCGCGCAGGTCGAGCAGCGCCGGCAGGCCGGCCGCGCCGATCGCGATGCCCTGCGTGCCGCGCCGCCAGGCGCGGCCGAAGCTGTCGGTGATGATCACGGCGGGCGCCGCGCCCAGCCGCGCCCCGAGCGCGGCGCGGATGCGTGCCGCGCTGCCGTCGGGATCCTTCGGCAGCAGCAGCGCGCGCTCGACGCCGTCGACCGCCGCGACGTTCGACTGGTCGATGCCGGCATTGGCCATCACGAAGCCCAGCCGGTGCTCGACGATCAGCACGTTGGGCCGCGAGCGCACGACGCGCACCGACTCCGACAGGATCAGCTCGACCAGCCGCGGGTCCTTCTGGACCTCGGCCGCCAGTTCGACGGCGCGCGGCGAGGGCGTCACCGACGCCAGCTCGACCAGCCGTCCCTCGGCCTTGGACACGATCTTCTGGGCCAGCGCCAGCACGTCGCCGGGCTGCGGCGCGATCCTGGCCCGCGCATAGCCCTCGGCCAGCAAGGCGGCGAGGTCGTCGCCTGCCTTGACCATCGGCAGGCCGGGCAGGGCCAGCAGTTCCAGCCGGCCGACGGTGGTCATCGTCGGATCAACCGAAGCGCTTGCGCAGGCGCGGCAGGACCTCGGCGCCGAACAGGTCCATGAAGCGCGCCTGGTCGGGGCCGGGCGCGTGGAACACCAGGTGGTTGAAGCCCAGCCCGACGTAGTAGCCGATCTTCTCGACCTGCTCCTCGGGGTCGTTCGACACGATCCAGCGGCTGGCGGCGCGCTCGAGTGGCAGGGCATCGGCCAGCCGTTGCATCTCGACCGGATCCTCGACCGACATCTTCTCTTCCGGCGTCAGCGCCAGCGCCGCCCAATGGCGGGTGTCGTCCAGCGCGCGCTGGCGGTCGCTGTCGAACGACACCTTGACCTCGATCATGCGGTCGTAGGGCTGCGCCTTGGGGCCGCCGGCGGCGAGGCCTTCCTCGACCTTGGGCAGCAGCGTCTCGGTGTAGAGCTCGCGCTTCTTGCCGCTGGTGCAGATGAAGCCGTCGCCCTGGCGGCCGGCATACTTGGCGACCAGCGCGCCGGCGGCGGCGACGTAGATCGGCACCTCGACGTCGGGCCGGTCGTAGATCGTCGCCTTCTCGGTCTTGTAGTACTCGCCCTCGAAGGTGACGCGCTCGCCGCGCCACAGGGTGCGGATCAGGGTCACCGCCTCGCGCATGCGGGCGAAGCGCTCCTTGAACTCGGGCCACGGCGCGCCGGTCGAGGGCACCTCGTTCAGCGACTCGCCGGTGCCGATGCCCAGGATGACGCGGCCGGGGAACATCGCGCCCAGCGTGCCGAAGGCCTGCGCCACGATCGACGGGTGGTAGCGGAAGGTCGGCGTCAGCACGCTGGTGCCCAGCACGACCTTCGAGGTCCGCGCGCCCGCGGCGCCCAGCCAGGCCACCGAGTTCGGGGCGTGGCCGTCGACGTGCTTCCACGGCTGGAAGTGGTCGCTGACGAACACCGATTCGAAGCCGGTCTTCTCGGCATGCGCGGCGTAGTCCAGCAGCTTGCCGGGCGCGAATTGTTCGGCGGACGCCTTGTATCCGAGCTTGAGCACGGTGATGCTTCCCTTGGGGAGTTTCGCGAGGTCGGACGAAAGTCTTAATGGACGGGGAAGAGGCTCACAACCTGCCGATGATCGTGGTCGTCATGGGAGTCGCCGGGTGCGGCAAGACGACGGTCGCGGCGCGTCTCGCGGAGCGGCTGGGCTGCGCCTTCCAGGAGGGCGATGCGCTCCATCCGCCCGAAAACGTCGCCAAGATGAGCGCCGGCACGCCGCTGGACGATACCGACCGCGCGCCCTGGCTGGCCCGGATCGCGGCCTGCATCGATGGCTGGCGGGACGCCGGAACCGGCGGCGTCGTCACCTGTTCGGCCCTGAAGCGGGCCTACCGCGACATCATCGTCGGCGACCGTGACGCCGTGCGGCTGGTCCACCTGGCGGGCTCGCGCGAACTGATCGGCCTGAGGCTCGACGCGCGGCGCGGCCACTTCATGCCGCCGGCGCTGCTCGACACCCAGTTCGCGACGCTGGAGCCGCCGGAGGCCGACGCGCGCACGCTGGTGCTGGATGTCGGGCCGGAGCCGGACGACCTGGTGGAGGCGATCGTCGCGTGGCTTGGAAAGGGAAAGGTCCCTCGCTGACGCTCGGGATGACAAGTCTTTCCTGTCATCCCGAGCGCAGCGAGGGACCCTTCAACTACTTCACGACCTTCAGTTCCTCCGACCGGTCGGTCGCCGGGGCCGGGGTGCGCGACAGGGCGGCGATCTCGGCGCGCAGCGCCGGGGTCATGTCGATCTCGACCGCGGCCAGCGAGTCCTTCAGCTGCTCGGGATTGCGCGCGCCGACGATCGGCGCGGTGACGGCGGGATGGGCGCCGACCCAGGCGACCGCGGTACTGACCGGGTGCAGGCCGCGCTTCTCGCAGAAGGCGACGAAGGCGGTGGCGACCTCGAACATCCAGTCGTCGCCGTAGCGCGCCTCGTACATCTTGTTGGTCTTGAGCCGGCCCGAGGCCTGGCCGAGATACTTGCCCGACAGCAGCCCGGCGGCGCCGGGGCTGTAGGGGATGACGCCGATGCCGTTGGCCTGCGCCATCGGCAGGATCTCGACCTCGGCCTGGCGCTTCACCAGGTTGTACATCGGCTCGATGACCTGCAGGCGCGCCCAGTTGTTCTTCTCCTGGATGTCGACGGCGCGCTGGGTCTGCCACGCCGACCAGTTGCTGACCGCCGGGTAGAGCACCTTGCCGGCGCGCACCAGGTCCTCCAGCCCGCGCATCATCTCGTCGATCGGCGTGACGGGATCGAAGCGGTGGAGGAACAGCACCTCGACGCGGTCGGTCTGCAGGCGACGCAGGCTGTTCTCGACCGCCTGAACGACGTGGCGGCGGTTGGCGCCGCGCGAATTGATGTCCGGCCCGGTCGGGTTGTAGCACTTGGTGGCGATCACGAGGTCGTCGCGATGGCTCTTCATCAGCCGGCCGAGGATCTCCTCCGAGCGGCCCTTGTTGTACTCGTTGGCGGTGTCGAAGAAGTTGATGCCCGCCTCGCGGACCATCCGGTACATCGCGGCCGACGTCACCTCGTCGGCATCGCCGCCGAACGACATGGTGCCGAAGCAGAGTTCGGAGACCGAGATGCCGGTGCGGCCGAGGAGTCGATAGTCCATAACTTCACTACCCCGCTAACGTGGTGGCCAAGGTCTTGTCACTGCGCCGGATTGCTCGTTCCGTCCCGGCGGAGAGAAATGTGACCGAGGCATGTTTATTGTGCTTAGCCTAGCGCAAGTCGCGGAACGCACCAGTTGCTATCGTTGGATTCTACGCAGAATCGACTAGCGTAGTTGGGCAATTGCAAGATCTACTCCTAACCCTACCCGTGCCATCTCGCGATACACCAAGATGTCCTCTGCAACTTTGCGCTCCCGCCCGGATCTTGTTGTGCCCTTGTCGCTAAGACCTACGAGTGGTGCTTCATCGAGCTTCGATACTTGCTGGCGGACACGCGTTCGAATTCCTTCTTCCGACTCGCGCAGTTCGGGTGTCACTCGCTCCATGATGGCTTGTCCCAAGGCTCCGACTGTCTCTTCCATCGGGCGCTGTTTGGGTGCACGTAGCAAAGACTGAATTTGGTCCCGGGCGACTTCGAAGGAGATCATGGTTAGCCTTTTAGGCTCTGAACAAAACCACGCCGATGCCCAAGGGCAATATGCAACGACATGTTGCTTGTCGTCGGGTAAAAATCCGATGTCCCTTGGTGAAAACAGCGCTGAACGAAGATGCACTTCTCCGTTCGCATACGCGGCGTCAAAGGCTCCTACGTTTGGTAAGGCTGGCGAGGCATAGAAAACAGAATCTGGATACTGTGATTCGAGGTCAATCAGCAGCTCATGTTGGCTCGATAGGTCGCGCCTCATCAGTGGCATTCTGAAGAAGGGAACGCTTATCCCTTGAAGCGAATGATGTGCGATTTCGGCCGCTGTGCCCCGGACCATCAATTCCGGCAGCTTGTACTGGAAGAACACCGGCTGGCTAGGGAAGTTGATCTTTACGTCAAAGCCTAGGCTGCCTTCTTGCAATAGATTCGGAAAAATCGGCGCTCCTACAGGAGCGTGTGAAGAGGATCGAATAAGGTTCTCGGTAAACGCATACCCAAAAGAAAATTCCGTGTAGCCTAACTTCATGCTGAGCGCCTCTTACTGCTAGACTCAACAATAGCAGTCGATCATCGGGTGGGTGGTTTGGTGCGCAACCATTGGTAGCATGAAGGCATATCTACTTGCCGTCGAGTGCTGTAAGCATGAAATGAGTTGGCAAGTGCACAATCCACCGGCGCGCGGTTTGGTGCCCTCCCTCAACCGCCCCGGTTCACCGACATCAGCGGCAGGTCGAAGGCCGCGCTGTCGCCCTTGATCTCGGGCGGCAGCGGCGCGTAGGGCGAGCCGGAGCGGACGCCCTGCAGCACGCCGTTGTCGAACTCGACGTAGCCGCTCGAGCGCGTGACCTTGACGTCGAGCAGGCGGCCGTCGCGGGCGATCACCACGCGCACCACGGTCAGGCCCTGGCGGGCGTTGACGTTGGCCGAGTAGCGATAGCCCTGCAGGCTGCGCACCACCTGCCACAGGTAATTGTCGGCGACGCGGGCGCGGCTGTAGCTGTCGGCCGGGTTCACGAACGGCGACGGCGAGGGATTGTCCGACTGCGTGCCGGCCGGCGGCTTGCGCGACGGCAGGGTCGACAGCGGCGACGGCGCGTACTTCGGCGCCTCGTGCTGCGGGATGGGCGGCGCCGGCGGCTTCGGCGAGGCGGGCGCCTGGGTCGCCGCGGTAGCCGGCTTCTGCTCGGTCGGCGGCTTCTTGTCGTCGTGCTTCTGCGCCTTGTCGGGCTCGGGCAGCTTCGGCTCCGGCGCCTTCTTCGGCGCCGGGACCGGCGGCATCTCCGGCGGCTTGGGCAGCATCCCGGCCGGGGCCGAGGGCGCCAGCGCGGCGCGCGGCGGGGCGGCGGCGGCTGGCGGCGTCGGGGCGGGCACCGGGGGGCGCGGCGGCGTGACCGGGGGTGGCGTGATCGGCTCGGGCCGGGCCATCGCGGTCTGGGCCGGCTGCGAGGGCGGGTCGCGCGCCGGGTCGGTATCGCGGATCGGCGGCGGCGGCGGGGCGAGGTCGGCATCCTTCGGCTTGTCGCCCTTGGGCGGCGCCTGGGTCGCCTTGTCGGCCACGATGTCGGCCGGCGGGCGGATGCCCTCGACCGGGGGCAGGATGGTTGGCCGGGGCGGTTCCGGCGCCTTCTGCGGCTCCGGCGGCTTGGGCGGCGGGGGCTGCTCGAACGAGACCTGGATCACGTCCTCGACCGGCGGCGGGGTCGGCTCGCGGTTGGCCCACCAGATGGCGGCGGCGATCGCCGCGTGCAGCAGCACGGCGAGGGCCACGGCGCTCCAGGGCATGCGCTCGAAGCGGTGGGAGAGGGCACTGACGGCGGGAGCCACGGCGGGTATTTAAGCCGGCGGGGCCGTCCTCGCCACCCTCCTACCGCGCTGCGGCAGGATGCCAATCGCGTGATCGGCGGAGCAGATCGGCCATCTTTTCGCCAATCATTACAGTCGTGAGGTGGGTATTGGCCCGGACCACGGTCGGCATGACCGAGGCGTCGATCACCCGCAGGCCGGTGCAGCCGATCACCCGGCAGTCCGGGTCGACCACGCTGGTCGGGGCGTCGGCCGCGCCCAGCCGGCAGGTCCCGCTGGCGTGCTGGGCGTCCGAGCACTCGGCGAACATCCAGTCGTCCAGCTCGGCCGGGCTGAACGGCCGGTCGATCGGCCGGCCGGTGCTGCCGTAGGTCACGCCGGTGGCGATGGCGCGCACCGCCGCGTGCTGCGCGATCGCGACGGCGCGAGCGACGCCGTCGCGCATCCGCACCAGGTCGCTGTCGTGGCTCAGCATGCGCTCGTCGATCGCCGGGTCGGCGGCGGGATCGCGCGACACGATGCGCACCGTGCCCTCGCTCAGCGCCTCGAAGGCCGAGACCGCCAGCCGCGCCCGCGCCGTGCCGCCATCCTCGGCGGGGCGCAGGTTGCCGGCGATCATGATCATGTCGTTGACGCCCGCGCCGGCCAGGCCCGACGAGTAGCGCAGGCAGCAGTTGGTGTGGCGGTGCATCAGCGTGCTGACCCGCGCGTCCTCCCTGAGGTCGAGCATCAGGCCGAGGATCGGGTGGTCGAGCAGGTGCGCGCCGACCGGCCGGTCGGCGACCACCGGGATGCCCAGCCGGTCGAGCAGGGCGCGCGGGCCGATGCCGGAGCGCTGCAGGATGGCCGGCGAATGGATCGCGCCGGCCGACAGGATGACCTCGCGCCGCGCCCGCACGCCCAGGGCCTCGCCGCCGATGCGGACGGTGACGCCGTTGGCATGCGGCCGGTTGCCCTCGAAGGTCAGCGTGTCGACCACCGCGTTGCCGACGATGGCGAGGTTGGCGCGGCCGCGCGCCGGCTCGAGGTAACCGTCGTTGACCGAGATGCGCAGGCCGGCGCGGCTGTTGATCGCGTAGGGCGAGACGCCGGTGCCGACCGGCGCGTTGTGGTCGGGACACCACGGGTAGCCGAGGCCGAGCGCGGCCTCGCGCAGCGCGCGGTCGACCGGACCCCAGTGCTCGATCGGCGCGCGGTAGACCGGGATCGGCCCGTCCTTGCCGTGGTACGGCGCGTCGCCGAAATCGACGTCGCTCTCGAGCTTGCGGAAGTAGGGCAGCACGTCGTCCCAGCCCCAGCCGGCGGCGCCCTGCGCCTCCCACTCGGCGAAGTCCTCGGGGATGCCGCGGATCGCGATCTGGCCGTTGATGGTCGAACTGCCGCCGATCGCGCGGCCGCGCCACAGCAGCTTGGGTTCCTGTCGCTCGGTGCGGCGGGCGAGCAGGGTCGGCCAGCGGTAGTCGTCGTCGGCGATGGCGCGCAGCGGGTTGGGGATGCGGATGTGGTGCGGCGTCTCGGCGGTGCGGAAGTCGCGCCCGGCCTCCAGCAACAGGACCCGCAGCGCCGGCTCCTCGGAGAGGCGCGCCGCCAGCACGGCGCCGGCCGAGCCGCCGCCGACGATGATGTAGTCGTATTCCGCGTCGATCTTCGGAGACATGGCCTCGTCACTGGCATGCTTCTTGGTAGTCTGTCACGCCCCCGGAAATGAATGGGTGCAAGAGGAGAGGGCGATGGCGACCAACGTGCTGGAGATCGACGCGCAGAGGCTGTGGCAGACGCTGGAGCGCTCGGCCGAGATCGGCCGCTTCCGCGACGTCGGGCTGCGCCGGCTGGCGCTGTCGGGCGAGGATCGCGAGATGCGCGACCAGTTCGTGGCCTGGGCGAAGGACGCCGGCTGCACCGTCGAGATCGACCGGCTGGGCAACATCTTCGCCCGCCGGGCGGGCAGCGACCCGTCGCTGCCGCCGGTGGCGATCGGCAGCCACCTCGACACCCAGATCTGCGGCGGCCGCTACGACGGCATCCTGGGCGTGCTGTGCGGGCTGGAGGTGGTGCGCACGCTGAACGACCGCGGGCTCGCCACCAAGCGCGGCATCGAGGTGATCTGCTGGACCAACGAGGAGGGCGCGCGCTTCAGCCCGCCGATGATGGGCTCGATGGCCTTCGCCGGCGTGCTCCAGGAGGCCGACGTGCTGGCCACCACCGACGATGCGGGCGTCACGGTCGCCGAGGCGCTGGATGCCATCGGCTATGCCGGGCCGCTGCCGCTTGGCCAGCGCCGCTTCGACTCCTACCTCGAGCTGCACATCGAGCAGGCGCCGGTGCTCGACCGCGAGGGTTGCGACATCGGCATCGTGGTCGGCGGCTACCGCACCCAGGCGCTGAAGCTCACCATCAGGGGCGACACCGGCCATGCCGGCGGCACGCCGATGGCCCAGCGGAAGAACGCGCTGGTCGGCGCCGGCTACGTGATCGCCGCGGTCAACGACATCGGGCTGGCCTATGCCGCCGACGAGGGCCGCACCACGACGACGCGCATCGAGAGCTTCCCCAACCTGCCCGGCACCTATGCCGAGGAGGTGCGGCTGACCATCGACTTCCGCCACATCGAGCTGGCCCGCTTCGAGGCGATGCGCCGCGACGTCGATGCCGCGATCGCCGCGGCGGCGAAGAAGGCCAACGTCGAGATCGACGTCGCCGAGGGCTGGAGCTGGGGCACCGAGCTGTTCGCGCCGGAATGCATCGACCTCCTGCGCACCACCGCGCAGGAACTCGGCCTGCCGTATCGCGAGATGCGCAGCCAGGCCGGCCACGACGCCTACGCCGTGGCGACGATGGCGCCGACCGCGATGATCTTCACGCCCTGCCACGAGGGCATCAGCCACAACGTCAACGAGAACATCGAGCTGGTCCGATCGGTGCCCGGCGCCAACCTCCTCCTGAACGCGGCGGTGGCGCGGGCGAACAGGTAGGGCGCGCATGGGACCGCGCGCGTCTCGCGCGCTCCTCCCTTCTCCGCTACAGTCGCGCCCTCTCAATGGAGGGTTCCCGTGTCCCATGTCGTGACGACCGAGGCCGAGCTCGAGGCGCTGTACGGCACGCCCGTCGGTGCCGCCGTGGTCAAGGAGATCGACTACATCTCCGACCACTACCGTCGCTTCATCGAGACCTCGCCGTTCGTGGTGCTGGCGACGTCGGGTCCGGAAGGGCTCGACTGCACGCCGCGCGGCGACCCGGCGGGTTTCGTGCGCGTCGCGGACAAGCACACGCTGATGCTGCCCGACCGGCGTGGCAACAACCGGCTCGACACGCTGCGCAACCTGGTGCGCGACCCGCGCATCGCGCTGCTGTTCCTGACGCCCGGCGTCAACCGCACGCTGCGCGTCAACGGCCGGGCGCAGATCACGACCGACCCGGCGCTGTGCGCCTCCTTCACCATGGAGGGCAAGGCGCCGCGCAGCGTGATCGTGGTGACGGCCGAGCGCGTCTACACCCAGTGCCCCAAGGCCCTGGTCCGCTCGCACCTGTGGGATCCCACGAAGTTCCTGGCCGAGACCGACCTGCCGAGCAGCGGCACGATCATGCACGCCCTGCAGGCGAGCTTCGACGCCGAGGAGTACGACCGCGCCTATCCGCAGCGGCTGAAAGAGACGATCTACTAGGCGATTTACTGGGCGATTGACGGGGGAAGAGACACCGTGACGACCTCGGACTGGCGCAGCCGCGCCGGCACGCCGTTCGCGTGCGAGAAGCATCCGGCCAGCGGCCGCAACGGCATGGTGGTATCCAACCACCCGCTCGCCTCGGCGGCCGGCGCGGAGATGCTGGCAGCCGGCGGTAACGCGGTCGACGCCGCGGTGGCGACGCAGTTCGCGCTGACCGTGGTCGAGCCGATGATGGTCGGGCTGATCGGCGGCACGACCTGCCATATCCGGTTGCCCGACGGCCGCCACGTCGTGATCGACGGCATGAGCGCGGTGCCGCTCGCCGGCCGCGCGGACATGTTCAAGCCGCTGCCCGGTGCGGCGCCGGAGGTCTTCACCGCCGAGGGCCGGGTCAACGAGGTCGGGCCGCAGGCGGTCGCGACGCCGGGCTCGCTGCTGGCCTGGACCCACGCGCTGCGCGCCTACGGGACGATGTCGCTGGCCGACGTGATGCAGCCGGCGATCCGCCACGCGCGGCGCGGCTTCACGGTGACGCCGTACCTGTCGGACTGCATCGAGAGCGCCGCCACCGACCTCGCCAAGGACCGGCTGGCGACCGCGCGGCTGTTGCCCGAGGGCACGCCGCTCAAGGCCGGCAGCCGGCTGGTCCAAGGCGACTACGCCGAGTCGCTGGAGCTGATCGCGAAGGACGGCGAGGGCGCGCTGCACGGCGGGCCGCTCGGCGCGCTGCTCGACGAATTCATGCGCAAGGCCGGCGGCACCCTGGCGATGGCCGACCTGACCGGCTACCGCGTGAAGGAGCGCGAGCCGATCCGCGCCCGCTACCGCGGCTGGGAGATCGTCGGGCCGCCGCCGCCCGCCGCCTCGGGGGTGCACATTGCCCAGATGCTGAACATCCTCGAGGCCTACGACATCGGCGCGATGGGCTTCGGCACGGTCGACACGCTGCACCTGCTGGCCGAGGTGCTGAAGATCGCCTTCGCCGACCGCGCGGCGGCGAGCGGCGATCCCGCCTTCGTCGATGTGCCGGTCGACCTGCTGACCTCGCGCGCCTACGCCGACAAGCGCCGCGCCCTGATCGACATGAAGAACGCGCAAGCCTGGTCGCCGGGCATCCCGGCCGGCCGCGAGGGCGCCGACACCACGCATCTCACCGTGGCCGACGGCCGCGGCACCGTGGTCTGCACCACCCAGACCATCAACAGCCTGTTCGGCGCGCGCTTCATCGTGCCGGGGCTGGGGATGATTCCGAACGACTACATGTCGAACTTCGACCCGAGGCCGGGCCGTGCCCTGTCGATCGCGCCGGGCAAGCGCGTCACCACGTCGATGTCGCCGATGATGACCCTGCTCGAGGGCTCGGTGGTGCACGCGCTGGGCCTGCCGGGCGGGCGCAAGATCTTCCCGTCGGCGCTCCAGGCGCTGCTCAACCTGATCGACCACGGCATGTCGCTGCAGGAGGCGGTCGAGGCGCCACGGATCTGGACCGAGGGGCCGCTGCTCGAGGTCGAGCACGGCGTGCCCGAGCCGGTGCGCGAGGGGCTGCGGGCGCGTGGTCACAAGCTGCAGGTCATGCCGACCGTTGCAGGCGGCATGAACGGCATCCAGCTGCACGCCGACGGCACGATGACCGGCGCGGCCTGCTGGCGCGCCGACGGCATGGCCGTTGCATCGGGCGGGGGACTGGCGCGGCCGGGCGTGCGCTTCGTGCTGCCGGGCTGAACGGCCGGGCGCCGGGGCTTTCGTCCTTTCTCACCCTTGCGGTGTGGAATAGGCTGCCGGCGGGACATTCGAGGGGGACTACCGTGATCAGACGCAATTTCGTGGTGGCCGGCGCGCTGGCCACCGGGCTCCTGTCGTTCGGCGTGGCCGCGCAGGCCCAGGACATCGGCATTGGCCTGATCGTGCCGCTGTCGGCGCCGGGCGATCCGACCGGCGGCCAGCTGATCCGCCGCGGCGCCGAGATCGGCGTCGACATGATCAACGCCCAGGGCGGCGTGATGGGCCGCAAGCTCAAGCTGTTCGTGCAGGATTCGCAAGGCACCCCGCAGGCCGGCGTCGCCGCCTACCGCCGCCTCGTGACCGAGGACAAGGTGGTCGCGGTGACCGGCTTCTTCCACTCGTCGGTGTCGATCGCCGTCAACGAGGTCGCCAAGGAAATGGGCGTGCCGACGCTGGCGCTGCAGGCCTCGGCCTCCGACATCACCGCCAAGAAGTACGACATCGCCTTCCGCACCCACGCCGTCGACCCGGCGCGCGTCTCGGCCTGGATGGAGCTCATCAAGAAGAAGGGCTACAAGAAGGTCGCGATCATCGCCGAGACCACCGACTACGGCATCGGCCTGACCGAGGAGACGATCGCCCAGAACAAGTCGGGCAACTTCGGCGTCGACATCATGAAGGTCACCTTCGACAACAAGGCGACCGACTTCACGCCGCAGCTGCTGCAGATCAAGAACTTCAAGCCGGACCTCGTGCTGAACATCGGCGTCGGCCAGCCGATGGACCTGATCATCGACCAGGCGACGACGATCGGCCTCCTGCCGGGCACGCCGATGCTGATCTCCTACGATGCGCCGACCCGGCCGCAGTACTGGAAGCTGCACGAGAAGAACGGCTCGGGCGTCTTCTTCATCGCCTACTACTCGCCCAAGTCGCCGCTCAGCGACCTCGGCCAGGCCTTCAACAAGGCGTACCGCGAGAAGTTCAACGAGGACCCAGTGTACGGCGCGCTGAACGGCTTCGGCGCCATCATGATCCTGTCGCAGGCGCTGAAGAACGCCGGCGCGGCCGACCCGAAGGCGCTGATCAAGGCGCTGGAGAGCGGCACGTTCAAGAGCTGGCCGGACGCCGCCGTGACCTTCCCGCGCGCCGACGGCGTGTACTGGCACAACTGGGTGCCGCCGATCCTGATCCTGCAGTACACCAAGCCGGGCCAGGACTGGAAGGACGCCGACGTCGTCGTGACCTACACGAAGTAACGGCGCGGTTCCGAAAGGCCCGCGTCGCGGATGTACTCGACCGAACTCGTCGTCCAGACGTTGATTTCCGGCATCATGATCGGCGTGCTCTACGCCCTCATGGCGCTGGGGATCACGTTCATCTACTCGATCATGCGCATGATCAACTGGGCGATGGGCGAGTTCTACATGATCGGCAGCTACCTGCAGTACATGCTGGTGGCTCACCTGCTGGGGCCGGACCTGTGGTGGCTCGCCATCCCGATCTCGGCCGCCGGCGTGTTCGCGCTGGGCCTCGCGGTGCAGTGGGGCCTCCTGAAGCCGATCTTCAAGAAGCCGCCGGAACTGCGCGACGACTACGCCACCGTCGTCACGCTGGCGCTGCTGCTGCTGTTCCGCAGCCTGGCCACCGGCATCGCCGGTCCCAACCAGTTCACGCCCGGCTCGAACCTGCCGATCGTCATGGTCGGGCCGATGCCGCTGGCCGGCGCGCGGGTCGCGGCCTTCCTGTTCGCGCTGGCGGCACTGGCGCTGTTCTGGGCGGTGCTGCGCTACACCTGGTACGGGCTGGCGCTGCGCGCGGCGTCGCAGAGCCGGGTCGGCGTGCAGACCGCGGGCATCGACGTGCTCGGCATCGACCGCATGGCGTTCGGCATCGGCGTGGCGCTGGCCGGTCTCGCCGGCGCGCTGCTGGCGCCGGTGTTCCTGGTCTTCCCGACCAACGGCATGGTCACCACGGTGAAGGGCTTCGAGATCGTGGTGATCGGCGGGCTGGGCTCGATCCCGGGCGCGCTGATCGCCGGCGTGCTGCTCGGCCTGATCGAAACCTTCGGCGCGGCCTTCCTCGATTCGTCGTACCAGAACATCTACGGCTTCCTGCTGGTGCTGGTGATCCTCGTGCTGCGCCCGACCGGCCTGTTCGGCGAACGCGGCCGGGAAGCCTGAGATGACGGCGCCGGCGCTCGAAGCAATCGCCCTCAACAAGCGGTTCGGCGGCCTGCAGGCGGCCGACAACGTCACGCTGGCGGTCCAGCCGGGCGAGATCCGCGGCCTGATCGGGCCGAACGGCGCCGGCAAGACGACGCTGGTGAACCTCGTGACCGGCGTCTACCAGGCCGACTCCGGCACGGTGAAGCTGGCCGGCCAGGACCTCACCAACCTGCCGATGCACGAGATCGCCCGGCGCGGCCTCGTCCGCTCGTTCCAGGTGACGCGGCTGTTCGGCAGCCTGACGGTGCGCGAAAACCTCCACACCGCGTTCCTCGCGCGGCGCTCGCCCGACTCGGGCGACGGCGCGGCGCGGCTCGAGCAGATGCTCGACCTCACCTCGCTACGGCCGCTCGCCGACACCGCCGCCAAGAAACTGTCGGGCGGCCAGCGCGCGCTGCTCCAGATGGGCTGCGGCTTCATGGTACCGGGCAGCTGCTACGTGCTCGACGAGCCGTTCTCCGGCATCAACCCGGTGATCAAGGACGCGATCATCGAGATGATCCTGACGGTCAACCGCACGGCCGGCGCCACCTTCCTGATCGTCAGCCACGAGATGGCGATCGTGCGCCGCCTCTGCCCGACCGTGACCGTGATGATGGAGGGCCGCGTCGCCGCCCACGGTTCGCTCGAGGAAGTGGCGCGGCTGCCCGAGGTGATCGCGGGCTACCTCGGCAAGGCGCTGGAATGAGCGCCGACCTTCTCCTCGCCGTCGACGACGTGCATGCCGCCTACCAGCCGGGCGTCGACATCCTGCAGGGCATGTCGCTCAGCGTGTCGCCGGGCGGCTTCGTGCTGGTGATCGGGCCGAACGGCGCCGGCAAGTCGACGCTGCTCAAGACCGTGTTCGGCCTGCTGGCGCCGCATCAGGGCACGGTGACGCTGGGCGGGCAGGCGATCGCCGGCCTGCAGCCGCACGAGATCAAGCGGCTGGGCGTCTCCTACGTGCCGCAGGAGCTGAACACCTTCCCGCAGCTCACCGTCGAGGAGAACCTGCGGGTCGGCGGCTGGACGATCCGCCACGACGCGGCGCGGCTGCGCGACCGCATGGCGAGCGTCTACGAGATCTTCCCGGTGCTGGCCAAGCGGCGGCGCGACAAGGCGGGGTCGTTGAGCGGCGGCCAGGGCCGCATGCTGTCGGTGGCGCGCGAGATGATCACCGAGCCGCGGCTGATGCTGGTCGACGAGCCGACGGTCGGGCTGGCGCCCAATCTCGCCGACCAGGTCTACGAACTGCTGCAGACCGCGCGGAAGGCGACGCCGACCGCGATCCTGCTGGTCGACCAGAACGTCGCCGACGCGCTCAGGCACGCCGAGGACGTGGTCATGATGAACCTCGGCAAGGTCAAGGCGGCCGGCCCGGTCGCCGAGTTTCCCGAGGCCCGCGTGCACGCCCTGGTCCAGGAGTGCCTGCTGGGATGAGCAAGCTGCCGACCCCGTTCAAGCGCTCGGCCATCGCCATCCTGGTGACGACGGCGCTGTTCCTGCTGGCGCCGCTGCTGGTCAGCTCGTTCACCCTGCACGTGCTGACCATCGCCTTCTACTACGTGATCCTGGCCGCCAGCTGGAACCTGCTCGCCGGCTACATGGGCCAGTTCTCGCTGGCCCACCACGCCTTCGCCGCGATCGGCGCCTACACCTCGGGCCTGCTCGGGTACCACTGGGGCATCTCGTTCTGGGTCGGCATCCCGGCCGGCGTCTTGCTGTCGGCGCTGATGGGCTGGGGACTCGGCCGGCTGGTGCTGCGCATGCGCGCCATCTACCTCGCGATCGCCACCTGGGCCTTCGCCGAGACGGTGCACATCTACCTGACCGCCGACTACAAGTTCACGCGCGGCGAGCTCGGCCTGTCGGTCAAGCCGCTGTTCGGCTCGGTCGACCCGTTGCCTTACTACTTCACCTTCCTCCTTCTGACCGCGCTGATCCTGCTGTTCCTGCGCGCCATCATCGATTCGCCGCTGGGCTACTTCATGCGCGCCATCAAGGACGACGAGCTGCGCGCCCGCAGTCTCGGCATCGACGCCACGAAGGTGAAGATTGCCGTGTTCATGATCTCGAGCGCCATCGCCGGCCTGGCGGGCGGCGTCTACGGCCACTATGTCGTGCTGCTCAGCCCGCAGATGGTCGACTTCAGCGAGATGGCCAAGATCG
The DNA here is from genome assembly GCA_020160955.1 of Pseudomonadota bacterium. Classification (GTDB taxonomy): domain Bacteria; phylum Pseudomonadota; class Alphaproteobacteria; order Reyranellales; family Reyranellaceae; genus Reyranella. The sequence goes on from JAIUOX010000024.1 coordinate 36,540, forward strand.
TGGTCATGGTGGTGATCGGCGGCCTCGGCACCTTCCTCGGCCCGGTGATCGGCGCCGCCCCGGTGCAGGTCGCGCTGACATACCTGCAGGGCTACGGCGAGTGGAGCCTCGCGGTGTTCGCCCTGGTCGTGATCGTGCTGATGCGCTTCAGCATGGAGGGGCTGGCCAGCCTGTTCGCGCCCTTGTGGCGCCGGATGTGGGGCGACCGTGGCTGAGATCGCCTGCGACGTCGTGGTGGTCGGCTCCGGCGCGGCCGGCCTGTCGGCGGCGCTGGCCGCGTCGGTCGACGGCGCGAAAGTCGTGGTGCTGGAGAAGTCGCCGGTTCTCGGCGGCACCACCGCGATGTCGTCGGCCGGGACGTGGGTGCCGGCGAACCACCACATGCTGGCGGCGGGTCTCGCCGACTCGGCGGAAGAGACGCTCACCTACCTGCGCGCCACCGCGCCCCCGGGCTGGCGGGAGACCGAGGACGAGCTGTGGCAGGCGCTGGCCACCGAGTCGGCGCCGATGCTGCGCTTCCTCGAGGACAAGACGCCGCTGCGCTTCGAGCTGGTCAACCATCCCGACTTCTACGTCGAGGCGCCGGGCGGCAAGCTGTTCGGCCGCATGGTCTCGCCGACCCTGATCAGCCGCTACCGCCTCGGCCGGCTATGGAACAAGGTGCGGCCCTCGGTGAAGCCGCAGTTCTTCACCTACAAGGAGATGATCGGCGGCATCCTCAAGGACCCGTGGCGCGCCGCGCTGAAGCTCGGCCCGCAGCTGGTGTGGCGGGTGATCGCCGGCAAGGTCGGGCTGGGCAACGGGCTGATCGTCGGCCTGACCCGCGGCTGCCTCGACCATGGCTGCCGCATCGAGCTGTCGGCGCCGGTGCAGCGGCTGCTGCAGGAGGACGGCCGCGTGGTCGGCGTCGAGGCGACGATCCGCGGCGAGACGGTGACGGTGCGCGCGGCCAAGGGCGTGATCCTGGCGACCGGCGGCTTCGACTGGGCGCCCGATTACATGCCGAGGCATTTCCCCGGCGTCGAGATCATCGGCGCGCCACGGTCCAACACCGGCGACGGCCAGCGCATGGCCGAGGCGGTGGGGGCCGAACTCGCCCACATGGACCAGTCGAACATCGCGCCGGTGACCTTCACGCAGTACGAGGGCCATCGCCATGCCCAGCCGCTGTACGACACCTATACCGGCCACTGCATCCTGGTGAACCGGCACGGCGAGCGCTTCGTGAGCGAGGGCAGCCCGGCGCTGGGCGCCGCGATGGACGAGCGCGGCCCGGACGGCAAGCCCCGGCACCTGCCGGTGTGGCGCATCTTCGACGCGCGCTACAGCCACAAGCTGTCGGCGATGTACGCCGCCAAGGACCCGGGCTTCGTGCGCTCGGCGCCGACGCTCGAGGAACTGGCACGCAAGATCGATCTCGACCCGGCGAAGCTGGCGGCGACGGTGCAGCGCTTCAACGGCTGGGCGGCGGAGGGCGTCGACCGCGACTTCCACCGCGGCGAGATCGCGTGGGAGCGCCACTACACCGGCCCGGTCGAGCAGAAGAGGGCGCTGGGCACCATCGAGCAGGCGCCGTTCCACGCCGCGCCCTTCTTCTACTCGAGCCTCGGCACCAAGGGCGGCCCGCGCACCAACGCGCGCGGCGAGGTGCTGCGGCCCGACCGCAGCGTCATCGCCGGCCTGTACTGCGCCGGCATCGCCATGGCCCACCCGATCGGCACCAAGGGCGTCGGCGCCGGCACGACGATCGGCCCGTGCCTGACCTTCGGCTACATCGCCGGCAAGGCGATCACGCGGCGCAACGCCTAGCAGGCGCCACAGTCCGTGTTGACCTTCTTCGTCAGGATTCCGTAAGACGTCGACGGTACCGTTTCGTACGGTGCCGAGAGTAGCCAATCCAACCGACGGATGTGCTTTTCAGTGAGGTTGGGCGTACCTCCTTCAGTGCGAAGTTGCGCCGTAAGGTCGGCGCGCTTCGCCGCCGCTGTCGACTTCCTCCGGTTTGCGGCTCATGGTCCCTCGGCGCCACTCTCAACGGCGAAGCTCGGCGTGGCGTCGCAGGAATGCACTCAATCTGCGCGACCGAATTCGGGGGAGGACGCCCGTGAACCTGCGCAATATCGACCTCAATCTGTTGGTGGTCTTCGACGCGCTGATGCTGGAGAAGACCATCACGCGCACGGCCCGAGTGATGGGCGTTACACCCTCGGCGGTCAGCCATGCCTTGCAGCGCCTTCGCCAGACCTTCGACGATCCGCTGTTCGAGCGCGGAAGCGGGGCCATGGTTCCGACACGGCGGGCACAGGAGTTGCTGCCTTTCGTGCGCAACGCCTTGCTCAGCCTGCACCAGGGAATATCGCTCTACCGAGAGTTCGTTCCGGCGACATCCCGGCGCAGCTTCAGGATTAGACAGTCAGATTTCCTGAGCGACTGTCTATTGCCCCGGTTGTGTGCCCGGGTGCGAACCGAGGCGCCCAACGTTACCTTGGTCGTGGACCAGTTGCCGGCTGGTGAAGAGTACACCCTTGGACCGGGCGACATCGACTTGCGCGTTGGTGCTCGCATCTCTGGCGGCGCCGGCCTCAAGCGGAAGCGGTTGTGGCGCGACCCTTTCGCTGTGGCGATGCGGCCCGGACATGAGGCGGCGACAGGCACGCTCAGCCTGGAACAATTCATGGAACTCACATTCCTCGATGTAGCGAGCGCCATTCTCGACCGCCGCAGCCTTGACGAAGTGCTCCGCATCAAGGGGCTGGTGAGACGTACGGCCGTCACCATCCCCACCCTTTCGGGTGTCGTAGCCATCGTGGCGCACACCGACCTCTGTGTCGTGTTGCCGCGACGCTGGGTTTCCCTGTACAGCGCTCCGAGCGAACTGGCGACGGCTCTGCTGCCCGTCGACGGAATCGAGTATGCCATCGACATGCTTTGGCAAGTCCACGACGAGAGGGATCCCGGCCACCGTTGGCTGCGGCGGCTGATCGAGGAAGAGTTCGACGTGCTCTATTCACCGCCAGCCGCCCAGAACCAGCAGCGGCGGATCGGGCATCCACCCAGCCGGCTGGATGTCGTGCCGCCGCTGGCGGCGTGAATAACATTCAGGCGCCCCTGAAGATTTCGGCATCGTCGCCGTAGCTAGCGTTCCCCAATTTCCGCGCAGGCAACAGCCAGCCGGAAAGAAGGAATCATGCGCCCCGTGGGACTGTCATTCATGGTCACCATTGCCACACTCGCACTTAGCATCGCTTCACCGCGAGCGGCTGATCTTGATGCGTGGAGCATTCACGGCGTTGACCATCCGTCCGTGCGGGCGATGGAGCGGCTGGGTGAGGTGTTCGTCGAGAAAACGGGCGGTGCGCACCGGTTCGCCCGAACGCATAGAACAGATCGTACAGAGGCTTTCTTGGTGCAGGAGGTCAGGCTCGGGAAGGTCGGCATGGCGGCCGTCGACATTGCAACCTTTCATGACCTCGTGCCGGAGACTCGCGCCCTCTCGTTGCCCTATCTCTTCAGCTCCGACGATCAGGTGGCGCGGGCGCTAAATGGCCCGGTTGGGGGAAGAATTCTCGGTCAAATCGCGCGGCTGGGGCTGGTCGCGCTCTGCTTCTATGACGGCGGCGATCGTTCGTTCATATCGCGCAAGCCGATCCTGCGGCCCAGCGACCTGTTTGGTCTCAGGGTCGCCACGCATCCGTCCGGGCTGGAGCAAGGCATCCTGCGCGCGCTCGGTGCCAAGCCTATCGTACTGCCGGAGGACAAGATCGCCCGCGCTCTGAAGACCGGCCTGATCGATGCCGCCGACGCCGACTTCACGGGATTCCGGGAGTCGCAAAAGCGTGACGTTGGCGCCGACTGGAGTGCCACGAACCACGCACGCTCCGTCCAGGTGGTTGTGATGTCGCGTTCCCTGTGGGGAGAGTTGTCGGCACATGACCGCGCGGCCCTTTACGCCGCTGCGCAAGAATCCGTGGCCTTCCAGCGCAAGGTTGAAGCGCTCCTTTCGACTGAGTCTCCCGGGACACAGGCGGGAGCGTCGGTCGATCGCCGGGCATTTGTCGAGACTCTCCGAGCCGTCGCTGAGAGTTACCGCACGGCTCCTACGGTCGAGCCGCTGGTCAACCAGATTCGCGAGACCGGGTCTCGAGACCGGTAGCCGGTGATGCGTTGCTTCTGTCATTTAGCGCGGGCTGGCCTGCTGGCCGCTGCCGATCGATCAGGACCGTGTGGCGCGGAATTCCATGTTGGGTAAGACAATTCTTCTGGTCGAAGACAACTTCTTGATTGCGGACCTCGTACAAGAGGCCCTTCGAGAAGTGGGCGCGCGTGTCTGCAGTGCTCCTTCGGTGGAATTGGCACTGCAGTTTCTGCAATCGGCATTTTTTGATGCTGCAGTTCTGGATGTAGACCTCCAGGGCGAAAGCTCCATGCCAGTCGCCGATCGCCTTCAGGCAATGGCGATTCCATTCGTATTCTTCAGCGGTGGCGATGGGTCGTCGGTGTCCGAAGAGCATCTGCTGCGCCCCTTGGTCAGAAAGCTGGGCATGACGGATCTGCTGGTGGTCCTGGCGGAGTTGTGTCGAGGGATATCCTGAGAGCGCACATTTGCTCCGTGACTCTCGATGACATTGCGCCGCCGTCAGGCCGCCCGCTTCCCCCGCACTTCCGCCTCCTCGACCTCGGCCGCGGCGATCGCGCGGTCGAGCGCGGCGCGGAGCGCCCTGGCTGACTCCAGCGTCAGCTCGACGGCGGCGCGGGCGCCGACGTCGAGGCCGGTGTTGACGAAGTCCAGCGTGATCACGTCGCCGAGCGGCGCGTGGCGGGCATGGTCGTAGGCGACCACGGTGCGGCTCAGCGGGAACCAGTCCTCGCCGCGCTTGGCCCAGCCCTCGGCCTCGGCGATCTCGACGATCGAGGTGCACATGGCGCCGCTCCTACTTCGCGAGGTGCTTGCCGAAGAAGGCGAAGACCTTGCTCCAGCCGTCCATCGCCTGCTCCGGCCGGTAGAGCGGGCGATGCCAGTAGAAGAAGCCGTGGCCGGCGCCGTCGTAGCGGTGGAAGCTGTAGTCCTTGCCGTGCTTCTTGAGCTCGGCCTCGTGCTGGTCGACCTGCTCGGGGCTGGGCGCGCGGTCGTCGTTGCCGAACAGGCCGAGCAGCGGCGCGGACAGGTCCTTCGTCATGTCGATCGGCGCGACCGGCGTCTTGGCGTTGAGCTCGTCCTTGCCCATCACGACGCGGCCGCCCCACAGGTCGACCACCGCGTCGACGTCCTTCTTCTGGCAGGCATAGATGACCGCGTGGCGGCCGCCCGAGCACGAGCCGAACAGGCCGACCTTGCCGTTGCAGTCCGGCTGGGCCCGCATCCAGGCCACCGCGGCCGCGGTGTCGCCGACCATCTGGGCGTCGGCGATGCCGCCATCGGCACGCACCTTGGCCGCGACGTCGTCCGGGTTGCCGTCGCTGCCGCCGCCCTCGCGCTCGTACAGGTTGGCGCAGATCGCGAGGTAGCCGTGGTGGGCGAAGCGGCGGGTGGTCTCGATGTAGAGCTCGCTCCAGCCCGGCAGGTGGTGGATCAGCACGACGCCGGGGAACGGCCCCTTGCCGGCGGGCCTGGCGACGTAGGCGGTGATCGGGGTTCCCTTGTCGCCCTTGAGGGTGACGTTGTCGCAGGTCATGCCGCGGTAGAAGGACATGGGCGCTTTCCTCCGGTTGGTTGGACCCCCGGACTATAGGCCGAGGCTTGCGGGGCCGCCCCCGAGTCCTGCTAGATGCGCCCCTGAATGACAGTTCACATTGCCGGGATGGAAAGCCGATGAACCTGGACTTTTCCGAGGAGCAAAAGGCGCTGAAGGACCACGTGCGCCGCTTCCTCAGCGACCGCTGCCCGCCGGCCGCCGTGCGCGCCGTCCTCGAGGGGCCGCAGCCGTTCGACCGCGACCTCTATGCCGGGCTGGCCGAGCTCGGCGTGCTGGGCACCGCGATCCCGCAGGAATACGGCGGCACCGGGCTGGGGCCGCTCGACCTCTGCGTCGTCGCCGAGGAGCTGGGCCGCGCGCTGGCGCCGGTGCCGGTGTCGTCCTCGATCTACCTCGCCGCCGAGTTTCTGCTGCAGGCCGGCAGCGAGGCGCAGAAGAAGGCATGGCTGCCGAAGCTGGCGAGCGGCGCGGCGATCGGCACCTTCGCCTTCGTCGAGGGCCAGGGCCGCATGACGCCGGACAAGGTTCGCGCGGCGGTGACCGACGGCAAGCTCTCCGGCCTGAAATCGCCGGTGCCGGACGGCGACGTTGCCGACGTGGCGATCGTCGCCGCGCGCTCCCGGAGCGGCCGCGACGCCGGCGGCATCTCGCTCTACCTCGTGAAGCTCGACGGGCCGGGCGTGACGCGCGAGGCGCTTCAGACCATCGACCCGACGCGCAGCCAGGCCAAGGTCTCGTTCGACGGCGCGCCGGCCGAGCTGCTGGGCGGCGAGGGCGACGGCTGGCACATCGCCACGCAGGTCATGGACCGCGCCGCCATCCTGATGGCCTTCGAGCAGGTCGGCGGCTCGGACCGCGCGCTCGAGATGGCGCGCGACTACGCGGTCGAGCGCATGGCGTTCGGCCGGCCGATCGGCTCGTTCCAGGCGATCAAGCACATGGTGGCCGACATGTACGTCGCCGCCACGCTGGCGCGCTCGAACTGCTTCTACGCGGCGTGGGCGCTGTCGTCCGGCGCGGCCGAGCTGCCGGTCGCGGCGGCGACGGCGCGCGTCTCGGCGACCACGGCGTTCCAGCAGTGCGCCAAGAACAACATCCAGGTCCACGGTGGCATGGGCTTCACCTGGGCCTTCGACTGCCACCTGTTCTATCGCCGCTCCAACGCGCTGGCGCTGGCGCTGGGCTCGCTCTCGACCTGGGAGAGCCTGCTGATCGAGCGCATGAGCGCGCGCAACACCGGCGAAGCGGCCTGAGGGAGACGATCATGGATTTCGAAGACACCCCGCAGGAAGCCGCCTTCCGCACCCGCGCCCGCGCCTGGATCGAGGCCAATGCGCCGAAGCACCTCGCGCCGGAACTGAAGCGCGCCTCGTTCGGCTCCAGCGCCGTCACCAGCGAGGACCCGCTGAAGGCCGCCAAGGCGTGGCAGAAGAAGAAGGCCGAGGGCGGCTGGGCCTGCCTGCACTGGCCGAAGGAATACGGCGGCGCCGGCTGCACGCCGATCGAGCGCGTGATCTGGAACCAGGAGGAGGGCATCTACGGCGCGCTGACCGGGCCCTTCATCATCGGCCAGGGCATGTGCGGCCCGACCGTGATGGCGTGGGCGGCGGAGGAGCACAAGCGCCGCCTGCTGCCGCCGCTCGCCTCGGGCGAGGAGATCTGGTGCCAGCTGTTCTCCGAGCCGGCCGGCGGCTCCGACCTCGCCGGCCTGCGCACCCGCGCGGTGCCGGCCGACGACGGCTCGGGCGACTGGATCGTCAACGGCCAGAAGATCTGGACCAGCGGCGCCCAGCACTCCGACTGGGGCCTGCTGATCACCCGCACCGATCCCGACGTGCCGAAGCACAAGGGACTGACCATGTTCTTCCTGTCGATGAAGACGCCGGGCGTCGAGGTCCGGCCGATCAAGCAGGCCAACGGCCAGTCAGGCTTCAACGAGGTCTACTTCACCGACGTGCGAATCCCCGACAGCCAGCGCCTCGGCCCGGTCGGCAAGGGCTGGGAAGTGTCGCTAACGACGCTGATGAACGAGCGCCTGTCGATCGGCGCCGGCATGTCGACCTTCTTCCCCGAACTGTTCCGCATGTGCCTCGAGACCGAGGTCGAGGGACGGCCGGCGGTCGACGACCCGGCGGTGCGCTCGAAGCTGGCGCAGTTCGCGGTTCGGCAGTCCGGGCTGCGTTACACCGGCATGCGGGCGATCACCGCGCTCAGCAAGGGCGAGACGCCGGGTCCAGAGAACTCGATCGGCAAGCTGGTGGCCGGCGCCACCATGCAGGAGCTGGCGACCTTCGCGCTCGACCTGCAGGGCCAGGCCGGCGTGGTGTGGGACAGCACCAGCCCGCAGGAAGGCCGCTTCCAGGCCCTGCTGATGCGCTCGCCGGCGACCCGCATCGAGGGCGGCTCGGACGAGATCCTGCGCAACATCATCGGCGAACGCGTGCTCGGCCTGCCGGGCGACATCCGCGTCGACAAGGACGTCGCCTTCAAGGACATCCCGACCAGCGGCCGGGCGAAGAAGGGCGGCAAGGCGTGAGCGCGGCTTACGAGACCATCAAGGTCGAGCGGCGCGGCGCGGTCGACTGGCTGACGCTGAACCGGCCCGATCATCTGAACGCCATCACCACGCCGATGGCGGGCGAGCTGGCCGACTACTTCGGCGGCCTCTACCACGACCGCGACTGCCGCGTCGTGGTGATGCGCGGCGCCGGCCGCGCCTTCTGCGCCGGCCTCGACATCAAGGCGGCGCGCCAGGGCGAGCGGCCGTTCGGCGGCGGCTACGGCTTCCAGGGCTACCTGGCCGACGTCTACCTGAAGATGCGGCGCTGCCCGCAGCCGATCGTGGCGCTGGTCCACGGCCCGGCCTGCGGCGGCGGCTTCGCCTTCGCGCTGGCCTCCGATATCCGCATCGCCGGCGAGAGCGCGCGCTTCAACGCGGCCTTCATCCGGCTCGGCCTGTCGTCGTGCGACATGGGCACCAGCTACTTCCTGCCGCGCCTCGTCGGCGTGTCGGTGGCGTCCGAGCTGATGCTGACCGGCCGCTTCATCCACGCCCCGCGGGCGCTGGCCACTGGCCTGGTCTCCGAGGTGGTGCCCGACGACCGGCTGGAAGCGACCGCCCAGCCCTACCTCGACGAGATGCTGGCGGCCTCGCCGATGGGCCTGCGCCTCACCAAGGAGGGGCTCAACCTCGCGATCGACGCGCCGGGGCTGGAAGCCGCGATGGCGATCGAGAACCGTAACCAGGTGCTGTGCGCCTCGACCGACGACTTCCGCGAGGGCATGCGGGCCTTCCTCGAGAAGCGCAAGCCCGTCTACCGCGACGCCTGATCCCCCCTCACGCAAGCCCGCTGCCAGGACCTTTCCCGCCATGACGCATGCCCGCTACCCGCACCTGTTCTCGCCCCTCGACCTCGGCTTCACGAAGCTGAAGAACCGCGCCCTGATGGGCTCGATGCACACCGGGCTGGAGGAGGCCGAGAACGGCTTCGAGCGCCAGGCGGTGTTCTTCGCCGAGCGCGCCCGCAACGGCGTCGGCATGATCATCACCGGCGGCATCCCGCCCAACCTCGAGGCCGGCCGCGGCTCCAAGCTGTCGACGCCGGAGGAGGCCGCGCAGCACCGGCTGATCACCGAGGCGGTGCATGCCGCCGATCCGGACGTGAAGATCTGCCTGCAGATCCTGCACACCGGGCCGCTGGCCCGCACGCCCGACTGCGTCGCGCCGTCGGCCATCAAGTCGCGCATCGGCGCCTTCGTGCCGAAGGAACTCGACGAGGCCGGCATCGAGAAGCAGATCGCCGACTTCGCCAACTGCGCGGCGATGGCCCAGAAGGCGGGCTACGACGGCGTCGAGATCATCGGCTCGGCCGGCTACCTGATCTCGACCTTCCTGGTCGAGAAGACCAACCGGCGGACCGACCGCTGGGGCGGCTCGTTCGAGAACCGCATGCGCTTCCCGATCGAGGTCATTCGCCGGACGCGCGCCGCGGTCGGCCCGAACTTCATCCTCGTCTTCCGCATCGCCGCCATGGACATGCTGCAGGGCGGCATGTCGTGGGACGAGGTGGTGACGCTGGGCAAGGCGGTGGTCGCCGAGGGCGTCAACATCGTGTCGACCCACTTCTGCTGGCACGAGGCCTTCGTGCCGACCATCGCCACCATGGTGCCGCGCGCCGCCTTCACCCGGGTCACCGGCCGGCTGCGCAAGGAGCTGGGCGTGCCGATGATCACCTCGAACCGCATCAACATGCCCCAGGTCGCCGAGGACGTGCTGGCGCGCGGCGACGGCGACATCGTCTCGATGGCGCGGCCGATGCTGGCCGACCCCGAGCTGGTGCGGAAGGCCGCCGAGGGCCGCGAGGACGAGATCAACACCTGCATCGCCTGCAACCAGGCCTGCCTTGACCACACCTTCACCGGCCGCATGGTGAGCTGCCTCGTCAATCCGCGAGCCTGCCACGAGACCGAGCTGAAGATCGAGGCGGCGACGAAGCCGCGCCGGCTGGCGGTGGTCGGCGCCGGCCCGGCCGGTCTCTCCTACGCCGTCACCGCGGCGGAGCGCGGCCACAAGGTGACGCTGATCGAGGCCGGGCCGGAGATCGGCGGCCAGTTCAACCTCGCCCGTCGCATCCCGGGCAAGGAGGAGTTCGACGAGACGCTGCGCTACTACCGCCGCATGATCGGCAAGCTGGGCATCGAGTTGCGTCTGAACACGCGCGCCGACGCCGACAGCCTGAAGAAGGAGGGCTTCGACGAGGTGATCGTCGCGACCGGCATCGAGCCGCGTACGCCGCCGATCCCCGGCATCGATCACCCCAAGGTGGTGGGCTACATCGACGCCATCCTCGGCCGCAAGCCGGTCGGCCAGCGCGTGGCGATCATCGGCGCCGGCGGCATCGGCTTCGACGTCGCCGAGCTGGTGAGCCATGCCGGCGTCTCGGCGGCGCTCGACGTCGAGGTGTTCGCGCGCGAGTGGGGCATCGACTTCGCCAATCACCCGCGCGGCGGCGTGACCGGCGTCGAGCCCAAGGTCGAGACCTCGGGCCGCGAGATCTTCCTGATGCAGCGCAAGGCCGAGTCGCTCGGCCGCAACCTCGGCCGCACCACCGGCTGGACCCACCGCCTCGCGCTGCAGCGCCGCGGCGTGCAGATGGTGAGCGGCGTCGAGTACCTGAAGATCGACGACGCCGGCCTGCACACCAGGGTCGGCGGCGAGGACAGGCTGTTCGCCGTCGACACGGTGATCGTCTGCGCGGGCCAGACGCCGCTGCGCACGCTGTACGACGCGCTGGTGGCGAAGGGCGTCAGGGCGACGCTGGTCGGCGGCGCCTTCGAGGCCGCCGAGCTCGACGCCAAGCGGGCCATCGACCAGGCGACCCGGCTGGCTGCCGCGGCGTGAGGTTTCCCACGGAACCCTGACCCGGGTTGGCCTAGCGTTTGCTCCACAGCAAGCGAGGAGGCCGACCGTGTCCCGTATCGTCATTGCACTCCTTCTGTGGCTGGTCGCCATGGCGACCGCCCACGCCCACTGGCGCCAGCTTCCGGGCCAACCCGCGGGCGACCCGCTGGCCGGCTTCGTGTCGATCGTCGACCTCGACCAGTTGAAGGGCGTCGCGGCGATCGCGCGGCCGCATCGGCTTTGATGGAAGGGTCCCTCGCGGCGCTCGGGATGACAGGCATTCATCACGTTGTGTCGCCCGCTGCGGTTGTGGCCTAATCGCCCGATGTCGCTGCCCGCCGTCCCGTCGCTGCTTGCCGCCTGCCTGGTCCTGCTGGTCGGCGACCTGCTGGCCCGCCGGGTGCCGTTGCTGGCGCGCTTCTCGATCCCCGCGCCGATCGTCGGCGGCCTGCTGTTCGCGCTGGGCGCGCTGCTGGTCGGCCGGCTCTGGAGCGGGACCGTGACCTTCGACTCGAGCGCCAAGTCGACCTTCCTGCTGCTGTTTTTCGCCTCGGTCGGCCTGACCGCCGACCTCGCGCTGCTGCGCAAGGGCAGCCGCCGCCTGCTGCGCTTCCTCGCCGCGCTGTTCCCCTTCCTGGTGGCGCAGAACGCGCTCGGCCTGCTGATGGCGGTCGTGCTGGGCCTGCATCCCGTGCTGGGCCTGGTCGCCGGCTCGATCACCCTGGTCGGCGGCCATGGCACCGGCGCCGCCTATGCCGAGCGCTTCGCGCAGGACTTCGGCCTGCTGAACGTGATGGGTCTGACCATGACCTCGGCGACGCTGGGGCTGGTGATCGGCGGCATCATCGGCGGCCCGGTCGCCGAGCGGCTGATGCGGCGCCACCGGCTGGAGGGGCCGGTCGACGACGGCAAGGGGGACGGCGATGCCGTGGTCGGGCCGCAACGCACCCCGATCACCACCTCGTCCTACATCGCCGCGCTGGCCGCCGGGCTGGCCGCCGTGGTCGTGGGCCAGGCGATCGCCACCGCGCTGGAGGGCGCGCCCGTCACCGTGCCCAGCTTCCTGTGGTGCCTGCTGGCCGGGCTGGTGCTGCGCAACGGCGGCGGCGCGCTGGGGCTGCGGCTGCACGACGCGTCGGCCGAGCTGATCGGCTCGGCCTGCCTGTCGCTGTTCCTGGTGTGGACGATGATGACCCTCGACATCGCGTCCGTGGCCGCCGTCGCCGGGCCGCTGCTGCTGATCCTCGTGGCGCAGGCCGTGCTGGTCATGCTGTGGAGCACGTTCGTCGTGTTCCGGCTGGCCGGCCGCGACTACGAGGCCGCGGTGACCTCCGCCGCCTTCTGCGGCTTCGCGATGGGCGCCACCGCGACGGCGATCGCCAACATGCAGGCGCTGACCCGCCGCCACGGCTCGGCGCCTGAGTCGGCGGTGGTCGTGCCGCTGGTCGGCGCCTTCTTCGTCGACCTGATGAACCTCGCGGTGCTGACCTTCTTCCTGCTGCCGGGATTCATCGTCGGCCGCTGATCACGCCGTCGATGCGGATGCCGCTGCCCGCCCGGCAGACCGTGAAGGAGCCGCGCGACGTGCGGCCGCCCTTGATCGACTGCAGCCGCATCGGCCGGCAGGTCGTGCCATTGCGTTCGAACGCCGGCCCGATCGGCGTCGCCGACACCGCGGTCGGCTCGGCGTCGATGTTCTGCGGCTCGATCGTGTAGGCGGTGGTCTCGCCCTGCGGCGTGCCGAGGGCGCGGCGCGCGGCGTCGTTCAGGCGCAGGTACTCCTGCTCGTTCAACTGCCACGGCACGCGGGCGTCGGCGGTCTCGCCGCCGGTCGGCCCGGCCTGCACGCTGCCGGCGACGCCCAGCGCCGCCGCCGTGGCCCGCGCCTCGGTGGCCTCGCCACCCGTCTGGGTGCAGCCCGTCGCCGACCACGCCAGCAGCGCGAACCCGATCCAACGCTTGTCCATGCATCAGCCCTTCTTGCCGCCGAATTTCCATTCGTAGTTCAGGATCACGCGGTAGTCGCGCACCGAGCTGTAGCCGCCGCCGGGCTCGAACTGGTCGAGCAGGCCGGCGCGGGCACGGATCCACAGCGGCCGCATCGCCTCCGGCCATGGCAGCGCGCTGTTGGCGAACAGGTAGTCGAGCGTGAAGTCGTACTCGTTGTGGCGGGCCAGCGGCGCCCCGGTCAGGGCGTTCATCGCGCCGTTGCCGAACACCACGTTGGTCGACAGCGCGAAGCCCGGCGCGCCCAGGAAGCTGAAATCGACCGTCGCGCCGGCAAGGAACGCGCCCTCGTTGGCGCGGTTGAAGTTGTGCACGATCATGCTGGTGTAGCCGGCCCACGTGCCGTAGGGCGTGCGGTAGGCGGCGGCGCTGCCGGTCTGGGTGTACGACGCCGTCAGCGTGACGTTGCCCAGGATCAGGTCGGCGTCGATGCCGCCCGCCCAGGTGCTGAACGGCGCGCCCGGCAGCAGCTGGCCGCCGACCGTGCCCTGGACCATGAACTGGCCGCTCACCCTGAGGTCGACGTCGTCCGCCAGGGTGAAGAAGGCCGAGCCGTCGGCGTAGCTCGAGGCCAGGATGTTGGGCACCAGGTAGCCCGACCAGCGCGCCTTGTAGGTCTCGCCCGGTCCCCAGCTCAGCCCGGCCAGCATCATGCCCTCGCTGACCGTGTCCGGTGCGCCGGCCTGCTGCGCCATGTTGATGAAGCTGGTGGCGTTGCGCGGCTTGATCTTCGACACGTAGCCCGCGGTGTAGCCGAAGTCGCCCCAGCCGGTCGGCACCGCGCCCGACAGCAGGTAGGCCTCGAAGGTGTTGGGCGTCATGCGGTTGTCGAACGGGTTGACCTCCGGCTGGTTGATCAGCTGGCGGTAGCCGGTGAACTCCT
>JAIUOX010000025.1 GCA_020160955.1 Pseudomonadota bacterium
CCATCGCGCCGTGCATCGACAGGAACACCGCGTCGACCGGCAGCGCGGCCTTGAGGTCGGCGATGATCTCGTCGCGGAAGCCCTCGTAGACCTTCTTCACGGTCCGGCCGGCCGGCTGGGCGAAGGCGCACAGGCTCTCGACGACCTGCCAGCCCTTGGCCTCGGCGCGGCCGCGCCACACCGCCAGCGGCGCGCCGAACATCGGCACGTTCTTGCCGTAGCTGGCCTTGCGGAACAGGCAGGTCTCCTCGAACAGCTGGTGCCCGGTCGGGATCGAGGCGAAGGTGTTGGTCTCGGTGCCGAGACAGGCGGTGAAGATCTTTTTCATGCCGCGATCCTAGAGCATGTTGGGCGCCCGGGGAGGATGAAATGAGCGAAGCTGCCTTGTCCGCCGTGCCGCTCTATCGCCACGTCGACCGCGTCGCCCGCGGGCTCGCCGCGCAGGGCATCGGGCCGGGCGCCGCGATCCCGCCCGAGGCGCTGTTCGGCCTCGACCAGTGGCACTACCACGGCATCGACGCGATCGCGGCCGCCGCGCGCTTCCTCGGCCTGGGGCGCGACAGCCGCGTGATCGACATCGGCTCGGGCGTCGGCGGTCCGGCGCGCTTTCTCGCCCACACCACCGGGTGCCATGTCACCGCCATCGAACTGCAGCGCGACCTGCACGAGGTCGCCGTCGACCTGACGCGGCGCTCGGGTCTCGCGGCGCGGGTCGAGCACGTCTGCGGCGACGCGCTGGCCGTCGAGTTGCCGCCGCGGGCGTTCGACGCGGCGATCGGCTTCCTCGCGATCGTGCACATCCCGAACCGGCCGCGGCTCCTGCGGCGGCTGCACGCGGCGCTGAAGCCGGGCGGCGGACTCTACATCGAGGACCTGGCCGAGCGCGCGCCGTTCTCGCCGGCCGACCGGCAGGCCCTCCTGACCTACGTGCACGGCGTCAGTGTCACGACGATCGACGCCTACGCCGCCGACCTGCGCGCCGCGGGCTTCGGCGATGTCGTCGCCACCGACCTGACGCCGGACTGGATGCCGTTCGCGGCCGAGCGGCTGGCGGCGTGGCGGGCCGACCGGGCGGCGATCGCGGCCCGCCAGGGCGAGGGGGCCTGGGCGGCGCAGGAGGAGTTCTACGCGGCGATCGACCGGCTCTACCGCGGCGGCAGCCTGGGCGGGGTGCGGCTCACGGCCAGAGCGGCCTAGGCGGCCAGGGCGCGGTCCACCAGCGGCTGCTCGGCGGCGCCAAGGTCGGCGGCGCCGTACTGGCCGAACCGGGTGCCGCCCAGCCGCGTGTCGCCGTACAGCGCGGCGAAGGGCGAACCGGCCTCGGCCAGCGCCGCGACGGCGGCGATGCGGGCCAGCCCCTCGCACAGGAAGCGGGCGCGGCGCTCGGCCTCGCCAGAGCGCAGCACCCGGGCCAGCGTGTCGGCCAGCGGGCGCACGTCGAAGGCCGGCGCGGCGGTCTTCGCCAGCGCCTGCACCGTCGCCATCGCGGCCTCCGGATCGCGCCCGGCGGCGCGCAGCACGTCGAGCGCCATGACGTTGCCCGAGCCTTCCCAGATCGCGTTGAGCGGCGATTCGCGGAAGTAGCGCGCCATCGCCAGGTCCTCGGTGTAGCCGTTGCCGCCCAGGCACTCGAGCGACTCGTAGACCAGTTGCGGCGCGCTCTTGCACACCAGGTACTTGATGGCCGGCGTCAGCAGGCGGGCGTAGGCGGCCTCCGCCGGGTCGGTCGCGGCGCGCTCGAAGGCGCGGCACAGCCGGAACACCAGCGCGACCTCGGCCTCCAGTTCGAGCGCGAGGTCGGCGACCGTGGCGCGCATCGACGGCTGGTCGGCCAGCCGTCGCTGGAACACCGAGCGGTTGCGCACGTGATGGACCGCCTGGGTGAGCGCGATGCGGGCCTGGCCGGCCGAGGCGATGGCGCAGTCGAGCCGCGTCAGGTTCACCATCTCGATGATGGTGCGCACGCCCGCGCCCTCGGGCCCGATCCGCTCGGCCCAGGCGCCGTGGAACTCGACCTCGGACGAGGCATTCGACTTGTTGCCGAGCTTGTCCTTCAGTCGCTGGAAGCGCAGGGCGTTCTGCGAGCCGTCGGGCCGGTAGCGGGGCATCAGGTAGCAGGTCAGGCCGCCGTCCCCTTGCGCCAGCACGAGGAAGGCGTCGCACATCGGCGCCGACATGAACCACTTGTGGCCGGTGATCTCGACATGGTCGCCGCGGCCTGCCGCGCGCGTGATGTTGGCGCGCACGTCGGTGCCGCCCTGGCGCTCGGTCATGCCCATGCCGAGCGTCACGCCGTCCTTTCCCCACCACGGCAGCGGCCGCGGGTCGTAGGTGCGGGTCTGGATCTTGGGCAGCCACCGCGCCAGCACGTCGGGCTGGGCGCGGAGCGCGCCGACGCAGGCATGGGTCATGGTGACCGGGCACATGTGGCCGGCCTCGGCCTGGGTCGCGAGGTAGAGACGCGCGGCGCGGGTCGAGACCGGGCCGGCCGGGTCGCTGCCGTCGTGCGCCGAGGCGTGGATGCCGTGGCCGATGCTCCTGGCCATCAGCGCGTGGTAGGCGGGATGGAACTCGACGAAGTCGATGCGGTTGCCCTTGCCGTCCATGGTGCGCAGCCGCGGCGGGTTCTCGTTGGCCTGCCGCCCGAGATCGAGCGTCGCCGCCGCGCCGTAGTCGCGCCCGCAGGCGGCGAGGTCCGCGAGGTCGAGGCCGGCCCGTGTCGCCGCCTCGACCAGCGGCCGGTCGGCGGAGAACAGGTCGATGTCGCCGAACGCCGGCGACTGGTTGAACGAGGCGTCTTCGAGAAAGCCGGAGGACATGGCGGGAAGGGTCCCTCGCTGCGCTCGGGATGACAAACCAAAAATGCCTGTCATCCCGACAACGAGACTGTCATCCCGACAACAAGGCTGTCATCCCGAGCGCAGCGAGGGACCTTTCGCGGCGACTGCTACGCCGCAAACTTCCCGAACTCCCATTCGCGGCCGGGGGCGGCGGCGAACAGGGCCTTGGTGTAGTCGTCGCGCGGGCTGCCGAACACCTGGGCGGCCGGGCCGTACTCGACGACGCGGCCCTTGCTCATGACGGCGACGTAGTCGCAGATCTGGGCGGCGACGCGCAGGTCGTGGGTGATGAACAGCACCGCGAGGTTGAGCCGCTGGCGGATCTCGTCCAGCAGTTCCAGCACCTGCTTCTGCACCGACACGTCGAGCGCCGACACCGCCTCGTCGGCGATCAGCAGCTCGGGCTCCATGGCGAGCGCGCGGGCGATGCAGATGCGCTGGCGCTGGCCGCCCGAGAACTGGTGCGGGTAGCGGTCGAGGGCGTTGGGATCGAGCCGCACCGTCTCCATCAGCTTGCGCGCGCGGGCCATCGCCTCGTCGCGCGGCAGGCCGAAATTCATCGGTCCCTCGATGATGAATTCGCCCACGGTGATGCGCGGGTTCATCGAGCGGTAGGGGTCCTGGAAGACGATCTGGACGCGGCGGCGATGCGGCCGCAGCTTGCCCGCCGGCATGGTCGCGATGTCGGTGTCGCCGAGCAGGACCTTGCCCTCGCTGGGATCGATCAGGCGGGCGATGCAGCGCGCCACCGTCGACTTGCCCGAGCCGGACTCGCCCACGATGCCCAGCGTCTCGCCGCGGCGGATCTCGAGGTCGACGTCGACCGCCGCCTTGACCACGCGCGCCTTCTGGAAGAAGCCGGACGAGGTGTAGTTCTTGCCGAGCTTCTCGGTCCGCAGCACGGCCACGGTGTCGCGCTGCTCGCCGCGGTGCCGCGGGTGGATCGACGGCACCGACGAGATCAGCATCTTGGTGTAGGCCTGCTCCGGCCGCGACAGGATCTGCTCGGTCGGCCCCATCTCGACCAGCTCGCCCCAGCGCAGCACGGCGACGCGGTGGGCGATCTCGGCGACCACGCCGAAGTCGTGGGTGATGAACAGCACGCCGGTGCCCTGGCTTTCCTGCAGCTCGGCGACCAGCTTCAGGATCTCGGCCTGGGTGGTGACGTCCAGCGCGGTGGTCGGCTCGTCGGCGATCAGCAGGACGGGATCGAGCACCAGCGCCATGGCGATCATGATGCGCTGGCGCTGGCCGCCCGACAGCTGGTGCGGGTACGACGCGTAGATGCGCTCGGGATCGGGCAGCTTCACGCGGCCGAGGATCGCCAGGATCTTGGCCCGCCGCGCCGCGGCATCGAGCTTGGTGTGGGTGCTCAGGACCTCGTCGATCTGCTCGCCGCAGGTCATGACCGGGTTCAGCGCGGTCATCGGCTCCTGGAAGATCATCGACATGCGCGTGCAGCGCAGCTCGCGCAGCCGGTCCTCGCTGGCGGTCAGCACGTTCTCGCCCTCGAGCAGGATCTCGCCCGAATCGGGCTTCAGCGCCTTGGCCAGCAGGCCCATCACCGTGAAGGCGATCACCGACTTGCCCGAGCCGGACTCGCCCACCAGGCAGACGATCTCGCCGGGATTGACCGTGAAGCTGACTTTCTCGACCGCGTGCACCCGGTCGCCGCCCTTGGGCAGGCGGACCGACAGGTTGCGGACTTCGAGGACGGGTTTCTTCGCTTCGCTCATCGGTACACCGGACGCATCAGACTTTCTTACTCATCTTCGGATCGAGCGTGTCGCGCAGGCCGTCGCCCATGATGTTGATGGCCAGCACGGTCAGCGCGAGGAAGATGCCCGGGTAGAAGATGTTGTGCGGGAACACGCGGAACAGCGTGCGGCCCTCGGCCATGATGTTGCCCCAGCTCGGGATCTCCGGCGGGATGCCGATGCCGAGGAACGACAGGGCGGCCTCGACGAGGATCGCCGAGGCGGCGAGGAAGGTGCCCTGCACGATCAGCGGCGCCACCGTGTTGGGCAGGATGTGGCGGAACATCAGCACCCAGGTCGGCGTGCCGACCGAGATGGCGCCCTCGACGTAGGGCTCCTCGCGGACGCTGAGCACGATCGAGCGCACGAGGCGCACGACGCGCGGCACGTCGGGGACGACGATGGCGAAGATCACGGTGACCAGGCCGGCGCGCCAGATCGAGACCAGCGCGATCGCCAGCAGGATGCCGGGAATCGCCATCAGGCCGTCCATGATGCGCATGATGAAGCCGTCGGCCCATCTTATGTAGCCGGAGACCAGGCCGATCACGACGCCCACCGCGACGGCGATGATCGCCACGAACACGCCGACCGCCAGCGACACGCGGGTGCCGTAGATGACGCGGCTGTAGACGTCACGGCCGAGGCTGTCGGTGCCCATGATGGCGACGCGCTTGACCGTGGTGCCGTCGTCGAGGCGCATCGTGATCTCGGTGCCCGGCTTCTTGTTGCGGGCCGCCGGGTCGATGCGGGTCGGATCGACGGTGCCGAGGAACGGCGCGAGGATCGCGATCACCAGCATCACCAGCAGGATGAAGCCGCCGACGATGACGTTCGGATTGCGCAGCGCCACCCGCCACAGGCTGCGGCGCTTGGTCGAGGCCGCCGCGATCGAGGCGGAATCGACGATTTCTTCGGACGCGACGGTCAATAGCGGATCCTCGGATCGAACAGGGTGTAGCTGATGTCGATCAGCAGGTTGACGACCACGTAGACCACCGAGAACATCAGGATGACGGTCTGGATGGTCGGGAAGTCGCGGCTGAGCACCGCTTCGACCGTGAGGCGGCCGAGGCCCGGCAGGCCGAACACGCTCTCGGTCACCACGGCGCCGCCGATCAGGATGGCGATGCCGAGGCCGATCACGGTCAGGATCGGCACCGCGGCGTTGCGCAGCGCGTGCCGCATCAGCACGACACGGTTCGAGAGGCCCTTGGCACGGGCGGTGCGGATGTAGTCCTCGTTCAGCACCTCGAGCACCGAGGCGCGGGTGATGCGCGAGATCAGGGCGATGAAGCCGACCGACAGGGTGAGCGACGGCAGCACCATGCGCTCGAGGAACTGCCAGAAGTTGACGCCGATGCGGACGTAGCCCTGCACCGGCAGCCAGCCGAGCTCGATGGCGAACACGTAGATCAGGCAATAGCCGATCACGAATCCGGGCACCGAGAAGCCCAGCACCGAGAAGCCCATGACGACGCGGTCGAAGACCGAGCCCTGGCGGTAGGCGGCCATCACGCCGATCGGCACCGAGACCATCACGGCGAAGATCAGGGTGCAGGTCGCCAGCGCGAGCGTCGGCTCGATGCGCTGGGCGATCAGCTCGGCCACGGTCTTCTTGAAGAAGAAGCTCTCGCCGAAATTGCCCTGCAGGACGTTGCCGATCCAGATCAGGAACTGCGTCCAGATCGGCTCGTTGAGGCCGAGCTTGGCGCGGATGTCGGCGATCTGGTCGGACGTGGCGTTGTCGCCGGCGATGACCGCCGCGGGATCGCCGGGCGTCAGCCGCAGCATGAGAAAGACGAAGACCGCCACCACCGCGAGAACGGGGATGATGGAGACCAGGCGACGGGCGATGAAGTCGAGCATTGTACTCCTGTCGATCACCCCGGGCGGGAGGAACAGGTCCCCGCCCGGGTGGGCACCGAGGCCGCGCGGCTGCGCGGCGCCGGCGTCACTTCTTCTCGATGTTCCACATCACCGGCACGGGGGCCTTCAGCCAGCCCGTCACGGTGCCGCGCGCGGCGCCCGGGCCGTACCACTGGCCGACCCAGCCGTACTGGGCGGTCTCGATGGCGCGGTTCTGCACCGCCTTGGCGAGCGCCTTGGACTTCGCCGGATCGGTTTCCTTGGCGTAGGCGTCGCGCAGCTTCTCCATCTCCGGATCGGTCGGCCAGCCGAACCACGCCTTGTCGCCGTTCGCCACCATGTAGGAGGTCGAGATCGGGTTCAGGATGTCGGCCGCCACGGAGAAGGTGTGGAAGATGTTCCAGCCGCCCTGGTTGGCCGGCTCCTTCTTGGTGCGACGGGTCACGACCGTCTGCCAGTCCATCGACTGCATGTCGACCTTGAAGCCGCCCTGCTCGAGCAGCGCCTTGGTGACCGGCGCCATGTTGGTCAGCACCGGCAGCGTCGTCGACTGCATCAGCACGATCGGCGTGCCGTCGTAGCCGGCTTCCTTGAGCAGCGCCTTGGCCTTCTCGAAGTCCGGCTTGACCAGCAGGCCGCCCGGCACGTCGAACGCGTTGGGCGTGCCGCAGATGAAGGCGGCGGTGCAGACCTTGTAGAACTCCGGCTCGCCGACCGTCGCCTTGAGGTAGTCCTCCTGGCGGATCGTCAGCATCGCGGCCTGGCGGATCTTGGGGTTGTCGAACGGCTTCACGAGGTGGTTGAAGCGGTAGATGAACTGGTGACCCAGCGGGTTCCAGTCGACCAGCTGGACGCTCTTCTCCTTGCGCAGCACCGGGATCAGGTCGTGCGGCGGCTGCTCGATCAGGTCGATCTCGCCGGCGATCAGCGCGTTCACCTGCTGCTGCGGGTCCGGCATCTCGATGATCTCGACGCGGTCGACCTTGGCGACCTTGCCGCCGGCCAGGCCCGAGGGCGCCTCGCTGCGCGGCTTGTACTTCGGGTTCTTGGCGTAGACGTGCCGCTCGCCCGGCTTGGACTCGGCGTTGACGTAGATGAAGGGGCCCGAGCCGACCTGGCTGTCGATCTGCTTGAACGGGTCGGTGTCGGCGACCTTCTTCGGCATCATGAACGGTACCTGGGACGACGGCTTGCCGAACGAATCGAGCACCAGGCCGTACGGCTCCTTGAGCACCATCTGGAAGGTCTTGCCGTCGACCGCCTTGAACTCCTTCACGAAGTCCAGGAGCTTCTGGCCCATCGCGTCGCGCGCGCCCCAGCGCTTCAGCGAGGCGATGCAGTCCTCCGAGGTCACCGGCTGGCCGTCGTGCCACTCGAGGCCGTCGCGCAGCGTGAAGGTCCACACCGTCTTGTCGGGCGACACTTCGTACTTGTCGACCATCTGCGGCTGCACGACGTTGTTGGCGTCGGTCGCGAACAGCGTGTCGTAGATCAGGTAGCCGTGGTTGCGGGTGACGTAGGCCGTCGTCCAGATCGGATCGAGGATCGTCAGGTTGCCGTTCTGCACGAACTTCAGGGTCTTGCCCTGGGCCAGCACCGGCGCGCTGCCCGCCGCCAGGATCGCGCCGGCGGCCATCGCCGCGAGCGTCCGTCGCATGATCTTCATCGTTAACCCCCTCTGCTTGTCTTCATGAGCGTCCGCGGCAGGACGGCCCCCGCCATCCCGCCGCGGCGCCTTTCTCCACTACTTCTTCGTGACGTTCCAGAACACCGGCACCGGCGCCGTCAGGTTGCCGTCGATGTTGGTGCGGCGCGCCAGCGGCGCGTACCACTGGCCGACGTTGATGTGCGTCGGGTGATCGACCCAGTACTTCTGGAGATTCTCGACGATCTCCTTCTGCTTGGCCGGGTCGGTCTCCTTGGCGAAGGCGTCGCGGAACTTCTCGATCGTCGCGTCGCACGGCCAGCCGAACATCGCCTTGTCGCACGAGGCGTTGAAGAAGCCGGCCATCACCGGGTTCAGGATGTCGGCCGCGACCCACGAGGTCAGGAAGGCGTGCCAGCCACCCTGGCTGGGCGGCTCCTTCTTGACGCGGCGCGCGACCAGCGTCTGCCAGTCCATCGAGATCATGTCGACCTTGAAGCCGGCCCGCTCCATCTGCGCCTTGGCGACCGGCGCGAGGTTGGTCAGGACCTGCAGGTCGGTCGACTGCATCAGCACGATCGGCGTGCCGTCGTACTTGGCGTCGGCCAGGATCTGCTTGGCCTTGGCGGCATTGCCGTTCAGCACGTCGGCCATGCCGGCGTCGGTGGCGAGCGGCGTGCCGCACACGAACGGCGCCTTGCAGACCTTGAACCACTGCGGATCGCCGATCGTCGCCTTGAGGAAGTCCTCCTGGGCGAAGGCGACGAACACGGCGTGGCGCACCTTCGCATCGTCGAACGGCTTGGCCGTGCTGTTGAAGCGGAAGGTGTACTGGTTGCCGGTCGGGTTGAAGTTCAGCAGCTGGATGTTCTTGTCCTTGGCGAGGATCGGCAGCAGGTCGTGACCCGGCGCCTCCAGCATGTCGACCTCGCCGCTCTGCAGCGCGCCGATCTGGGTCTGCGCGTCGGGGATCCACACCCACTCGACGCGGTCGAGCTTGACCACCTTGCCGCCGGCCAGGCCCGAGGCCGGCTCGCTGCGCGGCTTGTACTTGGCGTTCTTGACGTAGACGATCTTCTCGCCGGGCTTCCACTCGTCGCCCTTGAACACGAACGGACCCGAGCCGATCACTTCCTCGGCCTTGATCTGCTGCATCGGGTCGGTTTCGGCCGTCTTCTTCGGCATCATGAAGGGCACGTTCGACGACGGCTTGCCCAGCGACTGCAGGACCAGGCCGTACGGCTCCTTCATCTTCATCTTGATGGTCTTGGCGTCGGCGGCCTCGAGGCTCTCGACCGAACCCATCAGCTTCTGGCCCATCGAATCGCGGGCAGCCCAGCGCTTGATCGAGGCGATGCAGTCCTCGGCCGTCACCGGCTGGCCGTTGTGCCACTCCAGCCCGTCGCGCAGCGTGAAGGTCCAGAGCAGGTTGTCCGGGGTCACGCTGTACTTGTCGACCATCTGGGGCTTCACCTCGAACTTCTCGTCCATGGCGAACAGCGTGTCCCAGATCATGTAGCCGTGGTTGCGCTGGATGTAGGCGGTCGTCCAGATCGGATCGAGGATCTTGACGTCCGAGTGCATCACGACCTTGAGGGTCTGGGCGCCGGCCGGCGCCGCGGCCATCAGCGCCGCCGCGCTCACCGCGGCAGCAAAGGTGGCGACCGTCTTCCGGATATCGAACATCAGCAACTGTCTCCCTGTGGCAGCGGGCTTCTCTGCAAGAATCGAGCCGCTCGGCCGGACAGTAGCAGTCACCGACCCCTCTCTGGCAAGACGATTCACCGCATCGCGCCGTCTCAGGGACGGGCCCGCGTCAGCGCTTTCTGGAGGAGTTCGAGAACGCCTTCCGAGGCGGCCGTCGCGACGATGTCGCCGAAGCCCGCCCAGCTGCCCCTCGTGGCCGCCAGCGGCACCGGGTTGGACTGCTCGAGGTCGCCCACGGTGCGGCCCTCGGGGTCCTTGAGGACCCACTTGATGACGAGCTGGCCGCGGTTCTCGTCGATCTTGGTCAGGGTGACGTTGCCCTGCACCGAGAACACGTCGTTGCCCGGCGCGTCGACGATCACGATCTTGTTCGACCCGAGCGCGCGGCGCATGCCCGAGTAGAGCTGCTTGTTGCCGTCCGACGGCGCGCCGGTGACCGGCGCGACCATCACCTTGACCTGCGGCTCCTGCGACTGCGATGCCGCGGGCTTGGGCGGGGCGGCGCCGGCCGCCGCCATCGCGGTCGCGGTCACCGGGTCGACCGGCTGTTCCTCCGGAACGGTGATACCGGCTGCCACCTGGCCGAGGCCGCGGGCCTGGAAGTTCGGCGGGCGGCCGATCAGCGTGGCGATGCGCGGCGCGGCCTGCTGGGCGATGCGCGACACCAGCCGCTCGCTTTCCTCGGCGAAGTCCTCGGGCCGGGCGCGGGTCCGGCTGGTCGCCGGCTCCTGGGTCTTCGGCGCGCCCTCGATGCGCCAATCGATCTGGATCTCGATGCCGTTGTCGGCATCGCGCGTGCCCATGATGCCGCCGACCTGGATCGGCGCGTCGGCCGGCTGGACCGCGGCGACGATGCCGTAGGCCTGCAGCTCGATCGCCAGCCCGGCGGCGACGCGCTGGCCCATGCCGGGCGACATGTTGCGCGGCGCGCCGATCGCCACCTCGACCTTGTCGCGCAGCGGGCGGCGCGGCTGGTACTCCGACTCGTCGCGTTCGAAGGCGCGCGGCGGCGGCGCGCAGGCGGTCACGAGCGCCGACACCAGCGCGACCAGCAGCAGGCCGGCGGCGCGCCTCACAGCAGGGCGCATGTCGCGACCACGCCGAGCAGGCAGCAGAACATCAGGATGATCAGGTAAGGCACGTCAGGTCCCGAGCGCGATGGCCGACAGGCCCCGTCCGTAGTCGCGCACGCCGTTCAGCGTGTTGCGGCGATAGCTGAAGAACTCGTCCTCGCCGGCCCGCGTGTCGTGGCCGGTCGCGCTGGCGGCGACGCCGGCCCTCGCCAGCCGCTGCAGCAGGTAGCCCGGCAGGTCGAACATGAAATGCCCGGCCCGCGTCGACGGGCCGAAGAACCGCTGGTTGGCCGCGTCCTGCGCGAGGAACGGCGCGGGAAACTCCGGTCCGACCTCGTACGAAGCGCCGGCGATGCAGGGACCGATCACGGCGTGCACCCGCTCGCGTCGCGCGCCCAGCGCCTCCATGGCGGCCAGCGTGGTGTCGGTGACGCCGCCCAGCGCGCCCTTCCAGCCGGCATGGGCGGCGCCGATGACGCGCGCCTCGGGGTCG
This sequence comes from Pseudomonadota bacterium, assembly GCA_020160955.1. Lineage (GTDB taxonomy): Bacteria > Pseudomonadota > Alphaproteobacteria > Reyranellales > Reyranellaceae > Reyranella. Next base: position 11,385 of record JAIUOX010000025.1, read on the forward strand.
GCGAACAGCACCGGCGCGCAGTCGGCCGACAGCACGCCCAGCACCACGCCCGGCCGGTCGGTGACCAGCGCGTCGGCCTTGGGCGCGCCCGGCGAGGTCCAGCGGTGGTCGGCGACGGTCAGCACGTCGGTCGAATGGATCTGGTGCACCGTCAGGAGATCGGTCTCGCCGAGGGCGAACTCGGCCGCGGCGCGGCGGCGGTTCTCCTTCACGTTGTCCGGGCTGTCGCCCGAGCCGTAGCCGCAGTTCAGCGAGCTGTAGAGCCCCTCGCTCACGCCGCCGCGGCGCGTGAAGAAGCGGTGCTGCACGCCGTCGAGTTGGGCCAGGGCGCGAGCTTGGATCATGGAGCGGGTAAATCCGGGGGGCTGTCCGAGAAACCGGCCGGTGCGGCGCTTCTGTCGTCGCCCACGGCCAACACGCGGAACAAGGTGCCCATTTGGTCGGGGGCGATCAAGCGGGCCATCGCCGCATCGATCGCCGCGCCCTGCGCTGCGGTGGCGCGGGCCTTGAGCGCGGCGGCGCGCGGCGCGATGCCGAGCCGCCGCAGGAAGTCGCCCTGGCCGACCGGCCCGAAGGTCGGCCGCCCGGTGGCGCGGGCCAGCGCGGCGAAATCGACTAGCGCGCTGAGGTCGGTCTCGCCTGGCCGGTCGAGGATGCCGGTGCCGCGATGGCCGCGCACCGCCTGCAGCGAGGCGCCCAGCGCGCCGTCGCGGCCGTAGTCGATCAGCAGCGCCCAGCCGCCCTGCTCGGCCAGCCGCCGGCCGAGCGACGCGGCGACCGACAGGCCGGCCTCGCACAGTTCGGCCTGCGCGCCGGTCGTGGCGCCGGGCAGGGTCGCCTCGAGCGCGCCGGCCCACGCGGTGACGCCGGGCGCCAGCGCCAGCCGCAGCGTCTCGCCGTCCTCGGCCAGCCCGACCATGCGCTCGCGCCAGCCGGCGTCGGTGCGCTCGAACTGGCGGACCGGCAGGGCGTCGAAGAACTCGTTGGCGACCAGCAGCGTCGGACCGGCCGGTACGTCGTCGAGGCGCGCGTGCCAGGTCGGGCGATGGGCCGACAGCGCGGTGGCCTGCAGGGCGCGCAGCGGCTCGTTGATCTCGACGAGGTGCAGGTCGAGCGCCGCGTGGAAGCCCGGCACGCCGCGCGTGGCGCGCAGCGCGTCGGCCATCAGCGTGCCGCGGCCGGGCCCCAGCTCGACCAGCCGAACCGGGGCGGGCCGTCCCATCGCCAGCCAGCGCTCGGCCAGCCAGGCACCGATCAACTCGCCGAACATCTGCGAGATCTCGGGCGCCGTGGTGAAGTCGCCGGCCGCGCCGACCGGCAGCGCGCGGCGATAGTAGCCGAGCCGCGGATGGGCCATCGCCTCGGCCATGAAGTCGGCCAGCGAGATCGGGCCGGTGAGCGCGATGCGCCGCGCGATGAGCCGGCCGAGCTCGGTGGTCATTGTCCCCCCGTCGACGAAGACGCCGACACCTCCCCCTGCTGTCGCAGGGGGAGGAAAGGAAACGCGATCAAGGTCACGCGACAGGCGGCCGACGGTAGGCGCGCACGATCAGGCCGGCGCCGACCAGCAGGACCGGCAGCGACAGCACCATGCCCATGGTGACCGGTCCCCACAGGTAGCCGAGGTGCGCGTCGGGCTCGCGGAACAGCTCGCCGACGATGCGCGCCAGGGCATAGCCGCAGGCGAAGGTGCCGGTCAGCAGGCCGGGCCGCCGCCTGCCGTCGCTCAGGCGCCACACCAGCAGCATCACCGCGAACAGCACGACGCCCTCGAAGAACGCCTGGTAGAGCTGGCTGGGGTGACGCGGCAGCGGCCCGCCGCGCGGGAACACCATGGCCCACGCGACGTCGGTGGTGCGGCCCCACAACTCGCCGTTGATGAAGTTGGCCAGCCGGCCGAAGAACAGGCCGATCGGCGAGACGATCGCCAGCAGGTCGCCGAGCTGGAACGGGTCGACCTTGTTGCGCAGCGAGAACCAGATCGTCGCGACGATGACGCCCAGGAAGCCGCCGTGGAACGACATGCCGCCTTCCCACAGCGTCAGGATCGAGGCCGGGTTCGCGAGGTAGAAGCCCGGCTTGTAGAACAGCACGTAGCCCAGCCGGCCGCCGAGGATCACGCCCAGCGCCGCCCACAGCAGGAAATCGTCGATCTTGGCCGGCGTCAGCACCTTGGGCGGCTGCTCGCACAGCCGGCGCACGATCTGCCAGCCGGCGACCAGGCCGGCGATGTAGGCGAGCGCGTACCAGCGGATCGACAGCGGCCCGAGATGCAGCAGCACCGGGTCGATCTCGGGGTAGGGGATCACCGACGGGAGGAGGGTCATGGGGGCCGCTTATACCCCAAAATCGGCGCGGCGCCGGTCTGGGGGGACCGGCGCCGCTAAGGACATTCCAACTTACAGAGACTTTTTTTGTTTCTGCGTTTGAGAGGGGGCGTCGGAGGTCCTTTTTCGCTCAGGCTTCGCCGACCGTCTCGAGGATCGAGGCGGTCAGGGCGTCGAGGGGCGTCTTGCCGGCCCACACGACATACTGAAAGGCAGGGTAGAAGCGCTCGCTCTCGCTGATCGCCACTTCGACCAGGTCGTTGAGCTGCTCGGGCATCAGGCCGGTCGTGCCGCGCAACGGGATGGCGTGGCGGAACATCGGCAGGCCTTCGTCGGTCCACAGGTCGAAGTGGCCGAGCCACATCTTCTCGTTGATCAACGCCAGCAGCACGTGGATGTCGTTGTGCCGCTCGGTCGGGATGCGGACATCGTAGGCGCAGGTGAAGTGCAGCGCCTCGACGTCGTCGCGCCAGCTGAAGAACATGCGGTAGTCGCACCAGCGGCCGGCGACCTCGACGGCGATCTCGCGGTCCGAGGTCCGGTCGAACGGCCAGTCGTTGGCGGACACGACCCTCTCGATCATCTCGAGCGGATTGAGATCGGCTTTCCGTCTTGTCCGCTCGTGTCTCGATAAAGCCATCGACCGCTCCCCAACCATTTCCGCAGTGCGACCCCGAGGGTGGGCGCTTTTTTCGCGGCTGGCCGACATATCGTGGTGGGTACCCAACAACCCACAAGCGATAGACTGCCATAAGGCTGACTCACGCTGCAACATCAATTGCGGCGGTAAAATGGGGAAAGAGTCAGGGATTCCATCGATTTAATCCCCAGAGTTCAGATTCGAATCGCGAAAATTCCGCGAGACGAATCGGGAAATCTGCCAATTATTTAGGCAGTCTCGCGGGATCGCTTCAGTCCGACTCCAGATTTCGCGGGGTCTGCAGGCTTGGCACATGCCTTGCGTTTTCGGCCTCCAAGAAGAACCGGAGGCACGATGTTCAAGGACCCGTTCGACCCCAAGACCCTGCTCGGCCGGCGCTGCGGCTGCGGCGGCAACCACGCCGCCTCGGACCACGACCGGCTGGCGGCCAGCGCCGTCCCGGCGAGCGAGGAGGCGCGCTGGACCCGGGTGGTCGACGCCGCCGTCCTGCGCGCCGTCTTCCCGGTCGACGCCCAGCGCCGCCTGTTCCTGAAGAAGGTCGGCGCCGCCACCGCGATGGCCGCGATCTCCTCGGTGTTCCCGCTGGCCGCCGCCCGCGAGGCCTTTGCCCAGGGCGGCGCGCCCGAGAAGAAGGACCTCAAGGTCGGCTTCATCCCGATCACCTGCGCCACGCCGATCATCATGGCCCACCCGATGGGCTTCTATTCGAAGCAGGGGCTGAACGTCGAAGTGGTCAAGACGGCCGGCTGGGCGGTGATCCGCGACAAGTCTCTGGCCAAGGAATACGACGCCTCGCACATGCTGTCGCCGATGCCGCTCGCCATCTCGCTGGGCGTCGGCTCGAACCCGGTGCCGTGGACCATGCCGGCGATCGAGAACATCAACGGCCAGGCGATCACGCTGGCCATGAAGCACAAGGACAAGCGCAACCCGAAGGACTGGAAGGGCTTCCGCTTCGCCGTGCCGTTCGACTACTCGATGCACAACTACCTGCTGCGCTACTACGTGGCGGAGGCCGGGCTCGATCCCGACAAGGACATCCAGATCCGTTCGGTGCCGCCGCCGGAGATGGTCGCCAACCTGCGCGCCGACAACATCGACGGCTACCTCGGCCCCGACCCGTTCAACCAGCGCGCCGTGTTCGACGGCGTCGGCTTCATCCACCTGCTGACCAAGGAACTGTGGGACGGCCACCCGTGCTGCGCGTTCACGGTCAGCAAGGAGTTCGCGACCCAGAACCCGAACTCCTACCGCGCGCTCCTGAAGTCGATCATCGACGCCACGACCTACGCGTCGAAGCAGGAGAACCGCAAGGAGATCGCCAAGGCGATCGCGCCGGCCAACTACCTGAACCAGCCCGAGACGGTGCTCGAGCAGGTCCTCACCGGGACCTACGCCGACGGCCTCGGCAACGTGAAGAAGGATCCCAACCGCATCGACTTCGACCCGTTCCCGTGGAACCAGTTCGCGATCTGGATCCTCAGCCAGATGAAGCGCTGGGGCCAGCTCAAGGGTGACGTCGACTACGCCAAGGTCGCGGCGGAGGTGTTCCTCGCCACCGACACCGCGGCGATGATGAAGGAGATGGGCCTGACCCCGCCGGACCCGTCGAAGAAGTCGATCGTCGTGATGGGCAAGCCGTTCGACCCGGCCAAGGCCAACGAGTACGTCGAGAGCTTCGCGATCAAGCGGACCTGACCGTGGCGACGCTCAAGAACTCGCTCGGGCTGCGCGCCGGCCTGCTGTCGCTGCTGATCTTCGCGACGGTGGTCGGCCTGTGGCAGCTCGCCACCCAGCCGACCGGCGGCAGCGGGCCGGCGGTCGATCCCGAGTACGCCAAGCTGGTGGGCGCCGCGGCGGCCACCGGCGCCAAGTCGGCGATGCCGACGCCGGCCGACATCGCCGCCACCATCTGGAAGCACCTCGCCGACCCGTTCTACGTGCGCGGCACCAACGACAAGGGCATCGGCATCCAGCTCGCCTACTCGCTGGGCCGCGTGCTGCTGGGCTTCGCCCTGGCGGCGCTGGCCGCCATCCCGCTCGGCTTCGTGATCGGCATGTCGCCGCTGGTCTACCGCGCGCTCGACCCGTTCATCCAGGTGCTGAAGCCGGTGTCGCCGCTCGCCTGGATGCCGCTCGCCCTCTACACCATCAAGGACAGCGCGATCTCGTCGATCTTCGTGATCTTCATCTGCTCGGTGTGGCCGATGCTGATCAACACCGCGTTCGGCGTGGCCAGCGTGCGCAAGGAATGGCTGAACGTGGCGCGCACGCTCGAGGTCGGGCCGTTCCGCACCGCCTTCCGGGTCATCCTGCCGGCCGCCGCGCCGACCATCATGACCGGCATGCGCATCTCGATCGGCATCGCCTGGCTGGTGATCGTCGCGGCCGAGATGCTCGTGGGCGGCACTGGCATCGGCTACTTCGTGTGGAACGAGTGGAACAACCTGTCGATCGCCAACATCGTCACGGCGATCCTGCTGATCGGCCTGGTCGGGCTGCTGCTCGACCAGGGTCTCGCCTACCTGGCGAAGCTCGTCACTTACCCGGAATAGGACCATGGATCCCCGTCCCCTGATCAGCGTCGAGGGCCTTGTCCGGCGCTTCGGCGACCCGCGCCAGCCGGCGGTGTTCGAGAACATCTGGTTCGGCATCGACCGCGGCGAGTTCGTCTGCCTGATCGGCCATTCCGGCTGCGGCAAGACCACCATCCTGAACGTGCTGGCCGGGCTCGACCAGCCGAGCGACGGCGCGGTGATCGTCGACAACCGCGAGATCGACGGGCCGAGCCTCGACCGCGCCGTGATCTTCCAGGGCCACGCCCTGCTGCCGTGGATGACCGTGCTGGGCAACATCGCCTTCGCGGTGTCGTCGCGCTGGCCCAAGTGGGACCGCCGCAAGGTCGAGGAGCACGCCCGGCGCTTCATCGAGCTGGTCGGCCTGAAGGGCGCCGAGAACAAGCGGCCGGCCCAGCTGTCGGGCGGCATGAAGCAGCGCGTCGGCATCGCCCGCGCGCTGTCGATCCAGCCCAAGATGCTGCTGATGGACGAGCCGTTCAGCGCGCTCGACGCGCTGACCCGCGGCATGCTGCAGGACGAGGTGCTGCGGATCTGCGCCGACACCCGGCAGACCGTGTTCATGATCACCCACGACGTCGACGAGGCGATCCTGCTGGCCGACCGCATCGTGCTGATGACCAACGGGCCGGGCGCGAAGATCGCCGAGATCGTGGTCAACACCATGCCGCGCGCCGAGCGCCACCGGAACGACCTGCACCGTCATCCGCAGTACTACGCGATCCGTAACCATCTCGTGGAATTCCTGGTCAACCGGTCGAAGGCCTTCGACCAGGAGATCGTCGGCGGCGGCTACGACCCGCGCCGGCTGAAAGTGGTGAAGCCGGGCCTGGCGGCGGTGAACCCGCCGGCCGACGTGGTGCCGCTGCGCCAATCGCACTGAATCAAGCAAGACAGGAGAGAACGATGAAGCGGGCAGAAGTCACCGAGAAGATCCTCTCGGCCAAGCGGCTGAAGGGCCTGACCTGGGAAGAGATCGCGGCGAAGATCGGCGGCGCGTCGAAGATCATCGTCACCGCGGCCTGCATGGGCCAGATGAAGATGACCAAGGAGCAGGCGACCAAGGCGGCCGAGCTGTTCGGGCTGGGCACCGAGGAGACGCTGCTGCTGCAGGAGGTGCCGTATCGCGGCTCGCTGCCGCAGGTCCCGCCGACCGACCCGCTGATCTACCGCTTCTACGAGCTGGTCCAGGTCTACGGCACGACCTGGAAGGAACTGATCCAGGAGGAGTTCGGCGACGGCATCATGTCGGCGATCGACTTCGACATGACGATGGAGCGCCAGCCCGACCAGAAGGGCGACCGCGTCCGCATCGGCATGTCGGGCAAGTTCCTCGGCTACAAGTCGTACTGACCGGCCTGCGAAAGGTCCCTCGCTTCGCTCGGGATGACAGACTTCATTGTCATCCCGAGGGCGTAGCCCGAGGGACCTTTATTGCCTACTCCGCCGCCAGCCGGCGGGTGGTCCGGGGATCGCGCGTCAATAGCCCGTCGGCGAGGTCGCGCTCGATCAGCGCGTCGGGGCGCTCGGCGACGCGGCCGAAGCCGGCGCCGCCGCCCACGAACATCTCGACGACGTCGCCGCGGCCGAGATCGACCGCCGCCTTGCTCTTCAGCTCCTCGATCCGGCCGTCGGCGCGGCGAATGCGGCAGTGGCCGCGCTGGCCGGGTTCGCCGCCCTCCAGCCCCTCCGGCGAGAGCCGGAAGCGGTCGGAGTAGATCGCCAACTGCACGTCGTCCTTCAGGATCTCGCAGCGCCGCAGGAAGCCCGCGCCGCCGCGCCGGGCGCCCAGCCCGAACGAATCCGGCGCCAACTCGTAGCCGACGATGCGGAAAAAGTCGTAGTCGATGTCGAGCGACTCGACCGGCGCGTTCGAGCAGTTGCTGAGCGGCGAATCGACGGCGTCGCAGCCGTCGGCGCCCTTCGAGGCGCCGTAGCCGCCGCCGAAGATCTCGAGGTAGACGCTGTAGCCCTTGTCGCCGAGGTGGCTGAGGCAGAACGCCGTGGTGCAGTCGAAACCGGTGGCGATGACGCGGTCGGGCAGGGCCTGGGCCAGCGCCTTCATCACCGCGTTGAAGGCGCGGTAGGCCGGGATCATGCGCGCCCGCACCGGCGCCGGCGGCCGCGGGTTGAGCAGCGAGCCGTACGGCACCTTGATGCGGATCGGCCGCGCCATGCCCTCGTTGTAGGGAATGTCGGGGCTGGTCAGCACCGACTTCACGCACGACAGCGCCGCCGACAGCGTCGAGGAATAGGGACAGTTGAGGTTGCGCTTGACCTGCGGGCAGGTGCCCTCGAAGTCGATCTCGACCGAGTCGTCGGCGATCGTCACGCTGGCCTTGACCACCAGCGGCTCGTCGCTGAGCCCGTCGTCGTCGATTGCGTCCTCGCCATGGAACGTGCCCTTGGGCGCTTGCGCGATCGCCGCCCGCACGCGGCGCTCGGAGTAGTCCTGCATCTCGCGCATCGCCGCCTCGACCTTGTCGACGCCGTAGCGCGCGCACAGCTGCTGCACGCGCATCACGCCGATGGCGTTGGCCGCGAACTGGGCATTGAAGTCGCCGATCGTCAGGTCGGGCACGCGCACGTTGGCGGTGACCAGCCGCTCGAACGAGCCGCCGTTCCAGTCGTTGGCGAAGCTGTAGCGGCTGGGCGGGAAGCGGAGCCCCTCCTGGTAGACGTCGGAGGCATGGATGTTGAGGCCGGGCGCGCCGCCGCCGAGGTCGAGGTGGTGCGCCACCGAGGCGCCGAAGCCGACCACCCGGCCGGCGACGAAGATCGGCGTGAAGATGAAGACGTCGGGGATGTGCTGGCCGCCCTCGAACGGGTCGTTGTTGATCAGGAAGTCGCCTTCCCGGAGCGTCTCGACCGGGTGGCGGCGCAGGCAGGCGCGCAGCGTCTCGCCGATCGGGCCGAGCTGCATCGGGATCAGCTCGGCCTGCGCCACCGTGTTGCCGTGACAATCCATCAGGCCGGCCGAGCCGTCGCGCGCCTCGCGCAGGATGGTCGAGTAGGCCGAGCGGATCAGCTTGACGCCCATCTCGCGGGCGGCGGCGATCAGCGCCTGGCTGATGACGGCGTAGTCGATGGCGCTGAGCGAACTCATGGCGTTCTCCGGAGCGTCAGGTTGTCGGCTTCATCGAGCGTCGCCGTCCAGCCGGGCGGCACCCAGGTGGTGGCGGTATAGCCTTCGACGACGGCGGGGCCGGCGATCGCCTGGCCGACGGTCAGCGCCTCGGCGGTGTGGCGCGCGCAGTCGAGCCAGGCCTCGCCGTGGAAGACCCGCGTCGTCTCGGCGGCGCGCGGCGGCAGCGTCTCGCGGTCGAGCCGCGGCGGCGCGCCGATCGGCAGGGTCGCGCCGACTCGCAGCGTGACGATCTCGATCGGCCGGTCGAGCGCGGCGCCGTGCATGAAGGTGCGGTGGTGGGCGTCGGCGAACAGGCCGGCGAGCAATGCGGCGTCGAGCGAGTCGAGGCGGTCGGCGGGCACCTCGACGCCGACCTCGAAGGCCTGGCCGACGAAGCGCATGTCGAGCGTGTGGGTGTAGACGAGGTCGCCCGGCAGCTTCATGTCGGCGAACTGCGCGGCGAGCCGTGCCCGCATCTCGCCGAACAGGCGCGCGGCCTCTCCGGCGGCGGCCGCGTCGAGCTTCATCTTGCGCGTGACGGCGTCGAACTTGGTGTAGTCGGAGGCGACCAGCCCGTAGGCCGAGATCACGCCGGCGTTGGGCGGCACGACGATGGTGGCGATGCCGAGTTCCTCGGCGATGCGCGCGGCGTGCAGCGGGCCGGCGCCGCCGAACGGCACCAGCGCGTAGTCGCGCGGGTCGCGGCCGCGCTCGGTCGAGACCAGCTGGATGGCGCGTACGATGTTGGCGTCGGCGAGCTGCAGCGCCGAGGCGGCGGCCTGCTCGACGGTCAGCCCGAAGCGCTCGGCCAGCGGCTCGAAGGCGCGCCGCGCCGCGTCGGCGTCGAGCTTCATGCGGCCGCCGAGGAAGGCGCCCGGCCGGATCGTGCCGATCACGATGTGGGCGTCGGTGGTCGCCGGTTCCTGGCCGCCCTTGCCGTAGCAGGCGGGGCCGGGATCGGCGCCGGCGCTGCGCGGCCCGACGCGCAGCATGCCGCCGTCGTCGACCCAGGCGATCGAGCCGCCGCCGGCGCCGACCGACACGATGTCGAGCACCGGCGTGCGGATCGGCAGGCCGTCGATCTCGCTCTCCGAGGCGAGCGACGGCCGTCCGTCCTGCACCAGGCAGACGTCGGTCGAGGTGCCGCCCATGTCGAAGGTGATGAGGTCGCGGAAGTCCGAGCGCGCGGCCTGGCGGGTCGCGCCGACGACGCCGGCCGCCGGGCCGGAGTACAGCGCGGTGATGGCGCTCTCGCGCATCGCCTCGGCCGGCAGGCGGCCGCCGTTCGACTGCATCACCGTGAAGCGGCCGCGGAAGCCGGCCTCGGCCAGCCGCGTCTCGAAGCGCTGCAGGTAGCCGTCGATCACCGGCTGCACGTAGGCCGACAGGAGCGTCGTGGTGGCGCGCTCGAACTCGCGGAACTCGCGCGCCACCTGGTGACTGGCGGTCACCAGCACGCCGGGCAGGGCGGCGGCGATCAGCGCCGCCAGCCGCTTCTCGTGCGCCGGGTTGGCGTAGGCATTGAGCAGGCAGATCGCGACGGCCCGGTAGCCGCCCGCGGCCAGCGCCGGCACGAGGGTGCGCTGCACGGCGGCCTCGTCGAGCGGCGTTTCCACCGCGCCGTCGGCGCCGAGGCGCTCGACCACCTCGAAGCGGTCCTTGCGGCGCACCGGCGGCACCGGCTTGGCGTAGAACAGGTCGTAGATGTTGCGCCGGTCGTGGCGCTGCATGAACAGCAGGTCGCGGAACCCCGCCGTCGCGACGAAGGCCACCGCGGCACCCTTGCGCTCGAGCACCGCGTTGGTCGCCACGGTCGAGCCGTGGCCGAGGTCCTCGATGGTGGCGAGATCGATGCCGGAGGCGGTGAGCGCCGCGAAGGCGCCGACGTCGGGCGTGCGCGGCGTGCTCGGCACCTTGGTGACGACGACCCGCCCGCCCTCGACGGCCACGAGGTCGGTGAAGGTCCCGCCGACCTCGACCCCGACGCGCATCAGGCGCCGGACAGGGGGGGAGGCGACTCGAGACGGGCCTTCAGCGCGGCGATCTCGGCCTTGAGCGCCTCGTTCTCTTCCCGTGCCTTGGCGGCCATCGCCTTGACCGCCTCGAACTCGTCGCGACGCGGAATGTCCATGCCGTCGAGGATCTTGGCGATCTGGTCGCGCACGCGGGCTTCCATCTCGTCCTTCATGCCGGACAGTGCGCCCATGGCGCCGTTGGCCACCTTGGTGAGGTCGTCGAGGAACGGATTGCGGGTCTGCATGGCTGTGACTCCTGATGCAGGGAGTATGGGTGGCTGGTAGGGTCGCATCAAGAACGCCCAGCGACATCTGCGCGAGAACATCCGGAGGACGCCGTGAGTCTGGTCAAGGTCGAATCGAGCGAAGGCATCACCACCATCACCATGGCGCGGGCCGATCGGCGCAATGCCCTGAACCAGGAGCTGTGCGACGGGCTGATGGCCGCCTACGTGGCCTTCGAGAAGGGCGACGACCAGGTCGCGATCCTGCAGGGCGACGGCCCCTCTTTCTGCACGGGTGCTGACCTCCAGGCGCCCCCGGCCGCCATGTGGAAGGCGGTCCCCCACGTCAGCCACGCGCTGACCAAGCCGGTGATCGCCGCCACCCAGGGCTGGGTGATCGGCGGCGCGATCTGCATGGTCATGACCTGCGACCTGATGGTCTCGGCCGACACAACGAAGTTCATGTACCCCGAGGCCAAGGTCGGCGTGTTCGGCGGCCTGATGCCGGGCATCGTGTCGCGCATGCCGCACAAGGTGGCGATGGAACTGCTGCTGCTGGGCGAGGAAATCCCGGTCAAGCGCGCCTACGACGTCGGCTTCGTGAACAAGGTGGTGCCGCTCGGCCAGGAGCGCGCCGAGGCTCGCCGCATGGCGAAGGTGATCGCCGACTCGGCGCCGCTGGTCATCCGCACCTTGCGCGACTTCGCCAACCAGACGCTGCCGCGCGGCCCGGCCGAGATCTTCGTGCCCGAGCGCTACAAGCTCGAGACGATCGCCAACAGCGCCGACCGCCACGAGGGCGCCGCGGCGTTTCGCGAGAAGCGCGCGCCGAAATTCAAGGGCAAGTAGGCTTCCATGACCAAGCTCCTCCTCGTCGGTTGCGGCAAGATGGGCGGCGCCATGCTGGAAGGCTGGCTCGCCCAGGGCGTGCCGCCGGCCGACATCGTCGTCGCCGAGCCGGCCGAGGCGCTGCGCCCGAAGACGCCGGGCATCCGCAGCGTGGCCACGTCGGCCGATGTCAGGGAGACGCCGCAGGTCGTCGTTCTGGCGGTCAAGCCGCAGTCGATGGACGCGGTGCTGCCCGATCTCGCGCGCTTCGCGGCCGGCGGCGCGGTGTTCCTGTCGATCGCCGCGGGCAAGACGCTGCGCTACTTCGCCGGTCACCTCGGCGGTGCGGCCAAGGTCGTGCGCGCCATGCCCAACACGCCCGCCGCGGTGCGCCAGGGCATCACCGTCGCGACCGCCGGGCCCGGCGTCTCCGCTGCCGAGAAGGCGCGCTGCCACGCGCTGCTCGAGGCGGTGGGCCAGGTCCTGTGGGTTGACGACGAGGCGCTGATGGACCCGGTGACCGCCCTGTCGGGCAGCGGGCCGGCCTACGTCTTCCTGCTGGTCGAGGCGATGGCCGCGGCCGGCGCCAGGATCGGTCTCGCGCCCGAGATGGCGATGCAGCTGGCGCGGGCCACCGTCGCCGGCAGCGGCGAACTGCTGCGCCAATCGGCCGAGCCGGCCTCGCAGCTGCGCGTCAACGTCACCAGCCCCGGCGGCACGACCGCCGCGGCGCTGCAGGTGCTGATGGCGGCCGACGGCATCCAGCCGGTGTTCGACAAGGCGCTGGCCGCCGCCTCGGCCCGCTCGAAGGAACTGGCGGGATGAGCGAGCCGGCCGACGCCTCACTCGACACCGCCCTCGACGCCTTCCTCGCGCTGGTCGCCGAGAAGGGCTACGGCGCCGTGACGCTACGCGAGGTCGGCGCGGCGGCCGGGCTGGGCGTGGCCGAGCTGTACCGCCGCTACCGGGACAAGCCGGCGCTGGTCGCGGGCTTCCTGCGCCGGGTCGACGACGCGGTGCTGGCCGGCACCGCCGCCGCGCTCGATCCCGAGGAGACGGCGCGCGACCGCCTGTTCGACGTCATGATGCGCCGCTACGACGCGCTGCGGCCGCACAAGGCGGCGGTGACGGCGGTGCGGCGGGCGGCGGCCCGCGACCCGGCGCTGGCGCTGGCGCTCGCCCCGGCCCTGCGCCGCTCGATGGCCGCCATGCTGGAGGCGGCCGCGGTGCCCAGCGACGGCCTGCCCGGGGTCCTGCGGCAGGGCGGCTTGTTGGCACTGCACCATGCGGTCACGAAGGTCTTCGAAGCCGACGACACGGCCGACCTGTCGAAGACCATGGCGGCCCTGGACAGCCGCCTGAAGGGCGCCGAGCGCTGGGCTCAACGCCTTGATAAGTATGGGAAAAAGGACGAGGCGCCGGCGCCGGCCGCGTCATGAACGCGCCTGCACCGTGAATTTTTGGTGCAGCGCACAAAAACACACCTTGACTCGCTGCAGTGCATCCCTAGATTAGGCTCCGTTGTGCACCGCAACATAACGCGGTCACCAAGAGTTCAAGTCCAGTACCCAATCCCAAGGAGCCTATCCATGTTCAGCAATGGCGCTTTCAAGAACCCGTTCGCCGACTTCGACTTCACCAAGGTCGCCGGCGACTTCAAGATGCCGGCCGTCAACGTCGAGTCGGTCGTCGAGACCGCCCGCAAGAACTTCGCCGTCCTGACCTCGGCCAACACCGCCGCCGTCGAGACGATCAAGACGATCGCGCAGCGCCAGGGCGACATGGTCCGCGCCGCGATGGAAGACTTCTCGAAGCACGGCAGCGAAGTGCTGGCCGCCGCGACCGTCGAGGAGAAGGCCATCAAGAACCTCGAGTTCGCCAAGAAGGCCTACGAGACCGCGATCTCGAACGCCAAGGAGATCTCGGAGATGGTCGGCAAGAGCCAGACCGAGGCGTTCGACGCCCTGAACGCCCGCGTCGCCGAGCTGACCGAAGAGGTCAAGGCCGCGCTCGCCGCCAAGAAGTAAATCGTTCGTCCGAACGGCCCTCCCCCGCACCGCGGGGGAGGGCTAGTTTGGGCGCATGAGCCAGATCACGTACGACGACTTCACGCGGGTCGATATCCGCGTCGGCACCATTCTCGAAGCGGCCCCGCTCGAGGGTGCCCGCAAGCCGGCCTACCGGCTGCAGATCGACTTCGGACCCGAGATCGGCATCCGCAAGTCCTCCGCCCAGATCACCGTCCACTACACGCCCGAGACCCTCGTCGGCCGCCAGGTCGCCGCCGTGGTCAACTTTCCGCCGCGCCAGATCGGCCGCTTCATGTCGGAAGTGCTGACGCTCGGCTTTCCCGCGGCGGACGGCAGCGTCGTGCTGGTGTCGCCCGAGCGCGCGGTACCGAACGGGGGAAGGCTGTTCTGACACAAGCGAAAGGTCCCTCGCTGCGCTCGGGATGACAAAGCTTTGCTGTCATCCCGAGGGCGAAGCCCGAGGGACCTTTAAAACACCCGGTGGATCCACTTGTGCGGGTCGGCCGCCTTGCCGCGCTGGATGCCGACCAGGGCGGCCTTCAGCTCCTCGGTGCGCTGGCCCGGGCTGCCGTTGCCGATGCGGAACTCGCCATCCTTGCTGCGCACCGTGCCGATCGGCGTCAGCACCGCGGCGGTGCCGCAGGCGAAGGCCTCGCGCAGCTTGCCGCTGGCGGCGTCGGCCTTCCATTGCTGGATCGAGTAGCGCTCCTCGCGCACCGTGATGCCCTTGTCCCTGGCCAGCGTCAGCAGCGAGTTGCGCGTGATGCCCGGCAGGATCGTGCCGCCGAGCGGCGGCGTCACCATCGAGCCGTCGTCGAACACGAAGAACACGTTCATGCCGCCCAGTTCCTCGATCCACTTGCGCTCGACGGCGTCGAGGAAGACGACCTGGTCGCACTTGTGCTGCGTCGCCTCGGCCTGGGCGAGCAGGCTGGCGGCGTAGTTGCCGCCGCACTTGGCGGCGCCGGTGCCGCCCGGGGCGGCGCGCGTGTAGTCGTCCGACACCCAGACCGAGACCGCCGGCGAGTCGCCCTTGAAGTAGGCGCCGACCGACGAGGCGATCACGAGGTAGAGGTAGTCCGACGACGGCTTGACGCCGAGGAACACCTCGTTGGCGAACATGAACGGGCGCAGGTAGAGGCTGCCGTCGCCGTCGGGGATCCAGGCGCGGTCGATGCTGACCAGCTTGTCGCACGACTCGATGAACAGTTCCTCGGGCAGCGACGGCATGGCCAGCCGCTCGGCCGACTTCTGGAAACGCCGGGCATTCTCGATCGGGCGGAACAGCGTCGCGCCGCCGTCGGCGGTGCGATAGGCCTTCAGCCCCTCGAACACTTCCTGCGCGTAATGCAGCACCGCCGCCGCCGGGTCCATCGGGATCGGCGCGCGCGGCTCGACCCGCGCATCGTGCCAGCCCTTCGACTCGTGGTAGCGGATCGTCACCATGTGGTCGGTGAAGACCCGGCCGAACCCGGGATTCTTCAGCAACTCGGCGCGCTGGTCGGCCGGCAGCGGCGACGGGTGGGGCGTGTGGACGAACTGGAGCTTCTGGGTCTTGGACATTTCCACTCTCGACTTTCGCCCCTCACTGTACCACCGGACGCCTTCTGGCAAGTCGGCCGGACCGTCCCTCAGATCGGAATCCGCACGATGACCCGCAGCCCGCCCAGCGGCGACGCGGCCAGCGAAACGTCGCCGCCGTGGCTGCGCGCGATGTCGCGGGCGATGGTCAGGCCGAGGCCGACGCCGCCGGTGTCGACGTTGCGCGACTGGTCGAGCCGGAAGAACGGCCGGAACACGTCCTCGTGCATCTCGGGCGGGATGCCGGGGCCGTTGTCGTCGACCATGATCTCGACCGAGGTGCGGCCGCGCACCGCCTGGAGGCGCACCGCGGTGCCGTGGCGCAGGGCATTCCCGACCAGGTTGGTCAGGCACCGCTTCATCGCCAGCGGCCGCAGCTCGACGTTCATGTCGCCCTGCCAGGTCACCTCGATGTTGGCGTTGTTGCGCCGCGCGCCGGCGGCCACGTCCTCGAGGATGTCGGACAGGTCGGTCGGCGAGGTGTCCTCGTCGCCCTCGCCGCGTGCGAAGGCGAGGTAGCCCTCGATCATCCGCTCCATGTCGACCACGTCGTCGGCCAGCTCGCGCGTCTCCGGCGATTCCGGCAGCAGCGCCAGCGACAGCTTCATGCGGGTCAGCGGCGTGCGCAGGTCATGGCTGACGCCGGCCAGCATCTCGGTGCGCTGCTGGATCGAGCGGCTGAGCCGGATGCGCATGGTGTGGAAGGCGGTGGCGGCGTTGCGCACCTCGCGCGTGCCGCCCGAGAAGGCGAAGTCGGGCACGTCGCGGCCTTTGCCCAGCGCGTCGGCCGCCACGCCGAGATGCTCGATCGGCACCAGCTCGCGGTGCATGAACCAGATGGCGAGCCCGAACAGCACCAGCGCCAGGCCGAGCTGGGCGATCACGTAGGCGAAGCTCGAGCCGAAGGTCAGGCGGACGTGCGGCACCAGCACGTCCATGACGTCGCCGTCGGCCAGCTGGATCTCGATCAGCATCTGGCCGCCGCCGATCGAGTTGTCGATGAAGTAGGGATACTTGAGGTCGGCCTCGAGCGCCCCCTGGACCTCGCGCGCCACGATGTCGAAGAACTCGGGCTCGCGGAACGGCCGGATGATGCCCTTGCGGAAGCTGACGTAGAGCAGCAGGTCCTGGGCCGAGTGGCGGATGATCCAGGCGCGGTGCGCCTCGTCGGGAAAGTCCGAGCGCAGCGCGATCAGCATGCGCAGGTCGCGGACCAGCAGGATGGCCAGGCGGTTGGTCACGTTGTCGCCGCGCTGGCTGTAGAACCACCACGCCGACAGCGCCTGCAGCAGCAGCATCGGCACCACGATGATCAGCAGGGCGCGGGCGAACAGCGTCTGCGGCGAGTGCTTGTCGGCGAACTCGGCGATGCGGTCGAACAGGTCGCGGGCCGAGGCGGGCATCCTCATGCGTCGACCAGCCGGTAGCCCTGGCCGCGCACCGTGCGCAGGTAGCGCGGGAACGACGGGTCGGGCTCGATCTTGCGCCGGAGCCGCGTCACCTGCACGTCGATCGCCCGCTCGTTGACCGCCGCGCCGACCGAGCGGCACAGCGTCTCGCGGCTCAGCACCTCGCCCAGCCGCGCCGACAGCACGCGCATCAGGGCGGTCTCCGCGTCGGTCAGCGGCACGCGCTTGCCCTCCTGCGTGAGCTCGCCCAGCTCCTGGTCGAACTGCATCGGGCCGAAGCTGACCAGCCGCGCCGCCTCGCCGCCCGCCGCCGGCGCGGCCGGCCGGTTGCGCTTCAGCACGTTCTGGATCCGCAACAGCAGTTCGCGCGGTTCGAACGGCTTGCCGAGGTAGTCGTCGACGCCGGTTTCCAGGCCGGCGATGCGGTCCTTGGTCTCGACCATCGCGGTCAGCATCAGGATCGGCACGTCGTCGGTGCGGCGGATCTCGGTGGCGAGGTCGAGGCCGCTCTTTCCCGGCATCATGACGTCGAGCACGATCAGGTCGAAGTCGATCAGGTCGAGCCGCTCGCGCGCCTCGGCGGCGTTGGCCGCGACGGTGACGCGGAAGCCGTTGCGCGACAGGAACGACCGCAGCAGCTCGCGCAGGCGGGTGTCGTCGTCGACCACCAGGATGTGCGGCTTGTCGGCCGAGGCGTCGATCTGGCTCACCGCCCGCCACGCACCTGCTTGTCGACGACCGCGCGCTCGGCCGGGTCGAGCAGGCCCAGCAGCACCTTGCGGAAGCCCTCGACCGCCTCGGCGCCGGTCTCGCGGTAGGCGCGGGCGAAGCGCTGGGCCTGGCGGTCGGTCAGCGCGCGCTCCAGCGCCTGGCCGCTCTCGGTCAGCCACAGCAGCCGCTCGCGGCGGTCGCGCGCGCCGCTCTTCTGCTCGACGTATCCCTTCTCCAGCAGGTCCTTCAGCACCCGGCTGATCGACTGCTTGGTGACCTTCAGGATCGACAGCAGGTGGCCGACCGTGTGGCCGGGGTGGCGGCCGATGAAGTACAGCGCGCGGTGATGGGCGCGGCCGAGCTGGTAGTGCTTGAGCTGCTGGTCCGATTCGAAGGTGAAGTCGCGGTAGGCATAGAACATCAGCTCGATGCCGTGACGCAGCTCCTCCTCGCGCAGGAACAGGGGATTGGCGGGGGGTCTGGAATCAACCATGCGATGTCGAGGCTTCCTGGGCGGACTATAGCACGGCTTAGACGGGGCGATGCGCCTCGGCGTCGCGCAGCGCCTGGTCCTCGACCTGGATGGTGGTGTGGGTGAGCCCGAAGCGCGTCGCCACGATCTCGTTGACCGCGACCAGGGTCGCCCGCGCCCCGGCCATGTCGTCGATCACGACGTGGCAGCTGAGCGCGTCGAGGCCCGAGGTCAGGGTCCAGACGTGCAGGTCGTGCACGGCGCGCACCCCGGGCACCTCGCGGATCGCCGCCTCGAGCAGCGCCACGTCGATCTCGGGTGGCGTGCCCTCCATCAGGATGTGCACCGCCTGGCGCAGCAGGCCCCAGGTGCGCGGCACGATGAACAGGCCGATGGCGGCGCCGATGATCGGGTCGGCCAGCCGCCAGCCGGTGAACATCACGACGAGGGCCGCGACGATCACGCCGAGCGAGCCCAGCATGTCGCTCATCACCTCGAAGTAGGCACCCTTGACGTTGAGGCTCTCCGACGAGCCCGCCGCCAGCAGCTTCATGCTGCCGAGGTTCACCGCCAGCCCGACCAGCGCGACCGCCAGCATCGGCCCGGCCATCACCGGCGGCGGATCGAGCAGGCGGCCGACCGCCTCGTAGAGGATGAAGATCGTGAGCAGCAGCAGGACCACGGCGTTGAGCAGCGCCGACAGGATTTCCAGCCGGACGTAGCCGAAGGTCTTCTGCGGCGTGGCCGGCCGCTCGGCGAAGCGGATGGCGATCAGGGCGAGGGCGAGACCGCCGGCATCGGTCAGCATGTGGGCGGCATCGGCGACCAGCGCCAGGCTGCCGGTCAGCAGCCCGCCGACCGCCTCGACCACCATGAAGCCGGCGGTCAGCGCCAGCGCGCCCTTCAGGCGCGCCTTGTGCTGCCCGGCCGCGGTGCCGGGTCCGCCGTGCGCATGGCCATGCGAATGCCCCATCCGGCGATCCTACACGCTCCATCGCCGAGCTGGGGCAGGGATATTGACAAGGTCAATGATACTGACCTATTAGGGTTCATCGTTGCCATTCGGGAGTCCGAAACGACCGAATGGGAAATATTCCTGCGGAGGATGGGCAATGTCCTTAAGCATGCACGACCGCGACGGGTTCATCTGGCTGGACGGCAAGCTGGTGCCGTGGCGCGACAGCCAGGTCCATGTCCTGACCCACGCCCTGCACTACGGCTCGGCGGTGTTCGAGGGCGAGCGGCTGTACGACGGCCGGGTGTTTCGCCTCGCTGCGCACAGCCAGCGCCTGATCAACTCGGCCCGGATGCTCGACTACGAGATCCCGTGGAGCCGCGCCGAGATCGAGGAGGCGACCCGCGCCGTGGTGCGCGCCAACGGCCTGACCGCTGCCTACATCCGGCCGATCGCGTGGCGTGGCTCGGAGGTCCTCGGCGTCTCGGCGATCGGCACGACGGTGCATCTCGCGATCGCGCCGTGGGCGCAGGAGAGCCGCCTGTCGGTGCAGGCGCGCCCGGCCGGGATCGACGTCACGCTGGCGAAGTATCGCCGCCCGTCGCCCGAGAGTGCGCCGGGCGGCGCCAAGGCGGCCGGCCTCTACCTGATCTGCGGCATCGAGAAGGACCGCGCGCTGAAGGCGGGCTTCGACGACGCGCTGATGCTCGACTGGAAGGGCGACCTCGCCGAGTCGACCGGGGCCAACGTCTTCCTGGTGATCGACGGCCGGCTGGTGACGCCGGCACCGGACAATTTCCTCGATGGCATCACGCGCCGCGCCGTGATCGGCATGGCCCGCCGCCGCGGCTGGACGGTCGAGGAGCGCGTCGTGAAGCCGGCGGAACTGTCGACGGCCAGCGAGGTCTTCCTGTGCGGCTCGGCCGCCGAGATCGTACCGGTCGGCTCGATCGACGGCCATCGCTACCAGCCCGGCCCGGTGGCGCGGACGCTGATCGAGGACTACCACGCCCTGGTGCGCGCCCCGGACGCCGAAGGCTTCGGCGAGTCGGCGCATCTCGAACAGGTCGGCCGGTCGATGGCCGCCTAGATGAAGGGTCCCTCGCTGCGCTCGGGATGACAAGGTGAGGCTGTCATCCCGAGCGTCAGCGAGGGACCTATCGCTACTTCTCCCAGCGCGCCGCCGCGGCGTCGTCGCCCTCGTGGGCGGCGACCCACTGTTCGCCCTTCGGGGTTTCCTCGAGCTTCCAGAACGGCGCCTTGGTCTTCAGCCAGTCGACCAGGAATTCGCAGGCCTCGAAGGCGGCCTCGCGGTGCGGCGAGCCGACGGCGACCAGCACGATGCGCTCGCCGGCTTCCATGCGGCCGTAGCGGTGCACGATCAGCGAGCCCTCGAGCGGCCAGCGGCGGTGTGCCTCGGCCTCGATCTCCTCCAGCGCCTTCTCGGTCATGCCGGGATAGTGCTCGAGCGTCAGCGCGTCGATGCGGTCGCGGTGCAGGCCCTCGCGCACGTGCATCTCGCGCACCAGGCCGACGAACACGGCGAGGCCGCCGATCCGGCGGTTGCCTTTCGTCAGGCTGTCGAGTTCCGCGCCGACGTCGAAGTCGGCCTCCTGGACGCGCACGGCCATGGTCGCCTCCGCAGGTGTCAGCCGCCGGTGAAGGGCGGGAAGAACGCGACCTCGCGCGCGCCGGCGATCGGCACGTCGAAGGTCGCGGTGCGCTGGTCGACCGCCGCGCCGAACGCCGCGCCCTCGGCCAACGCCTCGGCATGGCCGGGGCTGCGGCCGCGCAGCCACGTCACGAGGTCGCCGACGGTGCGGACCTCGGCCGGCGGCGCGAGCTCCTCCTCGGCGACGCCGACCGTGCGCTTCATCCAGGCGAAGTAGCGGACCTTCATTGCGTATTCTCGCTACCCATGTGGCGCAGCCCGGTGCGCAGGTAGTCGTAGCCGGTGACCAGGGTCAGCACGGCGGCGACCCAGATCAGCGCCAGGCCGACCTGGCCGATCACCGGTGGCGCGGCGTCGCCCAGCAGCAGGAAGGTGATGGCGCCCATCTGCGCCCCGGTCTTCCACTTGGCGAGCTGGCTGACCGGCACGCTGACGTTCAACTCGGCCAGGAACTCGCGCAGGCCGGAGACCAGGATCTCGCGCGCCAGGATGATCAGCGCGGCCAGCACGTTGATGTCGGCCAGCGTCCCGTTCTTGACCAGCATGACCAGCGCGGCGGC
The DNA here is from genome assembly GCA_020160955.1 of Pseudomonadota bacterium. Taxonomy (GTDB): domain Bacteria; phylum Pseudomonadota; class Alphaproteobacteria; order Reyranellales; family Reyranellaceae; genus Reyranella. The sequence continues at coordinate 32,533 of JAIUOX010000025.1, forward strand.
GACCAGCAGCTTGTCGGCGATCGGGTCGAGGAAGCGGCCGAAGCGCGAGATCTGGTGGTAGCGCCGCGCGAAGTAGCCGTCGAACCAGTCGGTGATGCACGCCACTGCGAAAAGCCCGGCCGACAGCCACTGCGCCCAGCCGCGGTCCAGCCAGAAGCAGGCCACGACCAGCGGGATCGCGACGATGCGCGACAGCGTCAGCAGGTTCGGCAGGTTCAGCATTCCGTTCTTTCTAGCGGCCGCCCCGGAAGTGGTCATGGATTTTCTGGGCCAGCGTTTCGGAGATGCCGGGCACCGCCTTGATGTCCTCCAGCGTCGCGCCGGCGACCGCGCGGGCGCTGCCGAAGTGGTGCAGCAGGGCCTTCTTGCGGCCCGCCCCGATGCCCGGCACCTCGTCGAGCGCCGAGCGCGTGATGTCGGCGGCGCGCCGCGTGCGGTGGGTGCCGATCGCGAAGCGGTGCGCCTCGTCCCGCAGCCTCTGCAGGAAGTACAGCACCGGGTCGCGCGGCTCGAGCGAGAAGGGCGGCTTGCCCGGCACGAAGAACCGCTCGCGGCCGGCGTCGCGGTCCGGCCCCTTGGCGATGCCGACGATGGCGATGTCCTCCAGCCCCAGCTCGGTCAGCACCTGGCGCGCCACCTCGAGCTGGCCCTGGCCGCCGTCGATCAGCACGAGGTCGGGCCAGCTGTCGTCGCGGCGCTCGGGATCCTCGCGCAGCGCGCGGCCGAAGCGGCGCTCCAGCACCTCGCGCATCATCGCGAAGTCGTCGCCGGCGGCTTCCTCGCTGCGGATGTTGAACTTGCGGTACGAGTTCTTGATGAAGCCGTCCGGCCCGGCGACCACCATCGCGCCGATCGGCGCGGCGCCCTGGATGTGGCTGTTGTCGTAGATCTCGATCCGCTCGGGCGGTCCCTCCAGACCGAACACCCGCGCCGTGCCTTCCAGCAGCTGGCGCTGCGTGCCGCGCTCGGCCAGCCGGCGCGCCAGCGCCTCGCGCGCGTTGACCACCGCCTGGTCGAGCACGTCCTTCTGGTCGCCGCGCCTGGGGTTGCGGATCTCGACCTTGTGGCCCGCCGCCAGCGCCAGCGCTTCCTGCAAGAGCTCGGCGTCATCGACCTCGTGGCTGGCGAGGACCAGCTTCGGCGCCGGCCGGTTCTCGTAGAACTGGCCGATGAAGGCGGCCAGCACGGCCGGCGGCTCGAGGTCGCGGGCGTGGCTGGGGAAGTAGGCGCGGTTGCCGAGGTTCTGGCCGGCGCGCAGGAAGAACACCTGGACGCAGACATGGCCGCCCTCGGCGTGCACGGCGAAGATGTCGGCCTCGTCGATCGACGGCAGGCTGATCGACTGGTGCGACTGGATCTGGGTCAGCGCGCGGATGCGGTCGCGCAGCACCGCGGCCTGCTCGAAGTGCAGGTCGGCGGCGGCCTGTTCCATGCGGTGCGACAGCGCCTGCTGGATCTCGCGGTTGCGGCCGCCGAGGAAGCCGCGCACCTCGTCGACGATCGCCGTGTACTCGGGCTTGTCGATGCGGCCGACGCACGGCGCCGTGCAACGCCGGATCTGGTACTGCAGGCACGGCCGGGTGCGGGTCGAGAACACGCCGTCCGAGCACGAGCGCAGCGGGAAGGCGCGCTGCAGGGCGTAGAGCGTGCGGTTGACCGCGGTGGCCGAGGCGAACGGGCCGAAATACTCGTTGCCCGCCTCGCGGGTGCCGCGGTGCTTGGCCAGCTGCGGCCACTCGGTGTCGCGCCGGATGACGATGTAGGGGAACGACTTGTCGTCGCGCAGCAGCACGTTGAAGCGCGGCTTGAAGCGCTTGATCAGGTTGTTCTCGAGGAGGAGCGCCTCGGCCTCGCTGTCGGTGACCGCGAACTCCATGGTCCGGGTCGCCGACACCATGCGGATCAGCCGGGTCGCCAGCCGCGTCGGCTGGGTGTAGTTGGCCACCCGGTTGCGCAGCGAGCGGGCCTTGCCGACGTACAGCACCTCGCCGTCGGCGGCGATCATCCGGTAGACGCCGGGCTTGCGCGGCAGGGTGCGGACGAACTCGCCGATGATGCGCACGCCGTCGGCCAGCGACCCCGCGGCCGGCGGGGTGTCGCTGTCGGCCTCGTCGGAGGCGAGCTCGGGGATGGTGTCGTCGATCACGGGTTCTCCCTAGCGCACCCGGGGCCGGGACGGCGCGGAGAAGGTATGTGGGGAACCCTGTGAAAAAGCGCCCGCCGGGGGTGCCGTTGCCGCACCGTCACCGTGTTGACTCAATTCCGTAGCGGTGGCAGCAGCCCGGCTGAACCCACCCAGGCCCTTGATCTGGAACGACTATTTAAGCTGGGGACGGAAGAGATAAAAATCTGGAAGCGGCAGACGTTCTTGGTTTGGTCCAATCGTCTGCCGCGTTCCTATTTGTGGATAACTTTCGGTATTCAGAGTACCGACAGCATCCGGCCGACCAGCGGGTGGCGGACCACGTCCTGGTGACCCAGCCTGACCACCGAGACGTCGTCCAGCCCGTCCAGCTTCTGGCCGATCGCGGCCAGGCCGGACAGTTCCGGCAGCAGGTCGGTCTGGTCGGGATCGCCGGTGATCACCATGGTCGAGTGCCAGCCCAGCCGGGTCAGCAGCATCTTGAGCTGCCCGTAGGTGCAGTTCTGGGCCTCGTCGATCAGGACGAAGCTGTTGTTCAGGGTGCGGCCGCGCATGAAGGCGACCGGGGCGATCTCGATCGTGCCGTCGTCGAGGTGCTGGCGCAGGCGCTTGGGTCCCAGCCGGTCGTTCAGCGCGTCGTACAGCGGGCGCAGGTAGGGATCGAGCTTCTCGCGCATGTCGCCGGGCAGGAAGCCGAGGTTCTCGCCGGCCTCGACGGCCGGCCGCGACAGCAGGATGCGCGAGACGGAGCCGCCTTCGAGGGCCTCCACGGCGGCCGAGATGGCGAGGTAGGTCTTGCCGGTGCCGGCCGGGCCCAGCGCCACGGTCAGCGGTTTCGAGTCTATCGCCTCCATCAATATGCGTTGGTTGTCGCTCCTCGGTCGGATCTTGCGGATATAGCTCTGGTCGCGGTCGTTGGCCGGAGTGTTGTCGAAGACGACGTTGTGAATACGGGCACTATCGATGGCGTGCAGCTTGGCTCGGCGTGCGGCGCGTTTGGCCATATTCGGACTCCGGGAACGAGGTCGGGAGAGCGGGAACCGATGGCCCCAAAACAAAAAGCCCCCGCAGGCGGGGGCGAGGGCGATCGGTCGTCAGGCAGATGGTGAGGCTGACAGGGCACGCGGCGGGGGTTCCACCGGTGATCCAGGCTCCGTCAGGGCGTAGCTCCCTGGGACGGATAAGCACCTCCTCTGTCTGACCTTGAAAGCGTACCCCCATCCCCGGCAGCCGGCCACAACATAATGGGCCGACGCCAAAAATTCACACTAGGGGCAGTTGGACGGGTTGGTTCGTTCCCAGGCCAGCCGGCCGGCCACCCAGGTCTCGCGCACTGCCCGGTCGTCGCCCAGCGTCATCTGGACGAACAGCTGCTCGGCGAAGTCGCGGGCCTGCTCCATGCGGTAGGCGATCAGCGGCGTCGAGCGCAGGTCGAGCACCACCAGGTCGGCCTCGTGGCCGGGCGCGAGGCTGCCGATCCGGTCCTCGAGGTCCATCGCGCGCGCCGACCCGCGGGTCGCGAGGTAGAAGGCGTGACCGGCCGACAGCGCGAAGCGGTTGAGCTGGGCCGCCTTGTAGGCCTCGCCCAGCGTCGCGAGGATCGAGAACGAGGTGCCGGCGCCGATGTCGGTGCCCAGCCCGACCCGCACCGGCCGGTCGGCGCGCACCGCGCGGGCGATGTCGAAGGCGCCGCTGCCGAGGAAGAAGTTCGAGGTCGGGCAATGCGCGATCGCCGCGTCGGCGGCGTGCAGCCGCTGCAGTTCGCTGTCGTCCAGCCAGATGCCGTGGCCGAACACCGCGCGCCGGCCGCACAGGCCGTGGGCATCGTAGACGTCGAGGTAGTCGCGCCGGTCGGGGAACAGCTCCTTCATCCACGCCACTTCCTGCGGCGTCTCGGCGAGGTGGGTCTGCATCAGGCAGCCGGGATGGGCGCGCCACAGCGCGCCGGCGGCGGCCAGCTGTTCCGGCGAACTGGTGCCGCCGAAGCGCGGCGTGATGGCGTAGAGCAGGCGGCCACGGCCGTGCCACTTCGCGATCAGCGCCGCCGACTGGTCGTAGCCCGATTGCGCGGTGTCGCGCAGCGCCTCGGGCGCGTTGCGGTCCATCAGCACCTTGCCGGCGGCGATCCGCAGGCCGAGCGCCTCGGCCTCCTCGAACAGCGCGTCGACCGACTGCGGATGCACGGTGCAGTAGACGCAACTGGTCGTGATGCCGTTGCGCAGGCACTCCTGCAGGAACAGGCGGGCGACGCGGCGCGCGTGCTCCTTGTCGGCGAACTTCAGCTCGTTGGGAAAGGTGTAGCGTTCCAGCCAGTCGAGCAGCTGCGCGCCGTAGGCGGCGATCATCGGCGTCTGCGGGAAGTGGACGTGGGTATCGACGAAGCCCGGCACGATCAGCGAATGGTCCGCGACGCGGCGCACCGCGACGTCCGTCGGCAGGGTCTTCAGGACCTCGGCGGCCGGTCCGAAATGCGTGATGTGCCCGTCGGCCATCGCCACGATGGCGTCGGGCTCGTGCACCATGGTGCGCTCGAGCCCGTCCTGGAACGGGTCGCCGGTGAAGGTGAGGGCGGGCCCGCGGAGAGCCGCGGGAGGGGCAGGGGCTGGCATGCCCGCGAACGTTGCCAACAAACCGCCCGCCGCGAAAGCGTCAGCGCGCGTATTCCTCGGCGGCGATCGCGAAGTTCAGGTTCTGGGCGTCCTTCAGCATGAAGGTGGTGATGCCCAGCAGGTTGCCGCGCGAATCGAACAGGCCGCCGCCGGACGAGCCGTGCGAGATCGGGGCGGAGGTCTGGATGACGCGGCCCTCGTCGCTCATCGTGCGCTTGGACGACACGATGCCGTCGGCCAGCGACAGCTCGTAGCCCTTGGGCGCGCCCACCGTGTAGGCCGGCTCGCCGACCTTGACGTCGGCCCACGGCCGCACGCGCACCCAGCGCGGCAGCGCCCCCGCCTTGCCGCCGACGCGCAGCACGCAGCGGTCGGCCCGCTCGTTGGCCGCGACCACCGTCGCCTCGCGCTTGTCGCCCTCGCGCTCGATCGTCGCCGTCGGCTCCTTGCCCACGACGTGGCAGTTGGTCAGCAGGTCGGTGGCGCTGATCGCCACCGCCGATCCCTGGGCGCGCGGCACCCGCACCACCCAGACAGCCGGGGCGACCCGTTCGAACACTTCCTCCGGCCGCAGCGGGTTCTGCTCGCGCAGCACCAGCGTGATCGCCGCGGTCTTGCCGGTGCGATCGACGGTCGTCGCCGTCGCCGGCGGCGGCGCGGCCGCGGGGGCGAGCGGCAGCGGCTCGATCCGCGGTGTCGGCTTCGCGCCGGGAACCAGCACCGGCCGCAGCGTCACGCTGTTGGCGGCCGCGGCCAGCACCGCGCCCTGCGTGGCGGCGCGCGCGTTGGCGAGGCTCGCGACCACGGTCAGCAGCCCCTGGTCGCGGCACAGCGAGCGTGTGAAGAAATGGCTGTCGCCGCGTTCGCCGGCGACCACGAAGCCGTCGTCGCGCCGTTGCTGCAGGCGCACCTTGCGGTCGGGCGCGGTGATCCCGGCGTAGCGCTTCTGCTCGTCGTCGACCTGGGCGCAGGCCTGCGCCATCGGCCGGGCGCTGATCGACAGCGCGAACGGCCCGCGCGACCGGGTCCACCAGCGGCCGTCTTCCTGGGCCGGCGGCTGCAGCTCGGTCAGCGCGGTCGGCACGCCGACGCTGTAGCCCAGCGAATCGTCGACGAGGCGCGCCCACTTCACGGCGTCGCGCTGCTTCAGGCCCTCGGTCACGAGCTCGAGCGATTGCTGCGGCGACAGCGCGCCGGCCGGCAGCTTGCGCGCCGCCTGCCACGCCGCCAGCGCCTCGCGCGTGGCGGCGCTCATCGCGCCGTCGATCGGCCCGGTGTAGTGGCCCGTCCAGGTCAGCGCCTGCTGCAGGTCGGCGGTCGTGATCGCGTCGACCGGCGGCGGTGTCTCCCAGCGATAGGGAAAGACGCGGCCGGGCGTCTCGGCCGCGACCTCCGCGCCGAGCAGGCAGAAGACGGCGCCGACGCCGCGCGCCAGCCGGACCAGGATCGTGTGCATGAGCCCCCGCGCCACGTTCGCATCGAATGGCGCGGCGGGAAAGCGCCTAGCGTCGTCCCGTTGGCCGCGCCGGGCAGAGCGACAGCGCGAGCACCACCAGCATCACCGGCAGCACGACGTCGTTCAGCGCGACGCCGGGCGCGGTGTGTTCCGTGGTGACCGGCTTCAGCAGGCCCGACAGCCGGCGCAGCAGCGGCTCGAGGCAGAACACCAGCGCGACCAGCGGCGTCGTGCCCGGCCAGCGCAGCAGCAGCACCCACAGCAGTCCCGCCAGCAGCAGCTGGATGGCGCCCCACTGGCCGAACAGCGCGACGATGTTGGCGCCGCCGGCGACCGAGAGATCGATCGAGGCGATCGAGTGGGCGCCGCCGTCCGGCGCCAGCAGGTGGACGAGGCTGCGGGCGGTGATCGCCACGAGGTAGGCGATCGCCGCCCAGCGCGCGATCCGCGGGCCGTCGTAGGTCCGAGGCTCGGGCGGCAGCAGCGCCGCCAGGCGTGGCGCCAGCCGTCGCGGCAGCCAGCCGTTGGCCACGCTCAGCGCGCGGCGCAGGGCGGCGCGCCGGTTCCCGCGGCCTGCCACTGCTTGAGGCAGGCATTGTCCGACGCCAGCACCAGCGGCACGTAGAACAGCGGGATCTGGCCGCCGATCAGCTGCTGCTGGTTGATCCAGGTGCCGGGCGCCGGCACGCGGGTGCGGTAGCGCAGCGCCGGCTCACTGGCCGAGGCGGTCAGGGTCGGCGTCTCGACCACCGGCTCGGGGCCGTAGATCGCGGCGGCGGTGGCGTTGCCGGAACGGCGGCCGCCGCTCACCAGCCAGAGCTGGTTCTGCTTGGCCGTCGCGTAGGGATAGAAGTCGGCCCGGCCGGTCGGCGGGTCGCTGACCGCGTACAGCTTGGCGTCGATCTGCACCTTCAGCGCATCGGGCAGGCCGGCCGGCGCGGCCACGATGTCGGCGCGCAGCGCGCCGTACAGGCCGCCCAGTTCCGGCACCGCCAGTTCGGAGGCGAGGGCCAGCCCGATCCGGCCGAGCGGCGTGTCGACCACGACCGGCGCGTCGCCCGCCACCGCCCACGCCGTCGCGTCGCCGGCGAGATGGGTGGCGCGGTAGCGCGCGATCACCTTGCCCTCCGGGCCGGCCAGCGCGACCGTGTGGAACACCCGGCCGCCGTCGCGCTCGGGATAGGAGCCGACCACCCAGCCGGCGCCGGCCTTGGCCGAAGCGGCCAGCGCCTGCTCGAACGCGCCGTCGCGCGGCTCGGCGCGCTTGGCGAGTTCGGCCGCCGGCAGGCCCGACGGCAGGGCGGAGAGTTCGGGCAGCACCAGCAGTTCGCCGGCCGCCGGCCGCGCGCTCGCCAGCAGCGACGGTCCCTCGGGCCACTGCGCGGCGGCCAGCGACACCGCGCGCTCGCCCGTCGTCGCGGTGCCGTCGGTCGGGCTGCGGTGCAGGGCGAGCAGCGGCCGGTAGAGGTCGGGCCGCCGCCGCGCCAGCCGCGCGGTGCGCTCGGCGTCGGCCTCGGCCGGCACGATGGTCGCCGACACCAGGCTGTTGAAGCCCGGCGGCAGCGTCTCGGGCGGCACCACAGGCGCCTGCGCCAGCTTCTCGCCCTTCGGCGACCAGATGCTCGAGCCGCCGTTGTAGTAGAGCTTGCCGCCGGTCACCGGGTTGGTCTCGACACCGCTGCGCGTCGCGCCGACCACCCACACGCCGTTCTGCGCGCTCATGTACTGCACGCTGGCGACCGTCGAGTGGTTGCCCGTGGCCTGCGCCGGCGGCGTGCCGGGCATGACGCGGTCCGACACCGAGTGCCAGCCGATGATCTGGGCGCCGCGCAGCGCCGCGAGCCGCGCGTACTGCCAGTAGGTGTCGTCGTAGCAGATCACCAGGCCGATCCGGCCGAGCGGCGTGTCGAACACCTCGACGCCGGTGGTGCCCGGCGCGAACACCTTCTGGTCCTGCGGGTTGAGGCCGTTCTTGCGGTACTTGCCGATGATGCCGGTCGGTCCCATCAGCACGGCGGTGTTGTAGGCGAGGCCGGTGACGGCATCGCGCTCGGCGATGCCGACGCTCATGTGCAGGCCGGTGCGCTGCAGGATCGGCAGCACGGCGGCAGTCGCCTTGCCCGGGATGGTGTCGAGGAACGGCGCGAGCTGGGCGCTGTCGCTGAACAGGTAGCCGCTGACCGCGGTCTCGGGGAACACGGCGTACTCGATGCCCTGCTGCGCCACCTTTTCGACCGCTTGCGCCAGCCGCGCGACGTTGCCGTCGAGGTCACCCCACGCCGGGATGAAGTCGACCGCCGCCACCTTCACCGGCTTCTGGCCGCGCGGCGCGGTCTGCGCCGTGGCCGGTCCGGCGAACGCCAGGGCCAGGCAGGCCATCACGCATCCTGCCGCCAGGGCGGCACCCCAGGATTTCCGTGCCATCTGCTTCTCCTCCGCCATCGAGCGGCGCTTGCACCGACCGGGGACCGTTCTCTCGGTGACCCGGCTGTCCAGAATCGTTCAGACAGCACAGCCGAAGCCGCCCTCGAGCGCAACACGACAAGAGGAAACAGGATGGGCACCGTTGCCGGCGCGCGATCGGATCGTGACGTCCGACGAACCCTGAACGCTGAAAGACGCAAAAAGAAAAAGGGGTCGGCTCGCGAGAGCCAACCCCTTGTCCTAATGGTGGAGCCAGACGGGATCGAACCGTCGACCTCTACAATGCCATTGTAGCGCTCTCCCAGCTGAGCTATGGCCCCGAAACTCTGGGCGGCGGAGGTATAATGGGTGCTCCGCCGGGTGGCAACAGTTCCTAGCGGTCGCCTTCGCCCTTGTCGTCCTCGACCTCGACCTCGACCTCCAGGTCCTCGGTCTCGTCGCCGAGATCGTCGGTATCCTCCAGCGCGTCGTCGCCCTCCACGTCCGGCAACTCGTCACCGGCCAGCGCCGCCTCGTCGCTCTTCTTCTTGGCGGCGGCCTTCGCCGCGGCGGCAGCGGCCGCGGCGGTCGCGGCGGCGGCAGCCGCGCCACGGCCACGGCGGACCTTCACGAAGTCCTCGCGATCATGGTCCCGGCCGCACTTGGGGCACCGGATCGGGCTCTTGTTCAGGTCGTAGAACCGCGCGCCGCAGCTCTGGCAGGTGCGCTTCGTACCCCAGCTCGCCTTGACCACGCAGGAAACTCCCGGAAATTTCGCAGAAACCGGCCAGACCGGCCGCGAGGGGTGGCGTATGTCACGCGCCTTTCACCCTGTCAAAACCAAATTCCGCCGTGCTAAGGCGGCGCCGATGTCTCGCCCAACTTCCCGCCTCCTGGTCGCCATCGACGGCCCCGCCGCTTCCGGCAAGGGCACGCTCGCCCGCCGGGTCGCCGGCCACTTCGGCCTGCCCCACCTCGACACCGGCCTGCTGTACCGCGCCGTCGGCTGGCTGGCCGGCCACCGCGGCCTCGACCCGGCGGCCGCCGCGGCCGGCCTGGCGATGGCCGACCTGGCCGAGCCGGGCCTGCGCGGCGACGAGGCCGGCCAGGCCGCCTCCAAGGTTGCCGCGATCCCGGAGGTCCGGGCCAACCTGTTGAAATTCCAGAAGGATTTTGCCGCGCAGGCGTCCGGCGCGGTGCTCGACGGGCGCGACATCGGCACCGTCATCTGCCCCGAGGCGCCGGTGAAGCTGTTCGTCACCGCAAGCCTCGAGGCGCGCGCCGACCGGCGGTACCGGGAGTTGCGCGAACGGGGGGTGGAGACTATAAGGCCGCGCGTTCTTGCCGAGATGGCGGAGCGGGACCGTCGCGACAGCGAACGGGCGGCTGCACCGATGAAAGCCGCACCCGATGCTTACCTTCTCGATACCAGCGACATGGATGCCGACGCGGCTTTCGCCGCCGCCGTGGCGTTCATCGAGCGCAAGGGCTTCCGACCCCCCGGACCGTAAGTCGCCGCCGGGGGATCGGCGACACTCAGCGGCGATTGCGGCCGGGGCTCGCCCCGGGCGCGGTGTCTCAAGGCATTGGATCCGCCGGACTTAACCGGTTGGCCGACGGGCGGCAGCGTTTCGCCCGGGATCGAGGAAGGAAGAGGTAGTCATGGCCAAGGGCAGCGCCCTGCGTAAACCGTCGAACGACGCCGCCAGCGCGGAGTTCGCAGCACTACTCGAGGAATCGCTGGGCGGTTCCGCGAGCTTCGAAGGCACGGTCGTCAAGGGCCGCGTCATTCGCATTGCCAACGATTTCGTCGTGGTCGACGTCGGGCTGAAGTCCGAGGGCCGCGTCGCGCTGCGCGAGTTCGCCAACGGCGGCACCGCGGCCCCCGAGGTTCGCGAGGGCGACCTCGTCGACATCTTCGTCGACCGCATGGAGAACAAGGACGGCGAAGCCGTCCTGTCGCGCGACAAGGCGCGTCGCGAGGAGGCCTGGACGCTGCTCGAGAAGGCGTTCACCGACGGCGAGCGCGTCATGGGCACGATCTTCGGCCGCGTGAAGGGTGGCTTCACGGTCGACCTGTCGGGCGCCGTGGCCTTCCTGCCGGGCAGCCAGGTCGATGTCCGCCCGGTGCGCGACGTCGGTCCGCTGATGGGCCAGGCCCAGCAGTTCGCGATCCTCAAGATGGACCGCCGCCGCGGCAACATCGTGGTGTCGCGCCGCGCCGTCATGGAAGAGACCCGCGCCGAGGACCGGACCCGCCTGATGGGCAACCTGTCCGAGGGCCAGGTGCTCGACGGCGTCGTCAAGAACATCACCGACTACGGCGCGTTCGTGGACCTCGGCGGCGTCGACGGCCTGCTGCACGTCACCGACATCGCCTGGAAGCGCATCAACCATCCGTCGGAAGCCCTCACCATCGGCCAGCAGGTCAAGGTGCAGGTCATCCGCTTCAACCCCGAGACGCAGCGCATCTCGCTCGGCATGAAGCAGCTGATGAGCGATCCGTGGGATGGCGCCGGCGCCAAGTACCCGGTCGCCCTGAAGCTCAAGGGCCGCGTCACCAACATCACCGACTACGGCGCCTTCGTGGAGCTGGAGCCGGGCGTCGAGGGCCTGGTGCACGTCTCGGAGATGAGCTGGACCAAGAAGAACGTCCACCCGGGCAAGATCGTCTCGACCTCGCAGGAAGTCGAAGTGATGGTCCTGGACGTCGACATGTCCAAGCGCCGCATCTCGCTCGGCCTCAAGCAGTGCATGGCCAACCCGTGGGAGAGCTTCGCCGAGAAGTTCCCGGCCGGCACCGAGCTCGAGGGCGAGGTCCGCAACATCACCGAGTTCGGCCTGTTCGTCGGCCTGCCCGGCGACATCGACGGCATGGTCCACCTCAGCGACCTCAGCTGGGACAAGGCCGGCGACGAGGCGATCCGCGACTACAAGAAGGGCGACCAGGTCAAGGTCAAGGTCCTCGACGTCGACATCGACAAGGAGCGCATCTCGCTCGGCATCAAGCAGCTCGAGAACGATCCGTTCGAGAACGTCGGCACCGTCGCCAAGAAGGGCGACGTGGTCACCGTCATCGTGGCGGGCATCCAGGACAACGGCATCGACGTGACCGTGTCCGACGGCATCCCGGGCTTCATCCGCAAGTCCGAGCTCAGCCGCGACCGCTCGGAGCAGCGTCCCGACCGCTACGCGATCGGCGACAAGCTCGACGCCAAGATCACCAACATCGACCGCGCCTCGCGCCGGGTCGTGCTGTCGGTCAAGGCGCGCGAACTCGACGAGGAGAAGAAGGCGATGGCCGACTTCGGCTCGTCCGACTCGGGCGCCAGCCTGGGCGACATCCTGGGCGCCGCGCTGAGCAAGGCCCAGAAGAAGGACGACTGATCGGATCGGACCTCTTCGGACGATCGGACGAGGGGCCGGCGGAAACGCCGGCCCCTTTTCTTTATGTTTCAAGGGCTTAGGCTTGTGACAGTCCGGTTTTTGCGGTACTGTGCTGTTAATGACCAAGTCGGAGCTGATCGCCCGCCTGGCGGCCCGGAACCCTCATCTCTATCAACGGGACGTGGAGCGTATCGTCGCCACGGTGTTTGACGAGATCTCCAAGGCGCTGGCCACCGGCCACCGCGTCGAACTGCGCGGCTTCGGCGCCTTTTCGGTGAAGAAGCGCGAACCGCGCACCGGTCGCAACCCGCGCACCGGCGAGCAGGTCGCGGTGGCGTCCAAGCGGGTACCCTACTTCAAGACCGGCAAGGACCTGCGCGACCGCCTGAACCGCGAGGCCGTGAAGGCCGCCGGCCTTCTGCCGCCCGACGAGCCGGGCGAAGACAAATCCTGAGCGTCGCTTGAAAGGTCCCTCGCTGCGCTCGGGATGACAGTCCTTTCCTGTCATCCCGAGCGCAGCGAGGGACCCTTCACCTGGGCCCGCCGGTCGAGATGACGGGAAGAGGGGTCCCATGGCATTCTCCGCCCGGCATGAAGCTCCTCGCGCGCGTCCTGTTCCTGCTGTTCATCCTCGCCGGCGTGCTGGTCGCGGTCAGCAACCGCCAGCCGGTCGAGCTTTCGCTGTGGCCGTTGCCCCACCTCGTCGTGCTGCCGCTCTACCTGCTGGTGATCGGGCTGCTGCTGCTCGGCGTGCTGGCCGGGCTGGGGCTGGGCTGGATGTCCGGCCGCCACCATCGCCGCCGCGCTCGCGAGGCGAGCGGCGAGGCCGCCCGGCTCGATCGCGAGGTCCAGCGCCTGCGCGAGAGTAACGTTCCTGCCGCCCCGGGGACCCCGGCGGCCGCTGCGGCGACCCTGCCGCGCGACCAGCGGGCGATCGAGCGCCAGCGCGCGCTGGTCGCGCCCGACCTCGCGCGCCCGGTGGCGACGCGCGGCCCGTTCGCCTGAGACCTGGCCGTTGAGGATCCTGTCCGGCGACGAGGTCGACGCCGCGCTCGACGATCTCGCCCTGGTCGACCGGCTGGCGGCGATGTTCCGCGACGGCTGCGAGATGCCGACGCGCCACCACCACACGCTGGCCGCGCCCAACGGCCCCGGCTCGGCCGACGCCACGCTGCTGCTGATGCCGGCCTGGACCCGCGGTCCGTCCGGCCGCGTCGGCATCAAGGTCGTCACGGTGTTTCCCGACAATGGCCAGCGCGGGCTGCCGGCGATCTACGGCCAGTACCTGCTGCTCGACGGCGAGACCGGCCGCACGCTCGCGATGCTCGACGGCACGGTGCTGACCAAGCGGCGCACCGCCTGCGCCTCCGGGCTGGCGGCGCGCTTTCTCGCCCCGGCCCGCGCCCGCACCCTGCTGGTGATCGGCACCGGCGCGCTGGCGCCGCAGCTGGCGCGCGTCCATGCCAAGGTCCGGCCGATCGACGAGGTGATGATCTGGGGCCGCCGGCCCGAGGCGGCGGCCGCGCTGGCCGGCGATCTCGCCGACAGCCTGCCGCGCGCGCTCGGCCGGCCGGTGCGGGTGCGCGCGGTCGGCGACCGGGCGGCGGCGGTGGCCGAGGCCGACATCGTGTCCTGCGCCACGCTGTCGAAGGAACCGCTGGTCGAGGGACGCTGGCTGCGCCCGGGCCAGCACCTCGACCTGGTCGGCGCCTACACGCCGCTGATGCGCGAGAGCGACGACGCGGCGGTGCAACGCGCCCGGGTCTACGTCGACACCCGCGCCGGCGCGCTGAAGGAGGGCGGCGACCTCGCCCAGCCGCTGGCCAGCGGGGCGATCGTCCCGGGCCACGTGGTCGGCGACCTGCACGAGCTCGCGCGCGGCACCGTCGCGGGCCGCGCACCCCAGGATGTGAGCACCATCACATTGTTCAAGTCGGTCGGCGCGGCGCTCGAGGACCTCGCCGCCGCCGAGCTGGCCATCGGCTAGTCGCTCAGCCGGGCTCGATCAGCGCCCCGGCGGCCTTCAGCGCCTCGATCTCGGCCGCGTCGACCCCGGCCTCGGCCAGCACGTCGCGCGAATCGGCGCCCTGCCGCGGCGCCAGGCGGCGGATTTCCGGCGGCGTGCGGCTCATCCGCATCGGCGGTTCGACCATCGTGATCTCGCCCTCGGTCGGGTGCGGGTACTTCGCGAACAGCTTGCGCCACACCAGGTGCGGGTCGTCGAACAGGTCGGCCGGGCGGGAGACCGGCGCGTTGGGGATCTGCGCCTCGTCGAGCAGCCGCACCCACTCGGCGGTGGTCCGGGTGACCGCCAGCGCCTCGACCATGGCGTACATGTCGCCGATGTGCAGCGAGCGGGCGTTGATCGTCGCGTAGCGCGGGTCCTGCAGCACCTCTTCCTTGCCGACCAGCTCGAAGAAATTGCGCCAGTGCTTGTCGTTGTAGGGCAGGATCGCCATCCAGCCGTCCTTGGTCCGGTACGGCTTGCGGGTCTTCGCCAGCAGGCGCGTGTACCCGACCGTACCCTCGTCGTCGAAGGTCCGCTCCCACAGGTGCTCGACCATCAGCCAGGCGGCCATGGTCTCGAACATCGGCACCTCGACGAACTGGCCCTCGCCGGTGCGCTGGCGGTGCATCAGGGCCGACAGGGTCGAGAAGGCGAAGGTCAGGCCGACCGTCTTGTCCGCGATGATGGTCGGCGGGTAGCGCGGCACGTCGTCCCCGGCGGCCTGGCCCATCAGGCTGGCGATGCCGAAGCGGGCCTGGATGGCGTCGTCGTAGGCCGGCAGCTTGCCGTACGGGCCGTCGGCCGAGTAACCGTAGGCGCCGACATAGACGATGTCCGGCTTCACCTTCCGGATCTCGTCGTAGCCGAGGCCCAGCGCCTCGATCGCCTGGGGCCGCAGCGCATGGACGAAGGCGTCGGCGGTGGCGATCACCTTGAGCAGCGCGGCGCGGGCCGCCGGCTGCTTGAGATCGAGGCAGAGCGAGCGCTTGTTGCGGTTCACGTACAGGTAGGTCGGGCCCATGCCGGGCGTGCGGGCCGGCTTGCCGATGTGGCGCACCGCGTCGCCCTCCGGCGCCTCGACCTTGATGACGTCGGCGCCCTGGTCGGCCAGCAGCATGGTGCCGTAGGGGCCGAGAATGATGTTGGTGAGATCGACGATCCTGATGCCCGACAGCGCGCCCGCCATGGTTCCTTCCCACTGGTTGAAACACGAGACTGCCACTGGCCTGACGCAGCGTCACCGTCGCGCCGCGAAGCAGTTTCGCGGGTGTCGCGGAAAGTTTTTCGCGTCTCTTCATGTCTGACAACACGAGTCAAGCGCTGGAGCAATTCGCCGCCGATCCGGAGGCTTATGAGACCGTTGTGAATCTCGCGCGACCGGTGTAGCGAAGACTCAACGAGAGGCGGGGGCGATGGCGGGCAACGTCGCGAGAAAAGAGAGGGAGACCAAGCCGGCGCAAGCGCCGGTCTCGCGCCCCTACAAGATCGAGGAACAGGTCGGCTACCTGCTGCGGCGCGCGCACCAGCGCGCCAGCGCGATCTTCCAGGTCACGATCGGCGATCCCAACATCACGCCGACCCAGTACTCGAGCCTCGTCAAATTGCACGAGTACACCGAGCTCTCGCAAAATCATCTCGGCCGCCTGGTCGGCATGGACAAGGCGACGATGCAGGGTGTCGTGCGCCGTCTCAAGGAACGCCGCCTCGTCGATTCGCGCCCGCACCCGGGCGACGCACGCCGCACCCTGCTCAGCCTGACCACCGAGGGCCACAAGCTGGTGACCCGCCTGATGGTCAACGGTCCTGCCGTATCGCGCGAGACCCTGAAGCCGCTCAACGCCCAGGAGCAGCGCCAGCTGCTCGAGCTGCTGTCGCGGGTCATCTGATCACGTCGTGAATGGCTTTCCTCCCCATGCGCCAGCATGGGGAGGTGTCGCCGCGCAGCGGTGACGGAGGGGTCATGGGCTACCGTCGTGAAGCTCATGACCCCTCCGTCCGCTTCGCGGACACCTCCCCGCGCTCGCGCGCACGGAGGAAAGGCCATCGCCTTTGACTCCCACAACGCCCATTGGCATCGTGCGTACACGAACGATATGGGTGCCTACTTCCGACCGAGCCGCCTCGACGAGGCATTAACCGTGCTGGCGCGATCCTCCGCGCCGCCGCTGGTGCTGGCCGGCGGCACCGATGTCTATCCCGCGCGGGTCGGCCGGACGATCGACGAGGACGTGCTCGACCTCACCGGCATCGCCACGCTGCGCGGCATCGTCGAGACCCCGGAAGGCTGGCGGCTGGGCGCCACCACGACCTGGTCGGAGGTCGCCGAGGCCCGCCTGCCGCCGCTGTTCGCCGGTCTGCAGGCGGCGGCGCGCGAGGTCGGCGGCCGCCAGGTCCAGAACGCCGGCACGCTGGCCGGCAATCTCTGCAATGCCTCGCCCGCCGCCGACGGCGCGCCGGCCCTGCTGGCGCTCGAGGCCACGGTCGAGATTGCCGGCCCGGCGCCGCGCCGCCTGCCGCTGCGCTCGTTCATTCTCGGCCCGCGCCGCACCGCGCTGGCGCCGGACGAGCTGGTGGTCGCGCTGCATGTCGCGAAGCCGGCGCGGCCGGCCGAGGGCGCCTTCGTGAAGCTGGGGGCGCGGCGCTACCTCGTGATCTCGATCGCCATGGCCTCGGCCGTGGTCGAGTTCGACGACGACGACCGTGTCGCGGCGGCGCGCGTCGCGGTCGGCGCCTGCTCCGCGGTGGCCGAGCGCCTGCCGGCGCTGGAGGCGGTGCTGGCCGGCCAACCGCGCGACCGGCTGGCCGCCGTGGTGAGCGAGAGCCACCTCGCGCCGCTCAGCCCGATCGATGACATCCGGGGCAGCGCCGGCTACCGCCGCGAGGCCGTGGTCGCCCTGCTGCAGCGCCTGCTCGGGGGCTTCTCGCCATGACGGTGCGCTTCACTCTCAACGGCAAGGCTGCCGCCTGGGACGGCGCGCCGATCACGCGGCTGACCACGGCGCTGCGCGACGATCTCGGCCTCGTCGGCACCAAGGTCGGCTGCGAGGCCGGCGACTGCGGCGCCTGCACGGTCCTGATCGACGGCCGCCAGGTCTGCGCCTGCCTGGTGCCGATGGGCCAGGTCGAGGGCCGCGCCGTCGAGACGGTCGAGGGTCTCGCGGCGGGCCCGCTGGCGGCCTTGCAGCGCGCCTTCCTCGCGCACGGCGCGGCGCAGTGCGGCATCTGCACGCCCGGCATGCTGATGGCCGCGGCCGAGCTCCTGCGCGCCAACGCGGCGCCCAGCCGGGTCGAGGTCGAGGACGCGCTGGGCGGCGTGCTCTGCCGCTGCACCGGCTACACCAAGATCGTTGACGCCGTGATGGACGCCGCCGCGCCGCTGCCGGCCACGCCCGCGTCGGGGCAGGCGGTGGGCGCCCGCCTCGCCCGCGTCGACGGAGTCCCGAAGGTCGAGGGCAGCGAGCGCTTCGGCGCCGACTCGGTCCCTGCGGACGCGCTGTGGATCCGGGTCGTGCGCTCGCCGCATGCGCGCGCCCGCTTCACGCTGGGCGATCTCGGCCCGCTGCGCGCCCGGCTCGCCGCCGTGCTGACGGCGGCCGACGTGCCGTCGAACGGCTACGGCATCTACCCCGACGTCAAGGACCAGCCGGTGCTGGCCGACGGCCAGGTGCGCTACCGCGGCGAGGCGGTGGTCGCGCTGGTCGGGCCGCGCGACGTCGTGCTGTCGATCCGCGACGCCGACGTGCCGATCGCCTGGACGCCGGAGGAGCCGGTGACCGGCATCGACGCCGCCCGCGCCCCGGACGCGCCGCTGGTCCAGGCCGACAAGCCGGGCAACCTC